>JAFXPN010000041.1 GCA_017527865.1 Clostridiales bacterium
CTTGGAGATAACCTGGCCTCTCTCAACTTCCTTACGGTCGATACCACGAAGGAGGCATCCGATGTTATCACCGGCCTCAGCCTGATCCATCATCTTACGGAACATCTCAACACCAGTGATTGTTGTGGACTTAGGCTCATCCTCGAGACCAACGATCTCAGCAGCGTCACCAACCTTAACAATACCTCTCTCGAGACGGCCAGTAGCAACTGTTCCACGACCTGTGATTGTGAATACGTCCTCAACAGGCATAAGGAAAGGCTTGTCTGTAGGTCTCTCAGGAGTAGCGATGTACTCGTCAACTGCAGCCATGAGCTCAACGATAGGAGCATACTCGGGAGCAGAAGGATCTGTAGAAGAAGACTCGAGAGCTGCAAGCGCAGAACCTCTGATGATAGGTGTGTCATCACCAGGGAACTCGTACTGGTTGAGAAGGTCTCTGATATCCATCTCAACGAGCTCGAGGAGCTCCTCGTCATCAACCTGATCGCACTTGTTCATGAATACTACGATATAAGGAACGCCAACCTGTCTTGCGAGAAGGATGTGCTCTCTTGTCTGGGGCATCGGGCCGTCAGAAGCGGAAACTACGAGGATAGCACCGTCCATCTGAGCAGCACCTGTGATCATGTTCTTTACATAGTCAGCGTGGCCGGGGCAGTCAACGTGAGCATAGTGACGAGCTTCTGTCTCATACTCAACGTGAGCTGTGTTGATCGTGATACCACGGGCTCTTTCCTCCGGTGCGGAGTCAATGTTGCCATAATCCTTGAACTCAGCTCCGCCCTTCATAGCCAGAACCTTTGTGATTGCGGCTGTAAGAGTTGTCTTACCATGGTCAACGTGACCAATCGTTCCGATGTTTACGTGCGGCTTGTTACGTACGAACTTTTCCTTAGCCATTTGTTAAATTCCTCCTAAGAATTCTGTTGATCATAAGATCATTTTTCTCTTTATCAGCCTGATCCCAAGCGATAGCACATATTCTACAAGTTATATGCCTGTTTTTCAAGTATGTGTACAGCAGGACTTCGGCCGATTGGTTTTGTTAATTATTTTTTCAGGATGTCTTCCATGATGCTCTTCGGACAAGGTGCGAAGTGTGAGATCTGCATTATGAACGTACCTCTTCCCTGTGTTGAGGAACGAAGGTCCGTAGCATATCCGAACATGTTCGCAAGAGGAACCTCTGCGTGGATCTGCTGTGTTCCGTTCATAGGCTCGATCTCCTTGATCGCGCCGCGGCGGGCATTGAGGCCGCCGATAACGTCGCCGAGATAATCATCCGGAACCTCTACATCAACCTTCATGATAGGCTCAAGAAGCGCAGGAGCAGCCTTCTGCATACCTGCCTTGAAGCCCATGGAACCTGCGATCTTGAACGCAGTCTCCGAAGAGTCGACTTCGTGGAAGGAACCGTCGTAAACGGTAACCTTTACATCAACTACCGGATAACCTCCGAGTACGCCTGCCTGCATAGCCTCACGTACACCGGCATCGATAGGAGCGATAAACTCCTTCGGGATGGATCCGCCGACTGTTGCGTTGACGAATTCGTAGCCCGCGCCGGGTTCCTGGGGCTCGAGACGGAGCCAGCAGTCACCGTACTGACCGTGACCACCGGACTGACGTACGAACTTACCCTGAGCCTCAACGGTCTTCGTGATGGTCTCCTTATAGGATACCTGGGGAGCGCCGATGTTGGCTTCAACCTTGAACTCACGGATCAAACGGTCGACGATGATGTCGAGGTGAAGCTCACCCATACCGGCAATGATCGTCTGTCCTGTCTCCTGGTTCGTGTAAGTCCTGAATGTAGGATCCTCTTCAGCAAGCTTCTGCAAAGCCACGATCATCTTCTCCTGGGAAGCGCGGCTCTTAGGCTCGATAGCCTCTTCGATAACCGGCTCCGGGAATTCCATGGACTCGAGTATGATGGGATGATCCTCATCGCAGAGCGTGTCACCTGTGGTCGTAAGCTTAAGTCCGATAGCTGCAGCGATATCACCGGAGAATACTTCTTCGATCTCCTTACGGTCATTCGCATGCATCTGGACAATACGTCCGATCCTCTCCTTCTTGTTCTTACCTGCATTGAGCACATAAGAACCGGCCTGAAGAACACCGGAATATACGCGGAAGAAGCAAAGCTTTCCTACAAACGGGTCGGTTGCGATCTTGAATGCAAGAGCTGCAAACGGCTCTTCGTCCGAAGAAGGTCTTTCTTCCTCTTCATTAGTCTCGGGGTTTACACCCTTGATGGCAGGTACATCGAGAGGAGAAGGCATGTAGTCGATGATAGCGTCAAGAAGAAGCTGTACACCCTTGTTTCTCAGGGATGTTCCGCAGGTAACGGGGATGAGTCTGCACTCAACCGTTGCCTTACGAAGGGCAGCCTTCAATTCCTCGACCGAGATCTCTTCACCGTCCAGATACTTCATTGTAAGTTCATCGTCGGTCTCAGCGATCTTCTCGATCATGAGCTCTCTCTTCTCTTTTGCAAGTTCGAGCATGTCCTCGGGGACATCGCGCTCTTCATATTCCTTACCGTCTTCGGAAAGATAGACCTCAGCCTTCATCCTCATAAGATCGATGATTCCTGTAAATGTATCTTCCTTACCGATGGGGATCTGAATAGCGACTGACTCGTTCTTCAAACGATCCTTGATCATGTCGACAACATGGAAGAAATCGGCGCCGACGATATCCATCTTATTGACGAATACCATACGGGGAACACCGTAGTGCTCAGCCTGTCTCCAGACAGTCTCTGTCTGGGGCTCAACTCCTCCTCTTGCAGACATAACGGTGACGGCACCGTCAAGTACACGAAGGGATCTTTCAACCTCGACCGTAAAGTCAACGTGACCGGGAGTGTCGATGATGGTGATCCTGTGTCCCTTCCACGGCGCTGTAGTAGCTGCGGAAGTGATCGTGATGCCTCTCTCCTGCTCCTGGACCATCCAGTCCATGGTAGCAGCACCGTCGTGAACCTCACCTAACACACGGTTGATACCGGTGTAGTAAAGGATACGCTCTGTCGTGGTCGTCTTACCTGCATCGATGTGAGCCATGATTCCGATATTTCTCGTTTTCTCGAGCGGATATTCTCTTTTCATCGTTTCACAACTCCTTATCGATTACCACTTGTAGTGAGCAAATGCTCTGTTGGCTTCTGCCATTCTGTGCATCTCTTCTTTTCTCTTGAATGCGCCGCCTGCACCGTTGGCTGCATCCATAAGCTCAGCTGCAAGACGCTCCTTCATGGTCTTCTCTGATCTGGATCTGGCATAGCTTACGATCCAGCGAAGTCCCAAAGTGAGTCTTCTGTCAGGTCTTACGTCGATCGGTACCTGATAGTTGGCACCGCCTACACGTCTGGCCTTGCACTCGAGCTGGGGCATTACATTCTCAAGAGCCTTGTTGAATACTTCAATGGGCTCCTCGCCTGTCTTCTCCTTGATTGAATCAAAGGCTCCGTAGACGATCTTCTGTGCAAGTCCCTTCTTACCGTCCAACATAACGTTGTTGATGAGCTTACTTACTCTCTCATCGTTATAGAGCGGATCCGGGAGCACTTTTCTAACTGGGATATTGCCTTTCCTTGGCACGTTACTTCCCTCCTTGCATGATATTCATTTCTGAAACCATAGGTACTCACGTTTCAGTTTTGTCTTTGGACACGTGTTGTGCGTCAGGCTTTTGTCCCTTTATGAACAATGTACTGATCGCTTAATTCTGTCCTTTCCTACTTGTGGGCAGGATTACTTCTTTACCTTGGCTGCCTTAGGCTTCTTGGCACCGTACTTGGATCTTCCCTGCATACGGTTTGCAACGCCTGCGGTATCCAATGTACCCCTGATGATGTGATAACGCACACCGGGGAGGTCCTTAACACGTCCGCCTCTGATGAGAACAACGGAGTGCTCCTGCAGATTGTGGCCGATTCCGGGAATGTAAGCCGTAACCTCGTAGCCGTTTGTTAAACGAACACGGGCAACCTTACGAAGAGCGGAATTAGGCTTCTTAGGGGTTGTTGTCTTAACGACCGTGCACACACCGCGCTTCTGGGGTGCATAAACCTCAGTAGCCTTGTTGTGGATCGTGTTGATCCCTGCCTGCAGAGCCGGGGACGCAGACTTATATGTCTTGTCGTGTCTTCCCGACTTAACCAATTGATTGAATGTCGGCATCAATACATCTCCTTTCTTAAGTTTTACTTCCCTGCAAAAGGGCGCATTAAGCCCTTTCGCGAAAAGCAATTAAGTGTACACCCGCTTGTATTACTTGTAAAGAGGCAGTTTCTCCGCCTTACATAAGATCAAAGATGCTCATCTGGCTGTTGTCCTCAGGGAACTCCTGCATATATCCGAAGCACTTCCCGGGATCGCTTATTATATTATTCTTTTTACAAATATCATTGAAAACCCGCATCAGCCTCTCATTATCAGGACTCGTGACCTCATAGGAATTCCCGTAAACATCGATGTATCTTTGCTTCAGCCCCGGAAAATGGCGGTCCAGCGCCTCATAGAAATATTCCCTGTCCCCTTCCCTTAAGGTAACTCCCATCCCGAAACAGATGATCCCTTTTACGCCGGTGCGGACGCATTCATTAAGGATAGCCGTAATATTCTCTTCCGTATCATTAATAAACGGCAGTATGGGAGTAAGCCATACTACAGTCGGGATGCCCCGCTGATTCATCTGTCTTAAAACCTCTATCCTTCTTTTGGTATTGCATACATTAGGCTCAAGGACCGAGCACAGGTCATCATCGTATGTCGTCAGCGTCATCTGCACTACGCACTTCGTCTTCCTGTTTATCTTATCCAGCAGGTCGATATCATCGAGGATACGGTCCGACTTGGTCTGAACGGCAGCACCGAACCCGCGGTCATATATGATCTCCAGACATCTTCGGGTCAGGCGCAGTTCCTGCTCGCAATGCATGTACGGGTCCGACATCGACCCGGTGCCTATCATGCACTTCTTTCTCTTGGATTTCAGAGCCTTTTCGAGAAGCTCGGGGGCATTTATCTTGACCTCCACATCCTCGAACGGGTGGGTAAAGTGATAGCAGAGGCTTCTGCTGTCACAGTAGATGCAGCCGTGGGTGCACCCGCGGTATATGTTCATACCGGTCCCGTTGCCGTTTACGTTAAGTATCCCCTTGGCTTCAACTTTATGCATACTCTGCTACCTTTCCTGCCACTTTCATTATACAAAAAGAGGCTGCCGGTAAAGGCAGCCCCTGATGCTCTAATATCAAGACTATATCAGCCGAACAATGTGAGCAGGATGCCTGCTGCGATAGCTGAACCGATAACGCCTGCAACGTTCGGACCCATGGCGTGCATGAGAAGAAAGTTGGAAGGATTCTCCTTCTGACCTACCTTGGAAGCTACACGGGCTGCCATGGGAACGGCGGAAACCCCTGCCGCACCGATAAGAGGATTGATCTTACCCTTGGTAGCGAAGTACATGATGTCGCCGATGATAAGGCCGCCGACTGTAGCGAATGAGAATGCCGCAAGTCCGAGGCCGATGATAAGCAGTGTCTGAACGCTTAAGAAATTCTGACCTACGGCTGTACCGCCGACTGCCACACCGAGCATGATGGTTACTGTGTTGCACATTGCATTCTGAGCAGTGTCCGAAAGTCTGTCAGTAACGCCGGACTCCTTGAACAGGTTACCGAGCATGAGGCAGCCGAGGAGCGGTGCAACTGAAGGAAGGATCAGTACGCATACTACAGTTACGATGATGGGGAAGCAGATCTTCTCGACCTTGGAAACGGGCCTTGCCTGCTCCATCTTGACCTGACGCATCTTCTTAGTGGTAAGAAGCTTCATGAAGAACGGCTGGATCATAGGGATCAGAGCCATATAAGAATAGGCTGCGACAGCTATGGCGCCGAGAAGCTCGGGAGCGAGCTTACTTGTAAGGTAGATAGCCGTAGGACCGTCAGCGCCGCCAATGATACCGATGGAAGCTGCGCCCTCAGGTGAGAATCCGAGAAGGATAGCTGCTACAAATGCAAAAGAGATACCGAACTGAGCGCCTGCGCCCATGAAGAAAGACGAAGGTCTTGAGATCAGGGGTCCGAAGTCTGTCATAGCGCCTACTGCCATGAAGATAAGGCACGGGAAGATATCAAGCTTAACGCCGATATACAGGAAGTCGAACAGACCGGGCTCGATATGATTGCCCGCCGCATCAGTAAATGCACCGCCCAATGCGGCCCAGTTGATCTCGCCGTTGAACCACTCGGGGTGGAAGATCCCACCGCCGGGCCAGGGGAGGTTTGTAAGGAGCATACCGAATGCGATAGGAAGCAGGAGCAAAGGCTCGAATTCTTTTCTGATGGCAAGATAGAAAAGAACGAACGCAGCCAATATCATCAGCGCGTTTTTCCATCCGTCATCTATGAAAAACTGGGCTATACCCGAGTTATTCCATAAATCTAATAATACATCAATCATATGCTGGCCTCCGTGATCATGAAATGGTCACAAGAGGAGCACCGGTATCGACGCTCGCGCCCTTGCTCGTGAGAATCTGAGCCACTGTTCCCGCGCAGGGTGCGTAGATCTCGTTCTCCATCTTCATTGCCTCGAGAATGACAACAAGGTCACCCTCCTTAACCTGCTGGCCTGCGGTAACCTTTATATCAAGGATAGTACCGGGCATAGGTGAGTTAACGGGTGTTGTGCCTGCCTGTACAGAAGCCGAAGGCGCTGCAGGAGCAGCAGGTGCAGGTGCGGCGGGAGCTGCGGCAACAGGAGCAGCCGCAGGAGCGGGAGCTGCTTGAACAGCAGTTGTTCTGATAAGGTTGGCTTTACCCTTCTCTACCTCTACTTCATAAACTTTGTCATTAATTGTTACGTTATAAATCATGATTAATTCCTCTCCTTACTTCTCGTCAACGAGCTTGATCGACTTGAATACGAGTTCAGACAGCGGGATACCGGTATTATCGGAAACGATAGCCATGATCATGGCCGCCGTCTTCTCATCACAGCCCTTGAGCTTCAGTGTTCCGGAAGAGAACTCCTCACCCGGATCCTCAGCCTTTGTCTCAACTGCGGGAGCAGACTTGACCTCGGCCTTAGGCTCTTCCTTCTTGGAACCGCCGATAGCCTGACCCGATATACCGGCAATGACCTTACCTGCAAGGGAGATCAGTAAATACATAAGGAAGAGAACCCCGAATACGACGAGCATGACGATGCCGGCATCCATTAACATATCGCCCGCGCCCATCTGGGGCTTGAACAATGTAAATGTCTCACCGCCGTTCTCAGAGGCGAAACGGATAATATCCATCATCAGTCCTCCTTCTTCTCTATCGTGTAGTTAACTGTGTTGGATTCCTTCTCCTCGCGGGCTTCGAAGAACTTCTCAGCTACCTGAGGGAAAGAGATATAGGAGAGGACATCCTCATCACATCTCGCCTTATCGCCGAGTTCTGCCTTGGTCTTCTCGAACACAGGCTCAAGAGTGTCGGCGAATCTGCATGTGATGATCTCGTCTTCTTTCCAGAACTGAGCGATAAGATCCTTGTTGACTTCACCCGGAGCGCGTCCGTATTCTCCGCGCAGATATGCCTTGGTATCCTTCGTAACATTCTTGTACTTGCCCATCAGTACATTGTTGACGGCCTGTGTGCCGACAAGCTGTGACATGGGCGTGACAAGCGGCGGGTATCCCAGATCCTTACGAACGTTGGGGATCTCTGCGAGAGCTTCTTCGAACTTATCCAGAGCCTTCATGTCGGTCATCTGCTTGAGCATGTTGGAGAACATTCCGCCCGGGAGCTGATAATCGAGTATATCCGTGCGGATACCCATGGACTTGGGATTAAGGGTTCCTTCCTTGAGGAACCTGTCCTTGACGGGCGCAAAGTGATCGGCGATCTTCTTAAGAGCTGCGGAATCAAGATCCGTCTCATAGCCTAACTGCTCGAGAGCATACTTCATGGTCTCGGTGCACGGCTGAGATGTTCCGCCCGCCATGGGTGAGATAGCGGTATCGATACCGTCACATCCGGCCTCTATTGCCTTAAGATATGTCATCGGACCTAAGCCTGTCGTATGGTGCGTGTGGAAATAAATCGGAACCTTAACGGAATCCTTCAATGCTTTGACAAGGTCGTATGCTTCCTGGGGACCGCAGATTCCCGCCATGTCCTTGATGCAGATGGAGTTTACGCCCATCTTCTCAAGCTCCCGGCCCATCTCGGCATATTTCTCTACTGTGTGAACAGGGCTTGTCGTATAGCAGATACAGCCCTGGGCATGCTTGCCGCACTTTAATGTTTCATCTATCGCAACTTCCAGATTTCTGAAATCATTAAGGGCATCGAATATCCTGAAGATATCCATGCCGTTCTCTGCGGACTTCCTGACGAACATCCTGACGACATCATCCGGATAATGCTTGTAACCAAGTATATTCTGGCCTCTGAAGAGCATCTGCAGGGGGGTCTTCTTACATACTGCCTTGATCTTGCGCAGTCTCTCCCACGGATCCTCATCCAGGAATCTTAAGCAGGAATCAAATGTCGCTCCTCCCCAGCATTCGATCGAATGATAGCCCGCATTATCCATCGTCTCCAGTATGTCTTCAAAATCACTGAAAGGCATACGTGTAGCGATGAGCGACTGCTGAGCATCACGGACTACCGTCTCGGTAAACTGAACTTTCATGTTGTCACGCTCCTTTGGAAATTTTCGCCATTGGAGTACATTATAATGCACAAAGGAACGATTGTGAAAACAAAAATATTTGTTTAACTGTTCGAGGATCTGTAAAGCTCGGAGACAAGGTCGGTGACGCTGACAAGCTCGAGTTCGTCCCCTGCTCCGGTATCATCATAATAGACCATCATAGGGATAAGCGACTCCGCCTCGAAAACGACGCTGCATATCCTTTCATTGCGCTTCGGATTGCCCTTGGTGTAATCCTTAAGGTCCTCTATGAGGAGATTGACTGCTGCGCGCATCGCCTCGTCATCTGTCTTGTCGAGAGCGGCAAAACAGATCTTCTTGCAGTCATCCACGGTCATCTTCTTAAGTTCCGGAAGAAGCTTGGGCGAATCATAGAAATAATCTACAACAGGGCATATCTCCTCCTGAAGCGCCTCGCAATAGACCGCTTCACTTTGCCTCACTATATAAACCATCGAATCCTTCTTTATGTATCCGCCTTCGACATCATCGGTAAGATCGGCGATCATGTCTTCATAATCGATGAATTCACAATGCTCTGTCATAGCATATCCTCCTTAAGAATCCTGCGCCTGGACGGCAGTCATGGCCACGGTGTTGACTATATCATCTACGGAACAGCCCCGGGACAGATCGTTGCAGGGAGCATTAAGGCCCTGCAGGACAGCGAAGCACTCCGCTCCTCCGATCCTCTGGGTGATCTTATAGCCGATGTTTCCTGCCTGAAGATCGGGGAAAACAAGGATATTGGCACGTCCTGCGACAGGACTTCCGGGAGCCTTGCTCTGACCGATCTCGGGAACGAGAGCGGCATCAAACTGCATCTCACCGTCGAGGAGCAGGTCAGGCGCCAGTTCATGAGCCTTAACGACCGCCTCCTGAACCTTGCTTACGAGATCATGCTTGGCAGAACCTTTGGTCGAGAAAGAAAGCATTGCGACACGGGGTTCTGTGAAACCGCACAGTCTCCTCGCGGTATCTGCGGTCGCAATGGCTATATATGCGAGCTCCTCGGCCGTAGGACACGGCATGACAACGCAGTCCGCATAAACGAGAAGACCGTCCTCTCCGAGATCCGGGTTAGGGCAGTCCATGAGAAAGCTTGAAGACACTACCTTCATCTCAGGCTTAGTCTTGATTATCTGCAAAGCGGGACGGAGCATGTCGCCGGTCGTATGGACCGCGCCCGACACAAGACCGTCGGCATCGCCGCACTTTATCATCATGATGCCGAAGTACATCGGATCAGCAACGAGCTTAACCGCATCTTCGGGCGTAACGCCCTTAGCCTTACGAAGCTCATAGAGAGTATCTGCATAGAAGGAAGCCTTATCGCTTGAAGCGGGATCGATGATCTCGATGCCTGTGATATCAGCGCCGACCACGGCTGCAGTCTCATTAACCGAACCGGGGTTACCGATAAGAACAGGATCGGCAATTCCCTCTTTCTTAAGAATTGCAGCCGCCTGAACGGTACGCTTCTCGTCACCTTCCGGCAGTACGATACGCTTGATGTCGGATGATGCCTTTGCCTTGATCTTTTCGATGAGCCTGCTCATGTTAAAGCCCTCCTGTATTATTAAAGATCTATTCCTTTGAATCCGTTCCAGACGTTCTTTCCGGTGTAAGTAAGAGGCTCCTTCTGCCCGCGGAGCACCTCGAGTGCGGGAAGCGCCAATGCCTCCTGCTCCATCTCCCCGGGATAAACGCTTATCGGCGCGATAAAACCGCATCTCTTCTCTATTGTTGCACGCACGTCGTCGAATCTTAACAGTCCGCCCGTAAGAAGGATCCCGTCCACCTTTCCGCACAGGACAGTACTCATCTCACCGATCATCTTGCAGATCTGGTAGAGCATCGTGTTCCAGACGAGCGATGCCTTATAGTCGTCCTCGTCAACGAGTTCATGTATCGTATCGGAGTTGGCAGTCCCGAACAGATCTACGAATCCGCCTGCCCTGGAACAGCGGAGCCTTACGGCATCCGTGCCGTGTTCGTCGATATAGTCGAGCAGCGCCAGAACGGGGACAGATCCGATCCTGGTCGGCGTAAAAGCGCCCTCACCGTCTGCGCCCATGTTGCCGTCGATCATCCTGCCGTGTTCGTGAGCCGCGACAGTTATGCCTCCGTCGATGTGAGCGACTATGAGATTCATGTCCTCATACTTTTTCCCGAGGCTCTTCGCATGATATTCGGCAACGGCCTTCTGATTCAAGACATGGGAATGGGATACCCTGTATACTCCCTTGATCCCGGTGAGTCTCGCATAGTCGCAGAACTCGTCAACATTAGTAGGATTAAGGGTAAATGCGGGTTTGTTGTACTTCTGCGCGAACTTCCACGCGAGCATGACACCGAGTTTTGCGGGATGCTCGGAGCCGCCGACTGCAGCTTCGGTATCGTCATACAGTTTCTGATCGATCTTCGTGATACCGCCGGGCTGGGTGCACGCGCTTCCTCCCCGTCCGACAAAAGCATCGATATCCTCCGGGGATACCTTCTCTTCCTTCAGCATATTGAGGATAACCTCATACCGCATCGGCATCTGAAGGTTCACGTGGGGGAACTTGAGCAGTTCATCCGCATCGTGGAACAGACTCTTCTCGAACAAGACTTTCTCATCTTCGAAAAGGCTGACCTTGGTTGAGGTCGACCCGGGGTTGATTACCAGCAGTTTCATATAAAGAATCCTCTTATCTTAAGAAATATACGAGAGACAGAACGTGACACACCTGGGCCGCGACTACTAGCAGATGCCATACCATATGGGAAAATTTGAATTTCTTTCCCGAATAAAAGAACAGACCGACGGCATAGACAGCCGTTCCGGCAATGAGAAGCCAGAAACAGGGCGCGGTCGCAGCTTCATGGATCGGCTTCAATATGAACAGACCGATGATGCCCATAATTCCGTATATCATGACTGCGATCCGTGATCCGGTCTTATTGTCGGGATACATGAATATCATAAGGAACATCCCGAGCAGCGCGAGCGCAAACTCCGCGATCAGTATCCCGAGTCCCAATCCGCCTCCGACGATCGACAGACAGACAGGCACAAACACGCCGAAGACTCCAAAATAGACCATTATGTGATCGAGCTTGGCGAATATCCTTTTATGAAGAGATCCCGGTTTCTGGAAATGGTAGATGGTAGTGAACAAGGACGCAAGAAACCCGAAGAACAGGAAACATGCGACGCCGAGAGAATCGACCTGGCTCATTCCATCCGGCGCATGCAAATAAGCGCGGACAGCGCCATAAGGCAGCATGATCAAAAGATACAGCGCGAGCACACCTGCCGTAATGGAGTTTCCGACCTCTTCACCGAAGGTCTCCCTTGTCTTCTCAATGGTGTTCTTTACCCTTCTGGTCTGCCTTTGAAACCAGCTCATCTCGGAAAGACCCATTTCGAGCGGATCGCGACCAGCCTTAGCGGCTTTCCGGTCACTGTCGCTCGACATCATCTTTTCCCAATGTTTGATATTCTTCGCCATTATTTATACTTCCGTCTGATAGATCCGTAAGATTATATTACATATCATTCCTTCGGTCTATCGTAATTCCCGGAAGACCTGTCAGAGGGCGCGGCAGGGACAGGAGCGGATATTACCGTCCCCATGAATTCGGGAATTGAAGCTTTGCGGACGGTCCCCGCAACCGTTCCGCTGCTCTCCATCGAGGTCTTGTCGATGGATTTAAGGGGATCGTTCTGCTCGGCTATATAGGCATTGCGGTAGTATCGTATCACCCTGAAGCCCACATAGATGATGATCGCCGCAGGCATTATCCTCCTGGGAAGGACTTCCGTTAATCCGTCGCCGAGGACAGGAGTCAGAGGCGCAAAAGGAGCTTCCGCCATTCCGTAGAGTGACCTTAAAAGGAATGCCCATATAACAGAAACGATATTCGCATCCCCTCCCGATAAGCTCTCTGCCATTCCGGGCAGCACCCAGACGGGAAAGGCTGCGAGAATGCCGTATGCCGCAAGTCCCGCAGTGATCCAGAACTTCTTTTTATATGCCGCGTATACCGGGAGAACGGCAAAGATAAGGATAAGATATATCCAGCTCATAACTGTCTCAAAGGTATTGAATTCGCGCGGGACTATGAGCCCGTATACAAAATAGAGCGGCTTAAAGCATACGTAGAACAGCGATACGCATATACAAAGAAGAAAGACACTTATAAAATAATCTCTTCTCACAAAAGCCCCCGCATCATATTATCCGTCAGAACGTCATATCAGGATCGTCCTCGATGTTGTATTTGAGCTTGAGCTTCAGGTTCAAAAGCCTGACACCCGCTCCGCCGAAATGGATCCTGAAGACATTATAGCGTGATGTAAGCTTGAATGTAGTATCCCATGTGCCTTCCTTACCCTCGAGACCGTTCCACGCCATTACGCGGAATGGAATGCTCGTGCAGTAGATCGTCATCGGGATCTGCGCAAGCGCTCCGAGATCCGAAGTCGCCGTAAACGTTACATCATATCTTCCGAGTACCGGCGAATCGAGTCCGAAAGTAAAATCAGCGCCGATCGATGTGTCGGTATCGACCTCGATCACGGTCTGCCCTTCTGCGTCCACTTCATAATACTTATCAACGCGCGTGACAACCGTATCATCCTTAAACGGACAGTCGATATGCTTAACCGTAACGGGATCGCCCATGAGTCTTCTCATCGCCGGCGTATCCATCGCATATCTGATGATGTTGGCCGCATTGCGCTGAAGTTCCGCGCGCGACACCTGACTGTTGTCGTTTGCCTCAAGGCATTCCATGATATCGCTGTCATCCAATGCATCATGCTCGACCTGGGAACAGACCATGAACAGATCGCACTGAGCGCGCGCCATAAAGGAATGCTCCCTTAATGCACTGCTTAAATGAGTAAGATCGGGCACCTTGGTGATAAATGCCCACCAGTCCGTCATCACGATGCCCGTATATCCCCACTGCTGTCTTAAGATCTTGGTGTTGATCTCATAGTTCGCGGTGCCGTAGGTTCCGTTGATCTTATTGTAGACGGACATTATGCTCCTTGCTCCGCCCTCTTTGACCGCGATCTCAAATCCCTTAAGGTAGATCTCGCGCAGAGCCTTCTCGGATACGACAGAATCCATGAGTCTCCTGTACGTCTCCCTGTTGTTGGTCGCAAAATGCTTTATCACCGCGGCGACTCCGACATCGTTGAGAGCCTTGACCTGCGCCGCGCCCATAATTCCCGTTACAAGCGGATCTTCCGAGAAATACTCGAAGTTTCTTCCGTTCAGAGGGAACCTGTGTATGTTCATGCCGGGACCTAAGATCGCATCAACCTCGTTGCTGATCATCTCCTTGCCGAAGCACTCAAACAGCTCTCCTGCAAGCTTCACATTGTATGTAGATGCAAAGCAGGCACCCGAAGGCAGCGAAAATGCTTTCTTCCCGCTGTCGATCCTCATGCCGGAAGGCCCGTCGGTACAACAGACGGTGGGAATGCCGAGTTCCATGTGGTGCTTCGATACACCGCCGAACGCTCCGCCGGTTCCCGTAGTAACTTTCGGACTGCTCATTCCCTCGCCTCTGATGATAAGGGAAAGGTCTTCGTCGCTTAACTGAGCAATAAACTCATCGAGCGTATTGCTGCCGTTTACAACATCTTTAAGCCTGATGCCTTTATCGCCGGTCTGCGCGATCTCAGGCGCAAGCCCAGATGCCCAGTCATCCTGATTCTCGTGAGTTCTGACCGGAACATCTTCCGTTCCGCTGTTTGTCATCCTCCTGAAGCTTTCAACCGGCTTTAATGCCGATTCCAAAGCTTCGATGACCGTATCCTCTTCAAGCTCATACTGTCCGATCTTAAGCGCCGAAGCAACGTCACCGCCCATTGAGAAGACGTAAGAGCCCTTTTCGAGCATGAAGCCGGTCCCCAGACCGAGTCTTCCGTCGTCATCGTAGGATGCATACCTTGATGCGGGGATGTCGACCGTTACGGTCTGCGAATCGCCGGGAGCGAGAACATCCGTCTTCGCAAAGCCCGCAAGCACGCGTGAAGGCTTGGAAAGCCTGCCCGAAGGAGCATCGACATAGATGAGGACCGCCTTGGCCCCCTCCCTGGCACCGGTATTGGCAACCCTGACGGAGACCTTCGAGTCATCGCTGTTCAGGGAAAGCTCCGTTACTTCCGTATCAAAGCTCGTATAGGAAAGTCCGAAGCCGAACGGGTACTGTACGCGTTCGGGCGCAAATGTGCAGAAATACCTGTAACCCACGAAGATGTCTTCTTCATATACATCTTTAAGGCCGTCGCCTTTGCCGAAGTTTGCGGCTGACGGATAATCCTTGAGATCGAATGCGATCGTATCGGTGAGACTTCCGGAAGGAGTCGCTTTGCCCATGACCAGATCACCGGCGGCAAGTCCTCCGTACATGCCTCCCTGCCACACATACATTACCGCAGCGGGATCATATTTAACGACCCATGACATATCGATGATGTTGCCGACATTAAGAAGGACCACTGTCTTGGAGAAAGCTTTGCAGACGGAGGACAATAAAGCTTCTTCCCCGTCGGACAGGTAATAAGAACCCTTTTCCGCCATGTTGTCGCGGTCTTCTCCTGCCGTTCTTCCGATAACGATGACGGCAAGATCATTCTTACCTGCCATCTTCGAGGCAAGCTCTTCGCTTACGGGCATCTCCTCCTGCGACCATTTCTCCTGTCCCCAGCCGACGCCGGGATCAACGGGGTTTTCCTTCTCCCATTCGGTATAGATGTCTATGAGTTCCTCATCGAGGACGGCGCCTGCCGCCTTCAGCCCCTCGCGTATGTCATAGACACGGTCTACATTGACCATGCCGCCCGATCCGGTCCCGCTCTTGTAGTAATTGCCCTGCATCCTTCCGAACAGGGCGATCCTGCCCGACGGCTCCGCAGGCAGCGCATCGCGGTCATTCTTGACGAGGACCGCTCCCTGACGGGCAACTTCTATTGCTTTTTCTTTATATACATTCCAATCAAGTATTAGTTCGGGCATAAGTCGTCCTCCGATGCTTTGATGGGGTTATAACTTAATTTTACCTTGCGGCAGGCTTACTTAATAGCAGATTTTTTGTTTTTTTATAAATTTTCCGCTATATCATACGGTTCGGGATCACATGCCGTATATCTTATGATCTCATCCATCCTCGCCTTGTCCATGTATGCCACGAGCGAGAAAGCCTTCCCCGATCTGCCTGCTCTTCCGGTGCGTCCTATCCTGTGAAGATAGAATTCGTTCTCATTCGGAATGTCGTGATTAAAGACTGCCTCGACGTCGTCCACATCTATTCCGCGCGCGACAACATCAGTAGCTACGAGAACATCGAACTTGTTCTTGCGGAACCCGTCCATGACGCGGTTCCTTCCTCCCTGGCTTATGCTGCCGTGAAGGATATCGCACGACAGGCCGCGCGCTTCGAGCTTTCTTAACACCTTCTCGGTCTGTGTCCTTGTATTGCAGAAAACAATGGCTTTGCGGATCTGCTCCCTGTCGATCACAGTCACTATGGCATTGACCTTATCCTTCTCAGGGATCTCGATTATATACTCGTCTATGTCGGGATGATCTTCCGCCTTGGGCATGACATCGATCTCCTTGGCATCACTCATAAACTGCCAGGTAATATCCAGTATCTCGCGCGGCATCGTGGCGGAGAACAGAGCCATCTGCTTGTCCTTCGGGGTAAGTTCGATCACTCTTCTTATATCCTTGATAAAACCCATCTTGAGCATCTCATCGGCTTCATCCAGCACCAGAGTATAGATCTGACTTATGTCTATCATCTTTCTTGACGCAAGATCGAGAAGCCTTCCCGGCGTCGCTATCACGACCTGCGGATTCTTCTTAAGCTTGTTCTCCTGGGTCCTTATATTCTGTCCGCCTATGACTGCACAGACGTTGAATCCCTTTATGAACCTTCCGAGGTTCTTGAATTCCGTTGCGATCTGGAGCGCCAGCTCCCTTGTCGGGCAAAGGATAAGCGCCTGCACAAAATCCACATCCATGTTGAGATATTCAAGTATGGGAATGGCGAAGGCAAAAGTCTTTCCTGTTCCCGTAGGAGCCTTTGCGATGAGGCTCTCATTGTCCATGAGAAGGGGTATGGCTTTCTGCTGAACCGTCGTGGGTCTCTTAACACCCATCTTGCGCAGCGAGTCGCTTACTTCCTTGGACAGATCAAAATCTTTAAAGGTTAATTCTTTTTCATTCGATTCATCATTCATAACAGGTTCTATTATACATTACGGCTTTTTAAGCGCTATACTCTAGAAAAATGCTTTTTGGAGATATCGATATGGCAAAAAGGGTTTTTCTTGTAGTACTTGACAGTTTCGGCTTGGGGGGCGCGCCTGACGAAGCGGCATTCGGTGATGAGGGGAGCAATACTCTCGCGGCGGTCCTTTCCGACTCCGACAGACCTTTTCCCGGACTTTCCCGCATGGGGCTTTTCGATATCGACGGAGAGGATGACCCCCGCATCATAAAATGGAAAGCCGCTCAGGAATCCCGTCCGCGCCCCATCGGTTCATACGGACGCCTGCGCGAACTGTCGGCGGGAAAAGATTCCACCATAGGACACTGGGAGATCGCGGGCGTCTATTCTTCATCCGCGCAGCCCGTGTATCCCGACGGATTTCCCTCTTACATACTCGAGAAGATAACCGCCGCATCCGGAAGAGGCATCCTTTGCAACAAGCCCTACAGCGGCACGGAAGTCATCAAAGACTACGGCGAAGAGCATATGAAGACCGGAGACCTCATTGTCTATACCTCCGCGGATTCCGTCCTGCAGATCGCCGCTCACGAGGATGTGGTCCCCCTGGAAGAACTCTACGATATCTGCGGGAAGTGCCGTGAATTCATGGCCGGCGCCGATGCAGTAGGAAGAGTCATCGCAAGACCTTTCACAGGGTCTGCCGAAGAAGGCTTTACCCGCACTTCAAACCGCAAGGACTATACACTTCCTTCGCCCGGCACAACTATGCTCGATATCCTTAAGGACCAGGGAATGGACGTGATTTCCGTGGGAAAGATAAAAGACCTTTTCGCGTACAGGGGTTTGACGGATACGATCGCGACCGCAGACAACACAGACGGGATAAAACGGCTCATGGACATGCTCGATGTCGACTTTAACGGACTGTGCTTCGTAAACCTCGTCGACTTTGACATGAAGTACGGACACCGCAACGATATTCACGGCTATGCGGAAGCCATGCATGAATTTGACGATGCGCTGGAAAAGATAATCCCCCTTCTTAACAGTGATGATCTGCTGATCCTGACCGCCGACCACGGATGCGATCCGTCGACTCCCTCGACCGACCACTCGAGAGAATGCGTGCCGCTTCTGATATACGGCGAAGGGTTTAATACACCGCGCAACATGGGTGAACTCGCAGGATTCGGCGTCATAACTTCGATAGTCTTTAACGCCCTGCTTGCGAGGGAGTATCCTTCTGCCTTGCCTCATCTGCCTCATGAATTGTCAGATGATAATATCTATTCCTATGTGGATATGACCAACCTTAAAAAGACCGCGACGACCGCCGATATCTTTAAGCTCGTCGATGATGCCATCGACAGGGGCGCAGCTTCGGTCTGTGTCCAGCCGTGTTTTGTCGCAGATGCCGCTTCGCGCGCAGAGGGGAGGCTCAACATCTGCACGGTTATTGGATTCCCGAACGGCTATTCAACAACCGCGGTCAAGAAATACGAGGCCGAAGATGCGATCGCGAACGGCGCCTCGGAGATCGACATGGTGATAAACATCAACTTCATAAAGTCGAGAAGATTCGACGAAGCGGCCCTCGAGATAGGGATACTTGCGGAAGCGGTGCATAAAAAGGGCGCGATCCTTAAGGTGATCATAGAGACCTGCGACCTCACTGAAACCGAGAAGAAGATGCTGTGCAATATCGTAACGGTCCAGGGCGCGGATTTCATCAAGACATCGACCGGCTTCGGTTCAGCCGGTGCCACCGTCGAAGACGTCAGGCTGATGCGCCATTACTGCGGCTCAATGGTGCAGGTCAAAGCTGCCGGAGGAATCCGGGACGAAGCCACAGCCCGTGCGATGATCGAAGCCGGCGCCTCCCGTATCGGCGCTTCGGGATTGAAGTAATGTATATGTAAATCAGCTGCCTATACCCGTGCCGTGTGCCAACAGGCGTTCCAAAATTCAAGAATTGGCACACGATTTTGGCAAAATAGCCTGTTTTTGCCAATTATGCGTTCCACTGGAGGTTTTGGAACGCGGTTTGGCACAACCCCTCCGTTAGCGGCCGGAAGTTAATGTTTCCGTTTATTTTTTTGCAAAAACATTAACCCTTACATTAACTTACCGTCACAAGCGTTCTCAATTTGTTCTTAATTGCGTTTATAGTCCCATTAATGGCACATACATCGTGTTATACTCCTCGCAAACAAACAAAAGACCGTTTACAAGGAGTAAGTGTATGTCACCGCTTGATATGTCCGTACTTTTCTTCTTCGCACTTGCCGCCGTCAAAGCATTCATGGATTCATTGGATTACTGGAGGGACAGGGACGACGAAGCCACTATGGATTACATGATAGATCAGATCAACAAAGCAAGATCCCGGCGCCGCGCGGCAAATACAATACCCGCTGTTATTCCATACAAGACAGTCCGCGCGGATATCAGTATACGTTCTGCCGTAAGGACGCCCTCAACAAAGATCCTCCAAGAACAAGAGGGCGTCCGCAGGCAGACTGAAAGAGCGGCCTGAACAAGACCGCTCTCATTACGCTTATCGTTTATGCATGCTGCTTAATATGCCAGCTGATTCTTACCGTTTCTCTTGGCTTTATAGAGCTTGCGGTCTGCTGCGGATATGATCTGCGACAGATCCGATCCCTTGGAATAGGTTGCGACACCCGCGGATATCGTGACCTTCTCGAACTTCGATTCACCGACGGGGACAGGTTCTCCGTACACGCGGGAAGAGATATTCTTGGCAATGGCAACCGCTGCAGTCTTGTCACAGTCGGGCAGAAGGACCGCGAACTCATCTCCGCCCGTCCTGAAGCAGATATCGCTCTTGCGCGTACAGCCCAGCATCGCTGTCGCAACATGCCTTAAGACGTCATCGCCCTTAGGCTGGCCGAATTCGTCATTGATATACTTCATGCTGTCAACATCGATGACTATCAGCGAGAATGTTGTAGAGCCTTCGGGACGTCTGTCGTATATGCTGCATACTCTTTCCAGATTCTCATAAAAATATCTTCTGTTATAAAGTCCGGTTACATCATCAACACGCGTCAGGCGCTGAACCTTCTGATATGAACGCTCCAGTTCCTTCTCAATCTTCTTTATATCGGTAACATCCTTGGAGATTCCCCAAGTACCGATGATCTCTCCGTTCTCATTGTAAAAAGGATATTTAGACGCGATGAAATAACGGGTCTCTTCGTCTTCCTTTTCCCACTCTTCCTCGATGTTGATCATGGGTTCGCCGCTCTCTATGATCTGCTCCTCGGTCTGCTTCGCAACATCAGCAAATTCCTTGGGGAAATAATCGTAATCCGTCTTTCCGTACATTTCAGAAGGAGACTTAGCGCCCAGCTGATCCGCGTGCTGCTGACTGTTCCAGATGAACCTCGAATCCCTGTCCTTGAAGTAGATGGTATCGGCGCAATAATTCTTGATCGTATTTACTACGAGCATATCGATCTTATCAGGATCTATATTAAAGTCTTTCTTCTTAGCCATAGTGTCCTCCTCACGAGCAGGATCAAAATATCAATAAAATTTGTCTTATGATAACACAACAGCAAGCATTTTACAAAAGACCCGGCTGTTCACTTCATCAATTTGAACACCGCTTCGATCCCGAATCTTCCGTCCCGTACATATGCGGTAATCCGGCCGTTCATCGCCTCGACCAGCGTCTTTACGACCGACAGTCCTACCCCGGAGGATCCTGTATGCCTCGACGCATCACCTTTGTAGTATCTGTCAAATACTCTGCCGGCATCAGGCATCTGCCCCTCCTTAAGAAGGTTTTCCATAACGATGCTGACCGTCCCTGCGCTGTCATCCGTAAACAGTTTCAGACTTACATCTCCTGCACCGTGATAGAGGCTGTTGCGTATGAGGTTTTGCATGATCCTCTTAAGCGACTGCTCATTACCGATCATCTTCACGCCCTCTTTGACGTCAACATCCACCTCATAGCCCGCTTTACTGAAGTCATCATAATACTCGAAAAGGGTTTCCAGCACGATCTTCGAACAGTCGATCGGCTCAAAATCGAGCTTAAAATTGACATTCGATACTTTTGTATACAGGAACATGGTCTCCAGTATCTCGGACAGCGAATCTATCCTGCCTCGGATTATCGACGAATACCTCGCTCTCTCCTCAGGATCCTCAGTCTGTTCCAGTAATTCGAAATAGCCCTTAAGAGAAGTCAGAGGAGTCCTTATGTCGTGACTCATGTTTGTCAGTGTTTCCTTGATCTCCTTATCCTCGGCGATTATCTTCCTGTGCTTCTCGTCATTGGAATCCAGGATCTCATTGATATCCGATGCAAGTCTCCTGAAACTCCGTGACTTGCCGTAAAAAGACAGTCTCTTATTTGTCTCGTTGCGCGATATAAAATGAACCTGAGACCTGATGCTCTTCATCTGCGATAGAAAAGATATCAGTATAAAAGACAGGGCCAGTGTTACACAGACCAGCACGGTTATTATGGTGATGAGCAAGGGATCATTCATACACGGTCCGTCCTTCCCGATCTTATGCCCAGAGCGGTGATCAGAGCCGCGACAGGTACAATAAGAATAAACACAAGTATGATATCGTTAAGGCCCCGTGGCAGCGATCCTCCGGATATAGACTCGTAACCTGCGGCAAATCCCTTCATCACAAAAGCTGCGACCACCCCCGTTATTCCCGCGAGGAGAGAGAAGATAGCGGAGACATAAGCCTTCGGCGTAAACTTCGATATGAGATAAACGATAAGGCACGAGAACATGTTCAGAGACACTACACCTTCATAAACTCTCAGAGGGACTATATCACCGTTTCTGATCACCGACATAAGCTCCGGCATGTTGCCTATCCCCGACATAAAGATCCCGGGAATGATCAAAAGGTCTATAAGAGCCGTAAACACGGCAATCCCCGTCAATTCTGACAGGCAGAGCTTAAACCGGTTTCTTACAGCTCCTTCGATATTGACCGGAAGTCTGAATTTGCGATAATCACATGTCGTGTATATTACTGTTACCGTGATGACAAAACTGACCGCAGCTGTAAACGAGACGGTAAACAAGGATGCATTAAGAACAGCCGGCGAAATACCGTCGTACATATACATACTTCCGGACGTCATCAATATATAGCCTATCGATAAAATTACGGATAATATCAGCACTCCTGCAAGACACGAAGCCTTGAGCACACGGCTCCGCGTCAGTCTTATGAGTTCGATGCGGACCAAATTCCCGAACATCAGGCAATATCGCGCTTCTTAACGGCGATCGAACTTAAGACGTATGAGAACGCAAAATACAGAATGGCGCAGACGATCGCCCTTACTACCGTATGCCCGTCAGAGAAGAGGGTCAGGGAAGCTATGTTTTGTGTCACGGTATAATTGCCGAGATTAAAACCGTCACCGAGAGAGAGCAGTTTCTGCAGGATCAGTGAAGCTACGGACATGATGGTGGACAGTATGCCTGCTGACAGAATGATGCCGAGGGTGATCCCTGCCGCCTTTGATCGGGTGAGATGAGTAACCGAAGCAACTATCGAAGTAAACGACACCGTCAGCAGCCACGTAACGATAAAGTACAATACAAACGATCTGTCTGCCATGAGCCTCACGGAACTTCCCATCAGCGCCATAGAGACGATCGCCATTAACCAGGTGAACAGGTGGATAAAAAGCGTGTACAAAGCAATAAGCAAAAGCCTGCACCGCATGAGGAGTCCCCTTTTGCCCGCGAAGATATTGAGGTTCTTATCGATACCTGTGCTGTAAACGGTTCCTATATAGAGACCGGTAAAGATCGCCAGCAGCAGGAGACTGTAAAGAGACCCCGTATCAAGCGAAAAGACAACTGCAACATCCTGGTTATAGAACGGGCCCTCACCGAGGATCTGTAACGAAGAGGGATCCTCTTCCATCCTCTTGGACGACTCGAGTCCGGCACGGAATCCCGTCATAAAGCTCTCTTCGAAGCCCTCTGCAGATGTTCCCATCTCTTGGATCGTCTCAACATCCATGGCTGTGTAACCCATAAGGCCGTAGAGATCTATCCTCGTATAGATAAAGTTCGTGAGCAGGATCAACCCCGCAAGCACGACTGGAAGGATATAAGTGCACTTCATCTTCCCGATGCGGAACAATTCCGATCTCATCGCTTTTGCAAACATAACGATCCCCCTTATTGTCCTTTATTCCCTCTGCGTTCACCGGGGATGCTGCCGGTTATCTTCAGGAAGTATTCCTCAAGATCCGACGATTCAGTTCCGATGGATTCGATCGGTATCCCCTCCTTTGCCAGTTCCATGTTAAGAGCCGATATATCGGAAAGCCCTTCGAAAACATGCAGGACCTTATCGCTCACAACGCCGTAATCCTTAAGTCCCATCCTGTCTATGACAGGAATGCATGCTGCAACATTCGGGGTCTTGATGACTATCTTATCCCGGCACTTTTCTTTGAGTTCTTTACTCGTTGACTCTTCGATGATCCTGCCGTGGTCAATGATCGCATAGTCGGTAGCTATCTTGGCAAGTTCTTCGAGTATGTGACTGGAGATCAGGATAGTAATACCCTTCTCATCGTTAAGCCTCATCAGCATTTCCCTGACTTCTGCAATGCCTTGGGGATCGAGACCGTTTATGGGTTCATCAAGAATGAGAACATCGGGATCGCCGACAAGCGCGAGCGCGATACCCAGTCTCTGCTTCTGACCAAGCGACAGTCTTCCGGCCTTCTTCTTTCCTGTTTCGGGGATTCCGACAAGTTCAAGGAGATCGTTTATGTATTTTCTGTCCCCGATCCCGTATGCCAGACACTTGATCCGTATGTTATCGTATGCCGTAAGATTGGGTTCCAGCGCCGGAGCTTCTATCAATGCCCCTATCCTCGAATATGCTTCATTTACGCTTCCGTTAAAACCCGTATACTCGAACGAACCGGACGTCGGTCTTGCAAGGCCGGCGATCATCTTCATTATGGTCGTCTTACCCGCTCCGTTCTTGCCGATAAGCCCGTAGATAGAACCTTTCTTTATATGCAGATTGACGCGGTCAGCCGCTGTCGTATCCTTGTATTTCTTGGTAAGGTCATGCGTTATGAGCATATAATCTTCCATAAGATACCTCGCATGTTTATTCTGTCGGATATAATATTATCCCACGCATCATGAGGTTTGAGGGCAAAATTAGGTTAAGACTTGGTTAAGAAATCCGTCAGTTCTGCTTATGCAGCCTGAACCCTACTCCCCAGATCGTATCGATATACTCGTCTTCGGTAAGCTTCTTGATCTTGGTTCTTATGTTGCTTATGTGAACATTTATCGTCTTATCCTCGCCGATATAGACGTCGTTCCAGGCATATTCATAGATCTCGCGCTTGGAGAAGACCTTGCCCGGGAACTTAAGGAACAGTTCCATTATCTTGAATTCCTGGCGGGTAAGTCCTATATCGCTGCCTTTCACGGTTACCGAATAGGTCTCGGGATCAAGTTCCAGATCCATAAAGCTTATCGCCTTTGCTTCAGAAGAAGCGGCATCCTGCCCGGGATTCGCGCTCTTTCTCAGCTGCACATCCACCCTTGCGATCAATTCCTTCAATTCAAAAGGTTTGCCGATAAAGTCATCGGCTCCCGATGTAAGAAGATTGACCTTTGAATCGACATGACTCTTGGCTGAGACTATGATAACGGGAACCTGCGATACCTCCCTGATCCGTCTCGTCAGTTCTTCTCCCGTCATTCCCGGCATCATGAGGTCGAGCAGCACCAGATCGAACTTATCGGATTTGAACATCGCAAGCCCTTCCGTTCCCGAGAACGCCTGGACCGGATTCAGCCCGTGCTTGGAAAGAGCTTCTCTTATGAGATTGTTTATGTTGTCATCATCCTCGACTATAAGGACTCTCGGCGCATTTACATCCATGGTCATGACTCCGCTGAAGCATCGGACAGTACCGCATGCTTTATCTCAATGTCTGCACTTCTTAATTCCCTTATAAGCATATCAGGATCAAATGCAGTCGGCGTAAACACACCGCTCTTAAGCCATTTCCCGGCGATCATGAGCTTGATGCCCGCAAGAATGGCGCAGGCATCGAACAGTTTCATCGCAGGCATCTTATAATCATCCTGACTCTTTTTGTTGTCACCGATAAAGTAGATGAATTCCCGCAGCGCAGAACCGCTCTTTGTGCCGGTCAGGGTAACGCCCGCGCCGCACACCCTTCCGAGAGCTTTGCCTGCTGCCGCCGTCTTCTGGTTCTGATACAGTTCCCAGAATCTTCTCGGAGAGAGTGTGACTCCCGGAAAGATCTCGACAGGCTCATCCGACAGCATCCCGATCTTATTAAGTTCTTCCGTATAATCCGGCAATTCGGTTACATCACAGGAAACATAACAGCGGACTTCGGTAATGCCGGGGATCTCCTTGATATAATCCCGAACGACCGGCCGGTCAGAAAGAAAGAGGTTCATCCCGGCAAAAGGCTCAAACGAATCCCCCGCGGATATCTTCTCCGACAAAGCCGGACAGGACGCCTGCTTTCCGCCGGTGATATATACCGCGTCACTTTTCACGTCAAGGTCTTCAATGAGATTGATCTCGTAGAATTCCGCGCTGTCGACCGAATCAAAATCATCCCTCGCCGCCTGTCTTGCGATCGAAGTCAATATGGCAGGATCTGTACAGCATCCCGTTATGGCTGCCTTATTCTTTTCCCTGAACTGCCCGAAAAGGCTGAACTGTTCAGCCAGCAGATCGCCGTCTCTCCAATTGTATAGATTGCCGTCTATATAATCCGCATCGTTTTCCAGAGCCAGCTTCATGACGGTCAGACTGAACTTCTCGGGGATGAGATTGACGATAAGATCGGGATTAACTATGGAGAGCATCATCCTGGTTCCCTGTTCGTTATCAAGATCGACCCTCGCGGTAGTTATCCTTGTCTTTCCGCCCGAATACAGCTTCTTGAATTCGTCGCATTCGGCCTTGTCCCGCGATGCGATTATTATCTCCTCTACCGCCGGAGCCACAAGGAGTTTGGGAACGATATATTCGGTTATGCCGTTACAACCTAATATAAGTACTTTCTTCATAAGAACCCTTCATATAATTATTAACGCGACATTATAACATTAAAAGGCGCCGCTTGTGCGACGCCCGTTAAATAAAATTCAGTTATTATCAGGATTTCTTCCCGGATTTCCTGTTTACTGCCTCGTCATCCTCGTTGACCTGGTCCTTGTTAAGACCCTTGTATTCCTTTTCCTCGAGAGGAAGAAGGGCATTAAGGACGATACCGACCAGAGCACCGACCGCAAGTCCCGACAAAGAGATCGTAACGGAACCGATGGCAAATGATACCGACCCCGAATAATTGATGCCGATGGACAGGCCGAGGATCAATGCCGCGATGATAAGGTTGCGGCTCCTGGACAGATCGACCTGATTCTCAACGAGATTCCTTACGCCGACAGCTGAGATCATGCCGTACAGAACAATGGAAACACCGCCGATAGTAGCAGCCGGCATGGATGAGATCAGAGCGGCAAACTTGGGACTGAATGATATTACTGCGGCAAACAGCGCAGCGATCCTTATGACCGCGGGATCATAGACCTTTGTAAGCGAGAGAACTCCCGTATTCTCGCCGTATGTCGTATTTGCGGGAGCGCCGAACAGAGAAGCCAGGATAGTGGCAAGACCGTCACCTGTAAGAGTACGGTGAAGTCCGGGTTCTTCGATAAAGTTCCTGCCTGTCGTTGAGGAAATGGCGGAAATATCACCGATATGCTCGACCATCGTAGCGAGCGCGATCGGCATGATAGTGATCACCGCAGTGATCATAAGAGACTTATCTGCGCCGTTAAACAGAGAGAACACCGTATCCTGCATCTGGAAAGGAAGACCTATCCATGAAGCTTCTTTTACTGCCGTGAAATCGACTTCGCCCACGAACGCGGCAAGAAGATAGGAGCAGATTACACCGAGGATTATCGGAACGATCTTGACCATGCCTCTGCCGTAGATATTGCAGATAATGACAACGAGGATAGCTATAAGTGCAACGCCCCAGTTTGTCTTGCAGTTGTCGATAGCCGACTTGCTCAAAGTAAGACCGATAGCAATGATGATGGGGCCCGTCACGATCGGAGGGAAAAAGCGCATTACTTTCTTTTGACCGAATACCTTGATCAAAGCGGCAAGGAACAGATAGAGAAGACCCGCTGCCGCAACGCCGAGACAGGCATAAGGGAGCAATTCACGTTCTCCGTTGGGAGCAATGGCAGCATAACCGCCGATAAAAGCGAATGACGATCCAAGGAAAGCCGGAACCTTGCCCTTGGTAAGGAAGTGGAACAATAAAGTTCCAAGACCCGCAAACAAAAGAGTTGCCGATACTGAAAGCCCGGTAAGGGCAGGTACGAGCACCGTTGCGCCGAACATGGCGAACATGTGCTGTAATCCGAGAACGATCATTCTCGGGATCCCGAGTTGTTTTGCATCATAGATGCCGTCAGTTTTGTCACCCATAACGATCCTCCGAAATATAACTTAAATTTTATCTTTAAGAATATAAAACAACATACTGAATATATCAACTGCCGAGAGTCGCATCATAAGACTCGAGATAATCCTCACCCTTCTGCACCTCGGAAAAAGACAGTCCGGGGTAGCCTTTCTGTCTTAAGCACTCATATATTGCTATAGCCGCGGCATTGGACAGATTGAGGCTCCGGCATTCCGATGCCATAGGGATTCTGAAACACCGCTCAAGATTATCCTTCAGTATGTCCTTCGGGATCCCGGTGCTCTCCTTGCCGAAGATAAGATATATGTTCCGGTCTTCGGGTATTCCGCAGAAGTCTATATCCGAGGGCGGAACCTTACCGTACCTCGTCATGAAAAAATACTCGCCGGGATTGCTCTGCCTGAAGTCCTCGTACGAATCATACAGCGAGTACTCCGCCCAGGTAATGTGATTAGTCGTCGACCGTCTGAACTTGGGATTATCGATATCGAACCCCAGCGGTTTGATAAGGTGCAAAGAGAAACCGGCAGCAACGCAGGTCCTCATGATGTTTCCCGTATTCTGCGGGATCTCAGGTTCAAAGAGCACGACGTTAAGTCTTCCCGTCATTTCTTAACGCGTACCTGCCTTAATTCCGTTACATTCTCCTGAGCCTCCGCGATATTGAGCATATGGTCGCCCAGACGTTCAAAATCCGTCAGCATCTCCGAATAGATGACGCAGGCCTCGCCGCTGCAGATCCCCGTCTTCATGCGGTCGAGCTGATTGAGTCTGTACTGATCCGTCATATCATCGATCTTCTGTTCCGCCTTGGCCACCTTTATCTGAAGATCTCCCGTGGTATCGTTCTTGATCGTATCAACTGTCTTTCCGATGATCTCTATCATCGACTTGACTTCTGCCTGTGCATACTCGGACAGCTGGAGGCCCTTATCCTGCAGCATTTTGGCATAGCCTGCGATGTTCGTGGCGTGATCGCCCATCCTCTCTATGTTGCCCGTTATCTTGAACAGTGAGGAATACGCCATGGCCTCACTCTCCGTAAGATCGAGCATAAGGAAGTGCGAGATGTAATAGGATATCTCTTTATTAAGATAATCCACGTATTCCTCGGATTCATCTATCTCCTTCTGGACCTTCTCGCTGTTCTCAAGGACCGCGCCGAGACTTCTGGATACATTGTCAGAAGCTTTGTCGAACATTCGCGTTATCTCATTCGCGACTGCCGTAAGATATACCATTGATCCTGCGATCTGGAAGTCCGGACGAAGCATCGCGGGGTTCAGGAACTCCAGATACTGCTGACCTTCCTTCTCGGATTCGTCACCCGGTACCATCATATTCACGAGCCTGACGATAAGATCGCCCGCAGGTAGCAGGATTATGGTGCCTATGAGATTAAATGCAAGATGGAAATTTGCAAACTGTCTTGCAACATCATTGGGAGAGAGCATCCTGATCCATTCGGCAACAGGCAGAAACAGAGCGGCAGCCGTAAAGATAATGGTGCCCAGCACATTGAAAAGGAGATGCATCAGCGCCGCCCTTACGGCCATCTTGGTAGTTCCTATGGAAGAAAGCAATGCCGTCACACAGGTTCCTATATTAAAACCCATTATGATATACATCGCATGCTCAAGATCGATCGCGCCTGCACCCGCGGCCGCCATAGCCAAAGCCTGAAGCACACCTACGGCGGCAGCCGAACTCGATATGATGTTTACGAAAATGATTCCGACGAGTATTCCGAGGAGCGGGTTGTTCATATGGGACAGCAGTCCCGTGAGTCTGGGATCTGCTGCATAAGGCTGCATGGCAGACTTCATTATATTCATGGAAATGAATATAAAGCCAAGACCGGTCACTATCTCACCTATGCTCTTGAACTTCTTGTTCTTTGTGAATATAACTACGAATACGCCGATAACGGCAAGGATGGGAGCGAATTCCCCTATATCGAATGCAATAAGCTGTGAAGTGATATTTGTACCTATGTTGGCGCCCATTATTATCCAGAGCGCCTGGTGAAGATTGAGAAGACCGGCATTGACAAATCCTATGACCATGACCGTCACTGCGGTCGATGACTGTATAAGGGCGGTGACACCCGCGCCGACGGCTACACCTTTGACTCTGTTGTCAGTAAGCTTCTGAAGGACGCCTTTAAGTTTATTGCCGGCCACAGCCTCAAGACCGCCGCTCGTCATCTTCATTGAATACATAAAAATGGCAAGACCGGACAGGAGACTTAATATGCTTGTAAACAGTTCCATGCCTTATTATTTCCTCATTGATCTTCCTTAATCTACCTTAATCATAAACTCGCTTAATGGTACTGTCAAAGTCAAATTTCCATTATATAGAGCTGTATCTATATGATGTGATTCAAGCCCCGGTTTACGGGTTTTGCTGCGCATCAGCGTTTGTAAAGGCTGGGAGAGAACAACAAAAGCATCGGGAAAAGCTCGAGACGGCCGGCGAGCATATCGAAGATCAAAGTCCACTTGGAAAGCGCGCTTAAGAATCCGTAATTGCAGGTCGCGCCGACACGGGAAAGTCCGGGACCGATATTGTTGAAAGTCGCGAGCACGGAAGTAAAAGTCGTGGTCATATCGAGATTATCAAATGAAACGATAAACATCGACAGAATAAAGACAACGGCGTAAGCCGCGAGGAAAACGTGCGTCGACCTTAACACATCGTTGTCTATGATCTTGCCGTCCATCTTCACTCCTTTGACGATCTTGGGATGAACATAGGACTGGACCTCTCTTACGAATGATTTCCAGAGTATCATGAGCCTGGATACCTTGACGCCGCCGCCCGTGGAACCCGCGCATGCTCCCATGAACATCAGAAAGCACATTACAAACTTCGCTGTCGTCGGCCACGCATCAAAATCGGCAGAGCCGTATCCTGTAGTCGAGACGACCGAGGCAGCCTGGAAGAATGCATCGGTCAGAGCCGTTATCGCATTCTCATACAAAGGCAGGATCTTCGCAAATATCACCGCAATCGACACGGCAACGATAGCGAGGAACGTCTTGACCTCCTCCAGGGAGACCGCCTTTTTGAACTGCTTCATGATGATATAGTAATATGCATTGAAATTTATGCCGAACAGCAGCATGAATACTCCCACGACCCAGCGGATATAGAGACTGTAGCTCATAAAGCTGTCATTTCTGACCGCGAATCCTCCGGTTCCGGCCGTTCCGAACGCAAGACACAGAGAATCAAAGACACTGAGACCTCCGAACAAAAGGAAGATCGTCTCGATAACGGTCATAGCCAAATAGATTATATAAAGGATCATCGCCGTTGATCTTATCTTGGGAACGAGCTTGCCTACAGAAGGTCCGGGGGACTCCGCCTTCATGAGATTGATATTCGAGCCTCCGCTCATCGGGATAAGCGCAAGAAGGAATACAAGAACGCCCATGCCTCCGATCCAGTGTGTAAACGATCTCCAGAACAAAGCCGTATGGGAAAGGCTCTCCACTTCGGAAAGAATGCTCGCCCCGGTGGTCGTAAAACCCGACACGGTCTCGAACACGGCATCGGTAAAAGACGGTATCTCGTGGGACAGATAAAGAGGAAGGCAGCCGAACAGGCTCATCACGATCCATGAAAGGCCTGTTGAAGCATAACCTTCTTTAACGTTTATATTCTGATTCTTCGGCCGGAATCTGCATCCGATAAAGCCTGCTGTGATGAGAAAGGCTGCCACGATGAAATACCACAGTCCCTCGCTGTCCCCGTATATCAATGAGACCGCGCAAGGCAGGAGCATAAGTATCCCTTCGATCCGCATCACCTGAAACAGGATAAATCTCACTACGGAAAGATTCATGATTTACTCCAGTATATCCCCTATATCATCAAAGCCTGAGTTCATCGTTACGACCATAACCGTATCTCCCTTCGAGATAACATCGGAGCCCGTAGGGATGATGCCCTCGCCGTTATGTCCTATGTAAGATATAAGCGTGTTCTTCTTGATCTTAAGATCCTTGAGGGGGATGTCCGTAACCTTGGAATCATCCGTTACATTGAACGTTATGGATTCCGCCCTGGAATCAAACAGGTGATAGACAGTCTCTATGTTGCTTCCGGGCGCTGCCGTCTTGGCGCGCGCGTAGGCAAGTATCATATCGGAAGTGATGAACATGGGATAGAAGACACTCCCGAGATCAAGGCTGTTGATGATATCAATGAATCCCGTTCTGTTGATCTTGGTTATGAGCTTTGCCTGGGATATCTTCTTGGCGTGAAGCGCGAGCATAGCATTCTGTTCATCGATACCGGTAAGGGGAATGAATGCATCGGCATTCTCTATACCCTCATCCTGCAGAAGTTCGGTATTGGTGCCGTCTCCGTTGATGATGACCGCCTTGGGAAGCAGCTCGTTCAGCTTCTCGCACCTTTTACGGTCCTGTTCGATGATCTTTACGGACATTCCCTTCTTGATGAGGATGTCAGAAAGATAATAAGCGGATCTTCCGCCTCCCACGATGATGACATTCTTTATCTGATTCGTGGCAACCCCTATGCTCTTAAGGAAGTTCGACTGCTCTTTGCTCGTCGCAACCACCGTGATGATATCCCCCGACTTAAGTTCGAACGAGCCTTTGGGGATGACGACATCTCCGTCGCGCTCAACGCCGCAGATAAGGATGTTGTTTGTTATCTTAGCGCCGAGATCCGCGATCGTCATCTCATCGAGTATATTGCCCTCGGGGATCTTGATCTTCACTATGAGCGCCTGACCGTGGGCAAACGATCTGACTTCGAGGGCGGTCGGCATATAGAGTACGCGCGACATGACCCTTGCAGCCTCAAGATCGGGATTGATTATCATTGACAAGCCGAGCTTCTCTCTTAAGTATTTGGACTCCTTTGAGTAGTCGGGATTGCGAAGACGGCTGATCGCGGAACAGCCGGAAAACTGTCTTGCAATGGTGCAGCAAAGGAGATTGAGCTCATCGGATTCCGTAACCGCAATGAGGATATCAGCCTCTTCGACCCCCGCTTCGGAAAGAGTATGGTAGCTCGCGCCGTTGCCGATGCATCCCATGACGTCGTACATCGACGTAATATCGTTAACTTTGGAAGGGTCCTTGTCTACTATGGTTACATCATGGCCTTCAAGGCTTAACTGTCCGGTAAGTGTCGCTCCGACTTTACCTGCGCCGACGATAATGATCTTAAGTCCCGACGGCCGCGTTTTAAAAACAGGCATGTAAGTAACTCCGCCTTTGCTCCAGGATTGATATCGTATTGATTATAAACCCCATAAACACAAAAACAAAGTTTACAATTTGTTTATCCCGAACAGGTCGTTAATTAAAGTCCCACCCATTATAATAATTAAAATTAATTCTAGTTACGGCGGTGGGCATTATGGCAAAGAAAGACAAAGAAGATAAGAAAGAGATAATAGGCGAGAAGGCGAGTCTCTTTGCGCTGATTTTTATTGGTCTTGCCATCATCGCACAGTGGGGATATGTCCACTATAAGGACAATCCTTTCAATTACCCCTGGGGTTCAAAGACGCTTACCGTTTCCGCGGAAGACCTGAACCTGCTGCCCAATGAACAGCAAAACTATCTCGGCACAAGAGCAGGTCAGGATGATCAGACCGAACTTATCTATACGACAAACAACATGGATCTTACGGCGGCTTCCGCCTTCTCCATTAGGACAGGCCCCGGTGTTTATTATCAGAGCATCGGACGCATGTACTACGGCAGGGATGTGCATGTCATCGCCACATGCAGTGACAGCGACTGGTACATGATCGATTTCTACGGCGACGAAGCATACGTTCACAGCGCGTGCCTTTTCGAAGAACTGCCGGAAGTGCATATAACCACAAGATCGGAACCTACGGCAAGAGATCTGACGGCGGATGAACAGGCTGACGGGGAACTGCCTCCGGATCAGGATGCGCAGGAACCGGGATCACCCGTAACAGACGGCGATGCCGAAGCAACGGCCACGCCCGTCCCTTCTTCCGAACTCACAACAACGCCGGAGCCTACTGTAACGGCTGAACCTACCGACGCGCCTGAACCTACGGAAGAACCCGAGCCCTCACCTACTCCGGAACCGACGGAGGCGCCGACTCCCACTCCGGCTCCCGCGGCAAGCGCCCCTACAGATCCCGTCATGCTCGAACTGTTCAATCTCGTTAACAACGCAAGGATCGAGAACGGGCTCGCTCCTTTGAACTGGGACAATGCACTCGCGGTCGATGCTGCTATAAGGGCGCAGGATATATCGCAGGTTTACGGACACACCCGTCCTGACGGATCCGAGTGGTATTCCATCGATCCCGATAAGATGTACGCAGAGAATATCGCGAGCGGTCAGTCCACGGCTCAGGAGGTCTTCAACTCCTGGTGGGCTTCCGACGGACACCGGGCCAACATGCTGAGGGCAGACTTTACCTCGTGCGGATATGCGGTTTATTACAGCGGCGATGCCGGAAATACATATTACTGGGTACAGGAGTTCGGATATTGACACAACATCTGTCATCGCGTAGTATTGCCCGATGATGAAAAAAGATCCCGCATTTACCAAGAAGCTCATATCGCTGATCATTCCGATAACGCTCCAGAACTTTATGTTCGCCCTGGTGCCGATATCGGATGCGATGATGCTCGTCACGATCGGCCAGGACACCATGTCCGCGGTATCGCTCGCGTCGCAGGTCGCGTTCGTTCTCGATCTGTTCTTGTTCGGAATAATCGCCGGCACCAACATGTTCGCGGCCCAGCTCTGGGGCAAAGGCGACAAGCCCGCGATCGAGAGGCTCTTCGGTTATGCGGTAAAGATCATCATCCCGGTATCGCTCGTTTTCTTCCTTATGGCTTTATTCGTGCCTCACGGTCTGATGCGCGTCTATACCGATGTCCCGAACATCATCGAGATCGGAGCCGGTTATCTTCGCGTGGTAAGTCCCTACTATATCTTCATGAGTTTCGCCATGCTCTTCGAATCACTGTTGAAGAACACGGGGTTCGTAAAACAAAGCACCGCCATAAGCATCTCCATGGTGCTCATCAACATCGTTCTCAATGCCGTATTCATATTCGGACTTCTGGGAGCTCCCCGCATGGGTGCGGAAGGCGCAGCGCTCGCTTCATCGATATCGGGAGCCTTCGGCTTCATCAGCTGCACGGTGCTTCTCATCCGCAAGAGCAGCGTTAAGATCCGTCTTGTCAACATCATCAGATCCGACCCCTATCTTCGAAAAGAATTCTCGCGCTACTCCACCCCTTTCCTTGCAAACCAGCTTTCCTGGGGAATAGGGTTCACGATGATATCGGTGATCATCGGCCACCTCGGAGCCGATGCCACAGCCGCCAATTCGATCGCCGCAGTAGTCAAGGATCTTGTATCCTGCTTCTGCTATGCATTAGCAAACGGCGGGGCTATCGTAGTAGGCAACGAGCTCGGAGCAGGCAATCTCGAGAAAGGCCGTGAATACGGCGGACGCCTTACCAGGCTCACTATCATCAGCGGGATAATCCTTGGGTTAGCGGCAGCGGCCCTTGCTCCTGTCATCGTTAAGATCGCGAATCTTACCCCGCAAGCTTCGGATTATCTTACATGGATGCTCTACATGTGTTCATATTACATGGTCGGAAGATCCATAAACTCTACAGTGATCGCGGGCATCTTCGCCGCCGGAGGCGACACGAGATTCGGCTTTATCTGCGATACCATAACCATGTGGGCATTCATCGTTCCGGTCGGGTCACTGGCGGCATTTGTTCTGCACCTGCCCGTCCTTGCGGTGTATTTCATCCTCAACCTGGACGAGATAATCAAACTGCCTGCGGTCTATATCCACTACAAGAAATACAAATGGGTCAAGAATCTGGTGGCCGATCCTGTCACCGCCGACGGAGGTTCAGAATGAAGAATATCAGGCTTATTTCCGTTATATTATGCGCCGCCCTTCTGGGAAGCTGCGCGCAGGGAACATCCACTGAGGCATCAGCCGACACGGGAAACCCGGAAGGTATCGTGCAGGATGAGACTTCAGGTCTCGCGGAACAGACATCCGCAGCTGCCGGATCTTCTGATTCCGCCGCAGAAAGAAGCGCAGGCAGTACTCAGTCCGTCGCTTCATCACGGACCGATACAGGCGTTCTCACCTTCACGGGAAACGGTTACGAAGGCACAGAAGGTACCGGAGACTTCAATTACGGCGAAGCTTTGCAGAAGTCACTGCTGTTTTACGAACTTCAAAGGTCCGGCGATCTTCCGGATCAGACCCGCTGCAACTGGAGAGGGGACAGCGGTCTTAACGACGGATCGGATGCGGGACTCGATCTTACCGGAGGGCTGTACGACGCGGGAGACCACGTCAAGTTTAATCTTCCGATGGCTTATACCGCATCGGTCCTCGCCTGGTCATATTATGAATTTCCTGAAGCTTACGCACAGTCAGGCCAGGAACAGTATCTTCTCGACGACATAAGATGGATCACGGATTATCTCATGAGATGCCACCCCGAAGACGATGTCTATTACTATCAGGTGGGTGACGGAAATGCCGACCACTCATGGTGGGGACCTTGCGAAGTCATGACGATGAACAGGCCTTCATACTTTGTCGACCGCAATAACCCGGGATCTGCAGTCGCGGGGGAAGGCGCTGCCGCGCTTGCGGCGGCAAGCGTTATCTTTGAAGACATCGATGCCTCTTACAGTGCAGAATGCCTCTCTCACGCACAGAGCCTTTTCGCTTTTGCAAATGATACAAGAAGCGACGCGGGGTACACGGCAGCGGCCGGTTTCTACGATTCGCACAGCGGATTCTACGACGAGCTTGCCTGGGCCGCAGCCTGGCTTTATATGGCAACGGACGACCAGACGTATCTCGATATAGCCGAAGAGTGCTACCCACAGGCGTCACAGGACTGCGACTGGGCATTATGCTGGGATGACGTGCATATAGGCGCCGCAGTCCTTTTGTCGAAGCTCTCCGATAACAGCCGCTACGACAATGCAGTCCGGGAGCACCTCGATTACTGGTGCAGTGATATTACATATACCCCGGACGGGCTCGCATGGCTCGACAGCTGGGGATCGTTAAGATATGCGACGACCACCGCGTTCGTCGCAGCCGTCTACAGTCAATATGATTCCTGCCCTTCTGACAGGGCATCCGCGTATTGGGACTTCGCCGAAGCACAGTGCAATTATGCTCTGGGATCCTCCGGCAGATCCTTTGTCGTGGGATTCGGACAGAACCCGCCCGAACACCCTCACCACAGAACCGCGCAGGGATCTTACTGCGACAATATGAACGAACCTTCATCCCACCGACACATCTTATACGGCGCCCTCGTGGGAGGCCCTGATGCTTCGGACGGATATACGGATGTAGTCTCGGATTACTGCTGCAATGAAGTCGCATGCGATTACAATGCGGGATTTACCGGCGTCCTCGCCGCCATGTATTCGAGATACCACGGACAGACACTCGTTAACTTCGGCGCAGTCGAACCTGCCGGACAGGAATATTCCGTTGACGCCTCGATCAACGCGCAGGGAGACGGCTTCATTGAAGTCAAGTCTGTCGTATATAACATGACGGCGTGGCCCGCCAGAGCCGCGACAGATGTCGAGCTTCGGTACTTCGTCGACCTGTCGGAGATCTATGAGGCAGGATATGCTGCATCCGATGTGCAGATAACGACAAACTACATGCAGTCAGGCCGCGTCGACGGACTCAAAGTCTGGAACGAAGATGCGCATATCTATTATCTGTCCATAGTCTACGACGACGGCGCCCTTTACCCGGGCGGACAGTCTCAGTACAGATCGGAAGTCCAGGCAAGGATGACCGGTCCCGCCGGTATATGGGACGATTCAAACGACTTTTCTTATACGGGATTATCTTCGGGAAACGGTGATCATCTCGCGCTCTACGAGAACGGCGTGCTTGTATACGGAAGCGAACCTTCCGAAGACGGATCCGGGGCAGGCGCATCTGTACTGCCGGGCAGCAGCCCGTCAAACCCGGACGGCGCCGCCGGAACCACACCGCCCCCGTCGGGAGCATCATCGGGAACGGCTTCAGCCGATGATCTGTCCGTCAACATAAGTTATGACAGCAACGGCGGTAATTCGATCTCGGGTTCAATGGTCATCAGCAATACGGGAAACGGATCTGTCGGCTTATCGAACATATCCGTAAGCCTCACACTTGAAGATACCGCAGGACTGGTATTCGATTGCTACCACGCAGGGATGACCGGCGCGAACGGTCAGTATTCCGAAGTCACCGGAACGGCCGGCACATTCACAGACAGCGCCTGCGTCATAACCGCAGGATCATCAGGGACACTGTCTGCCGGAAGTTCCGTAACCGTTAACTTCTCGATCCACAGGTCCGACTGGCAGAACCTCGGTTTCTCAGTTCCCGCGGACGGAGTTGCGGTCGGAAGTTAAACCGCCTGTATTGTTGTCAGCCGGGATCAGGCCAGGATCAATTCTTTAAGCTGAACTTTCCCTCTGCCGTGATAAATGAAAAACAACGGCCACGTGCCCGAAGGGATATTAACATCGGCAAAGAATGTGCTCCACTTTGCCTGCGCATCGAATTCCAGGCGCCCTGCCGGATCCCCGGACACATCCGTAAGTATGTCAACAAAACCGCTGACATCCGACTGATCTTCAGATCTTAAAGTCAGTCCGATCTTATGCGCTGATCCTTCAAACTTAAAGTACTTATAACCGATAAACGTCCCGTCACCGATCTCGCCGATGAATCTGTCATCACCTTCGTGTGTCACATTCGGAAAGCTCGTCGTGAAGATCTTATTTGACCCGTGCGGCATGTTGCCGTCCGTAAGATTACAGGCTATGACTGCAGGATATGTCCCGGCGCCCGGAAGAGGTCCGCCGTTAAGTCCGCAGCTCGTTATCTCGACCTGATCGATACTGCCGTCTTCGTTAATGTATATCTTCTCTGCGCATGCCTGTCTGCTGTAATCCGATTTATGCGTCAGGCGGTGATAGAATACATACCACTGCCCTTCGATCTCGATGATGCTTCCGTGGGTCGTGCCGGTCATGTTGAGTTTATCCCTGTCAGTTCGTCCGTTCAGACCTACGTCCCCGTTGGAGACGATTGTCCCTCCGAAGACAAAGTCTTTGTCAGGGAAGTCGCTCGTCGCATAACACAGCTCGTGATTCTGCCTCGAGGAATAGATGAAATAATATCTTCCGTTTACTTTGCGTATTGAAGAACCCTCGTAAAAAGGATGTTCTTCGAATGATGTGCCCCGCGTCTCATAAGGGATCACATGATGAGGTTCTTCCTTTATGGTAAGCATGTCGTCTTCCAGCACGGCCGTAATAGGACCGTTGATGCTGTCCTCATATGACAGGATCTGCTCACGGGTCCTCCCGAACATCTCCATCTCGGTCTCGATCCCGCCGCCTGTCAGGAAATCGTCGCGCTGCTCAAGATCATACTGCGTGCCGTAATAGATCCTTATGACGCCGCCGTCATTCATGACCGCCGGGTCAAAGCAGACATACTTCTTCATCGGTGAGCCGTCTTTTTTACGGACCACACCAAGGTACTCGAACGGCCCTTCCGGTCTTTCCGACACGGCGACGCTTATCGGATTATGATAACCCTTAACACCGAAGTCATCCGCCATGCAGTAATAAAGATAGAACCTCCCGTCATTGCCCTGAACCACATCCGGAGCATACAGATATCTGCAGGACGGAAAAAGCGGATCCTGTGACGGCTTATAGGACACGCCCTCGCATCTCCACGAGGTAAGGTCATTCACCGGAGCTGACCAGACAACATAATCATCCATGCAGTAGGTATATCCGCCCTCCCTGTCGTGAGAGCCGTAAAGATAGACACGGTCACCGAAGACATGCGGCTCGCCGTCGGGAACATATTCATAAAGAGGAAGGAAGGGATTAAAGACCATATTATGCTCCTTTTCGAAAAGAAATTAATTGATAAGTCCGGCTATCGCGTCGGCAAACATAAAGATCCGTTCGCACAGATCATTAATGAAATAAGTGCGAAGCGGAATGAACGTGACGGCAATAAGGAGCATGGACAGAGAGAATCTTCTGTCATCATTAATGCCCGGTATCTCCGTCTTTTTATCCCTCAAAGAGCCGATATCGTCATCCCGCCTTCTTTATCTCATAAAGCCTCGAACCGAAGTCCGGGAAGTATCTCGTGTTGTCATTATACCCCAATGAAGCGAATCTGGGCTTTAAGTGCACTCCCGCATACATCATCGCATCGCCGTACATCTCATGCGACTCGTTCTCCGAATTCATCTTAACGAACTTCGCGAGAATATTATGGATAATGCTTCCCTGTCTGATATGGACAGGCGCGACTGCATTAACAAGGCTGCCGAAGTCGCGGAGATCATAAGCATGCGTGATATTGCTCAAGCGGTATTTCAAGTCCTCTTTAAGTCCCGCGGGATACAGGATATCCTGGTGCTCATTCGGTGTTGCCAGCGACTGCATCAGAACCGATACGGCCTCGCTGCCGTCATCCGCCGACACCGTCCACGATAAGATCTTACCGTTGTCAAAAGATGACCTTCTCCAGAACTTCCCGTACTGCAGAAGCTTCCTGTTCTGCTTATAGAATCCGATCTGCTTCTTAATCTCATTAAGCTCCTCTTTGCTCATGTCGCACAGATTGCACTCATACCCCGCGACTCCGAATGCCGCGACATTAAACCTCGTATCGAGCGGCGTCCTCCTCAATGTCTGATGATTCGGCACATCCGATACATGACATGTATAGCACGACTGCGGATAAGCATACGAATACCCGTTCTGAATGATCCCTCTCTGATATGCATCGGTATCATCCGAGGCCCATATCTGCGGGAAATACGACAGGATGCCGAGATCGAACCTGTTGCCTCCTGACGCGCACCCCTCGAAAAGTATTTGAGGGAACTTCCCCGTCAATTCATTCATGATGCGGTAAAGCCCGAGTATGTATCTGTGAGCGACCTCCCCCTGTCTTTCCGGAGGAAGTGCCGCAGAATATACATCCGTGAAGTTGCGGTTATAATCCCACTTCACATAAGAAATGTTTGCTGACGAGAAAACATCGCTCATCGCTTTGATGATATAGTCCTGAACATCTTCCCGGGACAGATCGAGCAGCATCTGATTTCTTCCCGTCGAATGTGACTTGCCGGGGATCCTCATCGCCCACTCGGGGTGTTCCCTGTAAAGATCTGATCTCTCGCTTATCATCTCGGGTTCGACCCAGATGCCGAAGTCAAGACCAAGTCTGTTTATCTTATCCGCAAGTCTTTTGACTCCGCCCGGAAGCTTCTTCTCATCGGGGATCCAGTCGCCCAGCGACGAGGTATCATCATTTCTTCCCTTAAACCATCCGTCGTCCATGACGAACAGTTCGATACCTGCGCTTTTTGCCTTGCGTGCCAGCCGCAGGAGCCTGCTCTCGCTGATGTTAAAGTATGCCGCTTCCCAGGAGTTTAACAGGACGGGCCGAAGTCTGTCCTTCCATGCGCCGGACACTACATGTGAATTCACGAATTCATGCATGGAATGCGACATCATGTTGCAGCCCTGCGCCGAATAGGTCATGACGGCTTCAGGACTTCTGAAGGACTCTCCTTTCTCTAATCTCCAGTTAAACCCCTGCGGGTTGATCCCCGTTACAAGTCTCACCTTGCCGTACGGATTCTTCTGTGCAGAAGTATAGTGATTGCCGCTGTATATGAGATTGATCCCGTACACTTCGCCGTAATCCTCGTCGAAGGCGCCTCTGCCGATCATGACAAAGGGATTGGCGCGGTTGGAGGATGCCCCTGAAGAAGACGAGTTCACAAGCTTCACCGCTCCTATCTTCTGGACATTCTTCTCCATCTCACGAGCCCATGCCCCGTTAAAAGTTATAAACGAATAATCCCCGGGATCGAGGTCGAGCTGCATGCTCATGATCTTATCTATCGTAACCGCGTCCTGCCCGTCATTGATCAGTTCGCACGATCTGGTGATCACATCGCACTCCTCAAACAACGTATAGACCAATATCAATGTAAGATCATTCTCTTTGTCTTTGAGAAAGATCTTCAGCACTTCCGCATCGCCGCCGTATGAGACCGGAAGATCTCCTTCGCGGGCCTTGCCTTTGGATATCTCATGCTTCGAGAACAGGAAGTCTGACGTACGGCTGCCGTCGGAGTTAATGAGTTCGACCGCGGGTTCCCTCACATCGCCCTTCCCCGGAGCGCTTATCTCAAGTCTTATATCCTCGAGGGAGAAGTTCTTATTGTTCTCATCGTACACACTCGAGTTGCCGGGACCAAATTCCCATTGTTCGGAAAGGCCGTCGTCAGAATCCAGCCGGATCTTCCTTCCGTAGTACAGATGCTCAAGGTGTCCCGACGGCATAACGCGGAACGCATATGTGGTCTTATCCGTACCGAGTATATACAGATTGTCTTTAACGGTGATCATCAGGCATCTCCCTTCCGTAATATATCATCCCGCTTTTGCCGTGTTAATACGGATCACGCCCTGCGGGCCTTCAGTTCGGCAAGGATCTCAGAGAGTTTCTTGTCCGTAAGTATGTATCTGCTCTTGAATATGAGGACGGCTGCGATGAGAACGACGATCGGCGCCAGAGTCATGACCAGCCTTAAGCCGATGACCGAATCGGAGCTGATCGTCTCGACAACGCCGTTTCTTATGTCATCGATCTTGGCGATGAGCGTCGAGAATGTCATCACAACATCAGAATTCTCCTTGATGTTAAATACCGCAAGGCAGACGGAAGCTACCAAAGCAGAGATGCCTGATGCGAGTTTGACGACGAATGTCTGCATAGAGAAGATGACCGATTCATCTCTTCTGTTGTTCTTAAGGTGCCCGTAGTCGACAGTATTCGCGAGGAAGATCGTAACTACAACGTTCAGGATTCCTACTGCAGCCATGATGAAGAAGCCGGGAACGAAGAACGGGAATACGCTCTTAAGCCCTGCAAGAGCCATGGTAAGAAGGATGATGTAACCGCCGATCGCGGATCCCACGCTTATATAGAATATCTTCAATGTGCTGAAGAATCTTCTTAAGACGGGGAACAGTATCATCATCGCGAGGATCTGAATGCCGCCTGCAAACGTATTGAACAAGGTATAATTGCCCTGCCAGTTGGAACCTGCCAGATCGTACTTAAAGAAGTAGATAAGAAGGTTAGATGTGATATATGTTGCCGAGTTTACAAGAACTATGGTGATAACGATGGTCATCGCCTGATCGTTCTGTATCAAAGCCTTGAACATCTGTCCGACGGATGCGGTCTTGATATCGACCGAGGACTTCTCCTTGATGAACAGGCAGGTGATGGTGATGAATACAACAAACAATATGCCGATAACGATAGAGAAATACTTGAAACCGACTCTCTCCACTTCGAGATTTGATTCCATCCTGATCTGCGCATTGACGGAAGACTCGGCGGACAGTTCCGCGTAAGTATCCGAATCAACATAGAATGAGACCACAGGATCGGTATCAACGAAGACCTGATCATCTCCTTCACCTTCGTAATCACCCTTAACGAACTCGACATTGCTCGCCTCGATCTCCTTACCGTTGACGTTAAGAGTTACATCCGCATTTGAAGAGTTAACATAGATAACATCATTCCAGTCACCGAACACTCTTTGTGCGCCTGTGATAGTCGTGGAAACATGAGCATCGTCACCGGTAAACTCGGTAACATTGCCTGTGGGATTCTGATCGGCGTCAACCTCAAGAACGAAAGCCGTGTAGTTAAGGCCGTCAGAGGAAGACAAGTTCTTGGTAAGAAGATCGCTCTCCCTGGCAGAGAATGCATTGCCGAGAGCCGCAACGCTCATGACCGTCAGGATAGTGACAAGAGCGGATCCCACGCCGGCAGCCGATCTTGCCAGAGTCGTAAGTCCCTCTCTCTCCTTGCCGCTCTCCGTAAACGCCGGGATCATCGACCAGTAAGGGATATCCATCATGGTGTAGGTTATGCCCCAGAGGATATAAGTGACCGCCGCATATGCGATAAGGCCGCCGCCGTCAAGCGAAGGCGGAGCCGAGAACATTACTATCAGGATGACGGCATTCGTGACAGTTCCTATCATGAGCCAGGGGCGGAATTTACCCCAGCGTGTCTTCGTCTTGGCGACGATGATGCCCATGATCGGATCATTGAATGCATCGAATACTCTGGCCGCCATAAGGATCAGTCCCATCGCTATGGCCGATACTCCGAGGATGTCCTGGAAATAGTAGAGAACATAGCTCGCGGAGAGCATATAGACCATGTCTTTTCCCACGGCTCCGAGGCCGTAGGCTATCTTCTCTTTAGCTGTAAGTCTCATGCGGTTGCTCCTCCCTTCTTAAGTTCCATCGCGAGTTTCACGACATTGTAAGCCCCGTCGTATAACCCGAGTTTCTTGTTGGTATCGATGGCGCTGCACATATTCTTTAATGTCACGTCATCATCAGCGAAAAGCCTGACCATCTGTATCGTGGACGGTATATCCCTGCACTCGAGAGTGCCGTCTCCCATCTCGGCGGAATGGATCGCGCCCCACTGCTCGTGACCGCCGATCCTCTTGATGAACAGCTTCGGAACAGGATAGAATGAAAGCTCCGAAGGCTTTGTCACAAGCACATCGCACGACCTCATGAGAAGGTTCGTAGCATAGACTGCCTCAAAGATATTGTTGTGACAGAACAGATGAATGCCCTCCACATCACCCGTCAGGGCCTCTTCGCAGAACCGCTTCGTCTCCTCCCAGTCATTGAAATGAGTCTTGGTATATAGATACATGTCGGGAGCAAGTTTACGGAGGTCTTCCCAGACATTCATGTAATCGCCGATGTTCACATAAAGGACGGCCTTGTTCTTCTTGATATCCGGCAAGAGTTCATTGATTATAGCCGCGAAGATCTCCTTCTGAGCGCCGGCGCCGCCTATCGTAAGCAGGAAGCGCATGGGCTTGCCGGAATCTTTGCGGGACAGACGCGCCGCATTATCCTTTTCGATGTTTCTGACGAGCTCATCGTCTATGTAGTGGCCTGTGTATATGATGCTGTCCGAAGGCATCGACTTTAAGATGTTCTTCCCGGCCATTCCGCTCATCGTGCGGTAGCCCTGATAAGCAAAACGGCACTGTATCGTATGAACGGATCCTTCGGCGAAATGCAGAGCCATCGGCCAGTTGTCGGGGATGGCATTTACGACATATTTCATGCCCGCGTGCACCGCAGCCTGCGCGGGCCAAACATGAGTCCCGATGACCGGAATGTCCTTGGGGACGTTCTTATAGACAGGAGCCATGAGTTCCGCGTTCTTCTGGTCGCCCGCATTATAGGAGAGCTTCTTAAAGCCCGTATAGTTCATAGGCTCCCAGAAGAATTTATTGAACAGCTTATCGGTCTGTGATATGCGCGAGCCCATCGAATAGAGCTCATTCTGCGCCGAGATGACCTTGGTGCAGGTAGTCTCGGGATAAGAATTGAGATCCATCCAGTAAGGGGTATAACCCATGGAATGCGCAGCGGATGCCATCGCCATCGCGATGCGGTAATGACCGAAGCCCATCCTGATATTGCCTACGATGATGCCTTTGTCTTCATCGAATCCTTTGCACGTTCCGGGTTCGGACTTGCCGATCTCGATGTTCTTAACGCCGAGGATATCGCCGATATATTTATTCTCAACGACTTCGGCTGAATAATCCGCATTGGAATCGTCTCCAAACTTCCTGATATATCTCTCCTTGCCTTTCTCGGCCTTCCTTATAACCGAAGCCTTCTGAGCGTTGCCGTATACCGATTCAGAACCTGCCATAATCCCTGACCGCCTTTCTTATGCTTTTATTCCCGTAAGCAAGATATCCACTACCTGATTCAATGCATCGACATAGGATATCTTCGCTTTCCTCAATGTATCCGTCTCGAAGAACCTCGCAACCGATGCGTCCATCATGATCTTAAAGATCGTAAAATCCGCATCCTGTCTGTAAAGGCCCTGCCTCCTGCCTTCCTCGAGAAGTTCGATGGTCGGCTCCCATCCGGAATCCAGACGCTTATAAAGTTTCTTATAGATCTTGGGATACTTATCCTTGAGATCGCCGAGCTTAGTAAAATCGATCTCCGTATAACTCTCCGGGAAAGCCGCCAGGAGCTTTCTTGCCCGCTGCTCCAATGACAGTCCCTCTTCTTCGAGGATCTCCTTCTCGCGCTCCTTGATCCCGTCGAAGATATAGTCGACGATCTTATCGAATATCTCTTCTTTCGAATCGTAGAATTTATATATCGTCTTCTTGGATATTCCCATCTGGACTGCGACATCATCCATCGTGAGTTTCAGGCCCTTCTTATTGAATACCTTGATGGTCGCCTTGAGGATATCGGTCTTAAGATCGCTTTCCATTTGGAGCCTCCCGTTCGGAAACTGTTTTTACGATTTGAGTTTCCTTAAGTGTATGATAACACCCTTTTCGGGAAGGGGAAGGAAACGGAATTAACAAATATGGTTTCCTTTGGTTGTGCAGATTGTACAGGCTTAAGGCTTGACCAGATTCTCCAGCGTCTCGAAAAGCACATCAGGCTCGACAGGCTTGCTTAAGTGGGCATTGAGCCCCGCCTGCATGCTGCGCTGCACATCTTCATCGAAGGCATTGGCGGTCAAAGCGATGATTGGGATAGTCATGGCATCTTCCCTGCCCGAAGCACGGATCGCTCTCGTTGCTTCAAGGCCGTCCATCTCAGGCATCCTCATGTCCATGAGTATCGCATCATAATACCCGGGCTCATGCTCTTCATACATCTGAACCGCGATCTTGCCGTTCTCGGCATGATCGGCCTCCATCTCGCGCATGGAAAGGACCATCATCATTATCTCGGCATTTACCGTGACATCTTCCGCGAGCAGTATGCGCCTTCCCTTAAGGTCGGCGGTCTCGCGCACCAGTCTGGCATTCTTCTTTGCAAACGCTTCCCTGAACTCATCAAGGACCGTCCCCGCGAACAGGGGCTTGCTTACAAAGGTATCCACTCCCGCCGCGCGGGCCTCGTCCACGATATCATCCCAATTGTATGAAGTGAGGATTATTATCGGTGTGTTGTCGCCGACGATCTCCCTTATCTTACGAGTTGTCTCGATGCCGTCCATATCGGGCATCTTCCAGTCAACGAGTATGAGGTCATAATCTTCACGCCTCGCATGGCGCATATTTACCATTTCAACAGCTTCCCTGCCGGTAAGCACAGACTCGCAGCTCACTCCGACCTGACGGAGTATTATCTGTGCATGCTCACATGCTATACGGTCATCGTCGACAACGAGGACACTCATATCATGTGTGTTGATCTCATCTCCTTCACCTGACATAAGCATGTGCTCAGAACGAGTCAATGTGACAGTGACGGTAAACGTCGTGCCTTTTCCCTTCTCGCTCTCGACTTCGATGGTACCGTTCATAAGCTCAACGATACTCTTCGTGATCGGCATTCCGAGTCCCGTGCTTCCGTACTTATTGGTGCTCGAAGAATCCTCCTGCGCGAAGGGCTCGAATAAGCTGGGAATAAACTCCGGGCTCATTCCGATACCGGTATCGGAGATCGTAAATCTCAATGTGGCCTTGTCATCAAATCTGGCCGCATCTTCAATGAGGAATGATACTTTCCCTCCCTTATCCGTAAACTTCACGGCATTGCCGAGGATATTGATCATCACCTGGCGAAGCTTCATGTCATCGCCGATATAATAATCGTCGATCTGACCCTTGGTCCTGCAGTCATATTCGATCCCTTTGTCACGGCACTGACCGCTGATGATCGTATTGACCTGTTCGAGCGTCTTCGAGAAAGAGAATTCCTCATTCTTGATCGTGAGACGGCCGGATTCGATCCTGCTCATATCGAGAATGTCATTTATGATGCTGAGAAGATGGTGAGCGGAAACATCGATCTTCTCGAGATAATCGCGTGTGGTATCTGAGATCGCGGGATCCGATAAAGCAATATTATCGAGACCGATGATGGCATTCATGGGTGTCCTGATCTCATGGCTCATGTTGGACAGGAAGACAGTCTTCGCCTTGTTTGCCGCTTCCGCATCCTCCAGGGCCTCCTGCAGAGCAATGGACTGCTCCACTATCTTATCCTGCAGGGCAAGGCGCTGCTCCATTTCTTCCTGCTTTATCCGGTTCTCCGAAGCTTCCTTTTCCTTCTGGGCGGCAAGCGCCGTGTTCTTCTTTGTCTGGATTATTATCATCGAGAATAAGACCATAAGAACCACAACGATCACCATGGAGAGGATAACGCTCCTGCGGATGATGCCGGATGAGATCTCGCTGATATTATCGCTTAAGACCGTCTCACGGATAAGGTAAGTGAGCATCCAGTCCGTTCCCTCTACGGGAACATAGCTCAAGGTCTCGCGGATGCCGTTATATGCGAAACTGACAACTCCTCTTCTTCCCTGCTCAAAATCACTGACGATCTGTTCGTAGGAAAAGCCGGGCTCATATTCCGCGCGGTTAAGGGCATCGAGCAGATTATCTTCCTGCGCAAGGCCGCCGAGGACCGTATTTGTCAGGGCGACGCCTCCGCTCGTATAGATATTGCAGAACGTGGATCCTTCTGCCTGTGGACTCATCGACACGCCGGAAAGCATCTCATCCATGTCGATCTCCATGAAGCACACCAGGAATGTCCTTCCTTCAAACGGTATATTCACGGGAACGGCAATGATGACCTTCTTGTCTTCGTCTTCGAGATTCTTGACCGAGATCTCGGGACCGCTGATGTTAAGATAATCAAAATCGTAATCTTCAATGTTCGTCTCGGTTCCGAGCGAAGTGTGTATTACACCCTCGTCATCGACAAAAGCGAACTTCTCGAGCACGAACAGTCTCTTCATAGTCGCCTGATATGCCTGAAGATGAGCTTCGTCGCTCAAGTCTTCTTCACTCATGAGTTCCAGCGCGGTATAGATGACATCTGTCTTTTCCTGAATATTATGGGCAACGACCTGCTCTCTTCTTCCGGCAAGTTCGTTAAGGTACAGCAGGCTTACTGACCTTACTGCGCGTTCCGTATCGTTTCCGGCTCTTTGACCGTTCCACAGAGCGCCGACCACAAAGATCGCCGCCACAGCGACGGCTGCTGCGATATAAATCCATAATGATCCTGACTTATTACTTTTCATCTTTCTGCCCGTTCTTTGCCTTTCCGCACGAATCCCGTCTTATCATCTCGCACGGGATCTTGATCTTAAGAGGTGTCCTTATATCAAGATTTCCCGCAGCATAGACGATATTCGCGCCGTGCTGCCCCATGTCATAGGCAGGAGCTCTCATCGTTGTTAACGGAGGTTCCGTAAACCCGCTCATCTCGTTGTCGTTAATGCCTATTACGGAGATATCCCCGGGTATCTTCAGCCCGTTCTCCTTGATCGCCTTCATCGCCCCGATCGCTATCGCATCCGAAGCCGCAAAAACAGCCGTAGGGATACTGCCCTCCGCCAGAAGTTCATTCATCATCTTATAGCCCGATACGCTCGTAAACTCATCTTCCTTCATGAAACCTTCATAAGGATATTTATTACGCTTCATGAACCTGACATAAGCTTTTCGCCGGTCGTCTTCAAATATCTCCGATCCCGACGCGTACTCGACCCCGCCGAGATATGCTATGCGTATGTGCCCGAGGCTCTTGAGATGATCGAGCGCCTCCTTGGCCGCGGTGTAAAGATCCATGGTAAGAGTCGTAACATCGGGGTGTTCCGTATTCATGTCGAGAAACACTATATTGGGATTGAACTCGATAAGGTCGCGGGATTCCTTCTTCGAGAACTTGCCCACGCAGACAAGTCCGCTGCACTCCTTGAGAGTATCCTTGTAATCCTTGTCCGTGCGGTACGCCCTTATTATCTGGACGGAATTCTTGACGCAGAAATCCTCTACACCTCTTCTGATCTTAAGATAATACTCATCCTCGAGTTCCTGCTGCGCCGAGAACCACTGCAGTATTCCAAGAACGAAAGATGCCTTCGACTTCGTGGTGCTCTTCTTGACATAGCCGAGCTTATCCGCCGCAGCAAAGACCTTGCGGCGCGTCTCGTCCGTCACATGCAGTGTGCGGTCGTTGTTTAATATCCTCGATACCGAGGCAGGTGACAGCCCGCACTCGGAGGCTACGTCTTTTAAAGTAATCATAAAAAGATTTTAACAGCTGCGGCGCGCGTTGTCATTATGATTTTAGTAAACTTTAGTAATTTGTATTGACATTTTACTAAATTTTTCATATCATACTCGAAAAGGAGGGCTTCCTTATGAGCAAACTCGATATTTCCGGTGTTGATTTTACTGATATCTACGTTGACCCCGAGTGGGCAGCGATCCAGCCTGAACGTTATAACAACGCTGTAAGAATCTTCGAAGACAACTTCGGATCCTCGGAAGACATTCACATATTCTCAGCGCCCGGAAGGACCGAGATCGGCGGCAACCATACGGATCACCAGCACGGCGAAGTCCTTGCAGCCTCCATAAACAGAGATGCTGTCGCAGTGGCAAGACTCACTGACGGCAATACGGTCAGAGTGATCTCAGATCCGTACAAGATGATAAAGATCGACATCTCCGCACTGTCGCCCGATGATACCATTAAGGGTTCAACCGAAGCTCTCATCAAGGGCGTGCTCGCCGCGCTTAAAAGCGGAGGATATAAGATCGGGGGATTTGATGCCTATATCACGAGCGATGTCCTGATAGGCGCAGGTCTGTCATCTTCCGCCGCATTCGAGACCTTGATCGGAACCGTGATCTCAGGTCTATACAACGATATGAATATAGACGCGGTCACCATAGCAAAGGCCGGACAGTATGCCGAGAATGTATACTTCGGCAAGCCCTGCGGACTTATGGATCAGATGGCCTGTTCGGTCGGCAATATGGTCCACATTGATTTTAAGTTCCCGGACAACCCTTCCGTCGAGCGGGTCGACTTCGATTTCTCCAAGACAGGATACTGCCTATGCATCACGGACACCAAAGGTTCCCACTCGGATCTGACCGCTGATTATGCGGCTATACCGTCCGAGATGAAGAAGATAGCAGAGATCCTCGGACACGAAGTCTTAAGACCTGTCACTTTGGAAGACATCCTGTCCAACATGGATACACTTCGATCCAAGGCGGGCGACCGGGCGGTTCTGCGCGCCATACACTTTGTCGAAGAGACAAAGCGCGCGGGCCAGGAGGCAAGAGCGCTTCAGAACGGCGAACTGTTCGACTTTCTGAAGCTTGTAAGAGTTTCAGGAAACTCATCATTCAAATACCTTCAGAATGCTTATACTAATAACGATATAACCACTCAGAACATCTCTATCGCACTCGCGGTAAGCGATGCGGTATTGGAGAACGACGAGGTCGCCAGGATCCACGGAGGCGGATTCGCCGGAACGATACAGGCTTTCGTGAAGAATGCCAATGCAGATCACTACCGTGAAGTAATGGACGGGATATTCGGCGAAGGCTCGTGCGCGGTACTGAAGATAAGAAAATACGGCGGCATCAAGGTGCTTTAACAAAGGAGGACCGGCGCAATGACAGATTACAACTGCCTTATAACAGAACTTGTAAATTACGGACAGGAAACGGGTCTCATCGATGAGTTCGACCGCGTATTCACGATCAACAGATTGGCTGAGGTCCTCGGGCTCGATGAATACATAGAGCCTGATCAATATATCAAGCCGCGTGAACTGCACCTCATACTGGAAGACTTCATCGCTCTCAAGGGCGACCTTACGAATGTTCAGAAAGATCTGTACGACACAAAGCTCATGGGATTATTGACGCCTCCGCCGTCTTACGTGGTCAGCCTTTTCGAACAGCTGCGCCAAAAATCTGCAAAGGATGCGACAGACTGGTACTACAAGTTCTCAAAGAATACGAATTACATCCGTACGGACCGCATCGCAAAGGATATCAAGTGGAAATCACATACCGAATACGGGGACATGGACATCACGATTAACTTAAGCAAGCCCGAGAAGGATCCGCGTGACATAGCGGCGGCGGGCAAGGCAAAGTCCACATCCTACCCCAAATGTCTTCTGTGCCGCGAGAACGAAGGATTCGCGGGAACCATGTCACACCCCGCAAGACAGAACCACCGCATCATCCCCATCACTCTCGACGGTGACGCTTACTACCTTCAGTATTCACCCTACGTTTACTACAACGAACACTGCATCATCTTTAACCGCGAGCATATCCCGATGGTGATAAACCGCTCGACCTTCGTGAAGCTCTTGTCATTTGTCGAACAGTTCCCGCACTATACCGCAGGCTCCAATGCGGACCTTCCGATCGTCGGCGGATCTATACTGTCACACGACCATTTCCAGGGAGGCTGTTACACCTTCCCTATGGCGCGCGCTGCTTACGAGAATACTTTTGTGATACCGGGCTTCGAGGACATAACAGCGGGCATCATCAAATGGCCGATGTCTGTAATCAGGCTTACGGGCTCCGACCCCGCAAGGATGGCTGATCTTGCCGATAAGATACTCGCCTCCTGGCGCGGGTACACAGATGAGGATGCGTTTATCTTCGCTCAGACCGACGGCATTCCCCACAACACCATAACGCCGATCGCCCGTATAAACACTGAAGGCAGATTCGAACTCGATCTTGTCCTGCGCAACAACATCACGACCGAAGAGAACCCCCTCGGCGTTTACCATCCGCACGCGGAATATCACCATCTTAAGAAAGAAAACATAGGCCTGATCGAGGTTATGGGCCTGGCGATACTTCCCGCAAGGCTTAAGACCGAACTCAACGGTCTTGCAGATGCGGTCGTTAACGGCAAGGATATCTCATCGGACGATACGCTCTCCAAGCACGCCGACTGGATGGCTTCCGAGGTTCTCCCCCTCATTCCCGGCGGCGCTTCAAGGGAAGAGATTCTCGGTATCATCAGGACTCAGGTCGGTGTCGCCTTCTCAGGGATCCTCGAGTGCGCAGGCGTCTATAAGAGAGATGAGAAGGGGCTCGCCGCATTCATGAGATTCGTGGACAGCCTTTAAAGCTCATCGCATCATCGGGATATCTTCTGTATAATGTCCTCATGGACAGAACACCGTTAAAGAATCTGACGATCACCGCAATGCTGCTGGCGCTGGGACTGATACTCCCGTTCATCACGGGTCAGATACAGGCGATAGGTAACATGCTCCTTCCCATGCATATACCGGTGATCCTCTGCGGACTTATATGCGGCTGGAAATACGGGCTCGGGCTGGGATTGTCGCTTCCGCTGATAAGATCACTGATCTTCGGCATGCCTCCGATGTACCCGGTAGCGATCGCAATGGCCTTTGAGCTGGGAACTTACGGACTCGTTGTCGGACTTATCTATTTTCTGTCCAAACGCCGTAATGTCGGCACTGTCTATATCGCGATGATCATCGCCATGATAAGCGGACGCATCGTATGGGGAATAGCAGAGGTGATCCTTCTCGGGATCAAAGGAAATACGTTCACATGGAATGCTTTCATCTCGGGGGCTCTTCTCAATGCCATCCCGGGGATCATCCTGCAGCTCGTATTGATCCCCGCCATAATGGCCGCGCTCGATAAGTCAAAGCTTATCAGATTCAACTCCTGATATCGATGTCTGCTCTTACGGATGACATAATACCGCGGATCCTGACACTTACCGGTCCGTCGCATGACAGACATATCATCGTCGCCGTCGACGGCAGATGCGGTTCGGGCAAATCAACGCTTGCAGATATCATCCGGGACCGTCTTGAATCCGAATATGATATAAGTACGCAGATCTTTCACATGGACGATTTCTATCTTCGTCCGGAACAAAGGACCGAAGAAAGAATGAGCGAACCCGGCTGGAATTCGGACCGGGCAAGGTTCATTAAAGAAGTCCTGACTCCGTTAATGCAGAACGAGCAGATCTCGTATATCCGCTACGACTGCGCTTCACAAAGTCTTTGCGAACCCCGGATCATTAAGCCCGGCACAGTAAATATCGTGGAAGGCTCGTACAGCTGTCATCCCGATCTTATCGGACTATATGATCTTACGGTATTCATGACCGTGGGACCCGATGAACAGATAAGAAGGATACGTCAAAGGGACGGGGATCTGAAGCTTGAGCTTTATGAGCAAAAATGGATACCTCTTGAGGAACAGTACTTCGCCGCCTTCGATGTTGCGGATTCCTGCGATATAAAAGGAACGCTTTGACTTTATCAGAAATCTTTCCTGTAAGGGTGCGGGATCGGCGTCCTTAAGGTCTTGCTGAGATCTTCCTTGAATTCAATGAACATATCCACATCAAATTCCGCGCCCGCGCACGCGATCTCGAATTCAACCTCACCGTACAGCGCATACCAGCCGGTCTTCTTAAAACCGTTCCTTCTGTAGAAATTCCTGCGCTTAATACAAACGGCAGGATCGACATTAGGGCTTTCCGGAGCTTCGTATTCAACTATCACCTGCTTCTCATAATACTGATCTGCAAGTTCTTCCACGGCAGCCGTGCCGAAGCCGCGCGATCTGCTGTCTCTTGCGATCGCAAGGTAAGCCAGATAGATGATGTCCTTATATTCTCTTACAACAGCGAATCCGATAGCCTCCGAATACTCGTAAATGGCCATCACCGTAGCACCGGTATCGACAAGGTTCAATATAAGAGACTTATCTTCCATCGAGATAGGCTCTTCATTGATCCTCTCAAGTACCGGTATAGTAGACGATTCCCTTGTAAGTCTTACAAACTCCATTCCTACTCCTCTTGCATAAACAGGAAATTATCAACCGTAATTATAATACTATATCATTAATACAACAAAAACATCATTTGCCCTTTATCTCGATGCGGTCAAGTATTTTCACGATATCGTATCGGGATGCTGGATGCGGCGCTTTATGTCGGCAGCTGCTTCTTCGCCCTTAAGCATCTTTATGATCTCCAAACCCTCTTCAATACAGGCTCCGAGACCGCGTCCGGTAGTGATCAGCCCGTCGGTCGTGACCAGTTCCCCCGTATACTCTCCGCAGGAAAGTTTATCTTCCCAACCCGGGAAACATGTGGCCTTCTTTTCGGTCAATATGCCCGCTTTGCCCAGCACCGCCGGTCCTGCGCATACGGCTCCGATCCGCTTGCCGTCTTCGTTGAACTTACGGATGAGGTCTGCCAGCCCCTCGTGGGCCAGCATATTGGTGACACCCGGCATGCCGCCCGGAATGAACAGCATATCGGAATCTGAATAGTCTTCGGTATCAAACTTCCCGTCGGCGATGATCGTCACTTTGTGGGACGATACGATCTTCTCTGTCTCCATTACGGATATAAGCCTGACTTCGATCCCTGCCCTCCGCAGCAGATCGACTATTGTCAGGCATTCTGTTTCTTCCGTTCCGTCAGCGATAAAAACAGTAACTTTACACATATACTTTCCCCTTTTTAATGTCTTTGATTAATTATAACGGAATATAGCATTTGTAAGAAACCGGGATAAATAATCGATAGTTTGTGTAATCCAATAGAAAGGGACCGCCCGCGAGCGGTCCCACACAAGATACTTATAAACAGATATCAAACTTCGATCGGAACGATCCAGCCTTCCGGCGCTTCGACCGTACCCAGCTGGATACCGGTCAGGGTCTCGCGAAGCTTGGTCATGACAGGACCCATCTCGGTCATGCCGTTAGAGAACTCGAATTCCCTGCCGTGATCGTTGATCTTGCCCAGAGGCGAGATAACTGCGGCAGTACCGCAGAGACCGCCCTCGGTGAACGCTCCGCCCATAACCTCTTCAAGAGTGACTTCGCGCTCGTCGACCTTCATGCCGCAGTAGTGCTCGGCAACATAGACAAGAGATCTTCTTGTGATCGAAGGAAGGATGGAACCGGACTTCGGAACTATCAGCGTGCCGTTGCCGTCCGTAAAGATAATGTTGGCACCGCCTGTCTCCTCGATCTTTGTCCTCGTCTGGGGATCAAGATAGATATTCTCGGCGAATCCTTCCTTATGAGCCGTAACGATGGCGTGAAGGCTCATGGCATAGTTAAGACCTGCTTTGATGCAGCCTGTTCCGTGCGGAGCAGCGCGGTCGAAGTCGGAGATCTTAACGACGATAGGCTTTGCTCCTCCCTTGAAGTAGGGACCTACGGGTGTCGCGAAGATACGGTACTGATAATCCTCAGCGGGCTTAACGCCGATGACGGGATTGATACCGAAGATATAAGGTCTCAGGTAAAGAGAAGCGCCCGAACCGTACGGAGGCACCCATGCCGCATTCGCCGCAACAGTCTCCTTAACGGATCTTATGAACATCTCTTCCGTTATCGGAGGGATCTCAAGGCGTACTGCGGAATCGTGAAGTCTGGCGGCATTTAAGTCAGGGCGGAAAGTAACGATCCTTCCGTCAACTGTCTCGTAAGCCTTTAAGCCTTCGAATACAGTCTGTGCATATTGAAGGACACCGGCACACTCGCTCATCACGATCATATCGTCATCAACAAGTCCGCCCTCGTCCCATGCGCCGTTCGTGAAATTTGCTACGAAACGCTTGTCTGTCTTCGTGTAACCGAATGTCAGATTTGACCAGTCAAGATTCTTCTTTTCCATGCTCAAGAAAACCTCTTTTCTTAAATAAATATCAACCATTATAGCACTCGCTTAACGGTTATTGTATAATCATCAATGGAATTAGAGGAGGATATGATATGAATTGGAATGACGATCTTAACAGGAAGATAGATTCCTTCGATCCCAACACCCCGTTCGGCAAGATCGAGAAAGATGCTTTTCGCAAAGCAGATGCTCCGTCCCCCTGGGATAACAATGATCTCGATGCATTCTCGGCCAACACCAAGAAGTGCCCGGGATGCGGCGCCAACCTGATCTTCGAAGCCGAGTCGGGCGTTCTCATCTGCAGATCCTGCGGCAATGTCTACGATCCGCAGACCATGGAGATGAACGGTTCCCTCGGGATAGAGAACCCCGAGCAGGAATACGGTGTAGATGACGAGATCGATTACGAAGACCGCGGCAATCAGGAGATCGTCTGCAACTCCTGCGGTTCGCAGATCGTAACCGATGCCAACACGGCAGCGACCATATGCCCGTTCTGCGGATCCCCTGCCCTTGTCACGAGAAAGCTCACAAGGCAGTTCCGTCCCGATGCGATACTGCCGTTCTCGATCACCGAGGAAAAAGCCAAGCAGATCTATAAAGAGCACGTATCTTCAGTCGCCCATGTGCCCAAGGCGTTTACTTCGAGCGCGACGATAGAGAAGATGAGAGGAATGTATATACCGTTCTGGCTCATCTCGGCAGACGTAAAGATGGATATCGGCGGATGGGAGAGAAGAGTTATCGACGGAAGCGCCTATTACGATCCGATCAAACAGGAAACAAACGGCAATCATGCGATGAGCTTCCCGATGGACGGAACGGTTGAATTCTCGCTTAAGAATATCCCATTCGACGGATCGAGAAAGATATCGAACAGGCTTATGCAGGCATGCGAACCGTTCGATTTCTCGGAGCTCGTTCCCTATAACGCCTCCTACCTCACGGGTTTCCTTGCGGAGAAATACGATACACAGCCCAAGGATATGTACGATGTCATTAAAGCGCGTCTCGACAATTACTGCCACGAGATAGCCGACAGCGTGCAGTTCGAGGACTGCGACCACTTCGATTACAACTCGGCGTACACCGGCATCAAATACAGCAATTTCAGCATAATCTACTGTCTGCTCCCGATATGGTTTCTCAACGTCAAGTATGAGGATCAGAATTACAGATTCGCGATAAACGGCCAGACGGGAGAAGTCTGCGGCACCCTGCCCGAGACATTCGCGGGCAATGCCCTGTGGAGAGCTGCGGAATGGATGAATAATTTTTCCTCAGGAGCCAACAGACAGCTGCGCCATATGTTCTATATCATACCGGGCTGTGCATTCGGCTTCTTTTTGGGTCTGATGAGGTCATTCCCCAGACGCGGAATGAGTTCTCCGTTTGCCATTAACTTCCTTGTTGCCGTCGGCGCGATCATAACGTTCTTAATGATCATCGGCGTATTCGCAACCCCCGCCCTGTATCAGAAGGCCCAACAGAAGAGGGGGACGATCGGTGTCTCCAATCCCAGAAGGCTCGACAAGATGCCGGAAGCTTCCTTCTACCTTGACACGACTAAGAAGATCCGCGCTAGAAAGAAGCTCGCCGAAGGCGGAGTTGCCGGCATCGTAATGCCGCACAAGCTCGAGGACAACTGATGAAGATACTGATATTAAGCGACTCGCACGAACACTCCGAGCTGATAGTTAAGGCCGTAAAACTCGAGAAGCCCGACATGCTCATACACTTAGGAGACCTCGAGGATTCACGTGATTATGTTGAACAGATGGCGGGTTCCCCGAAGGTCGCATGCGTATTCGTAAGGGGAAACTGCGACTATTCGTCACAGGGATATCTTCCTTCGCAGGCGGTGTTCAGTCTTAAAGGCCACAAGATCTACTGCACTCACGGCGACAGGCTCAATGTCAAGATGGGAGTGGACAGGCTCGTTTATACCGCACAGGATGAAGGATGCGACATTGCGATGTACGGACACACGCACGTTCCTTTCAACGAATTTGTCGAAGGCTCGTTCGGAACCCCTAAGGTGCATGTATTAAATCCCGGCAGCATCGCTTTGCCGAGACTTCCCTACAAACCGTCTTACATGGTAATGAACATGAAGGATGACGGAGCATACGAGGTCGAACTCAAGAACCTGACTTGACCGCCCCCGCGGCACGGGACGGCGCACAGGTTCACGCTTCAACGTGCTTGAGATTCCAGTACCAGCGGAACACCGCCATGCCGATGACGATCACATAACCCGCGATGCTTAATGCGTTGGGGATCTCTCCCAGGAAGACAATGCCGAGCATAGCGGCAAATATGACCTGCGTATAGTCAAAGACCGATATCTCCCTGGCGGGAGCAAACTTATAGGCAGAAGTTATGGCGAACTGGGCAACGGCCGCGAATATGCCTGCGATCATCAGACATCCTAACTGCCACCATTCCATCGGGCTGTAATTGAATATCATGAACGGAGCCGTAAGAAGGCACGAGAACAAGGAGAAGCACAATACTATAACGGGAGTCCTCTCACCCCGGCCTCCCAGGAACCTTATGTAGGTATATGCGATGCCTGCGCCCGCGCCTCCCCATATGCCTGCGAGGGCCGGCAGGACTGACATGTCGCCCGTCGGCCTTGCGATCAGTATTACGCCCATAAATGCGATCACGGTAGTCATCACATCCACCTTTGAAGGTTTCTCTTTAAGTATGGGGATCGATGCAAGTATCGCAAAGAACGGAGACAGCTTATTGAGCATGTTCGCATCCGCAAGGGGAAGATTGTCGATCGCATAGAAATTACACATGAGACCTGTCGTGCCGAACAGGCACCTTAGGAATATATACCTGCCGTTTCCCTTGCGGATCTTAAATTTCTCCTCTGATCTTTGCAGGGATATGAAAGCGATGACCGCAGCAAAAGCATTGCGAAAAAAGGCTTTCTGCATGGTCGGAACATCACCTGACATCCTCACGAAGAATGTCATGAGAGCAAATCCGAAGGCAGCAAGCAGAATGCAGCCTATGCCCTTGGCGTGATTGCTTTGAAGCTTGAGGGAAGACACCTTACTCCGGAAGGATCCTCTCTACGGCCTTGAATCCCGTGGTCTTGGCAAACTTCATATTGCATTCGAATCCTCCGACCGCATCGGAAGGATCGATCATCTCCATGTTGAGTGACAGGAGCTGATTGCGTTCGAACTTTGCAGATACGATCGTTATCTCGGTATCGTGTCCGGTTGCAGTATTGAGAATGGTGTCGACTGCATGTACATAAACCTTATCAACGGGAAGCAGCGCAAATGAATCACGGGCAACCCTTATCATGGTCGAGCATATGTAATCCTGGACCAGTGAATAGTAATTGGTCTTGCTCATCTCTTTCTCGCTTATGTCGCCGTTTGCCTTTAAGGACAGTTCGGTCTTGGGCACGACTTCTTCAGACTTAACATTGAACTCGACCTCAAGAACGTCCCTGCGGTCCGTACCGACCTCGAAGGATGAACCGTAATCAAGAAGGTCATCATAGGGCTTAACTTCAGCAATGATCTCGAAGTAGGAGTCCACATCGCCCGCAATAACGCGGTCGGAGAACCTCTTGAGATCTTCCCACTGCTTATACTCTTCCGAACCGGGAACAAGATTGCCCGGAATTCTCCCCTTATTGAGCGCTTCCCAGTCGATATACCCGTCGGTCGCCTTATGGACAGATTTGATCGCGGCCACATATGCTTCGTACTCGGCAACCTTCGCTTTGTTCTCCTCGGTCAGAGCAGCTCTTTCCCGGGCCTTCGCCTGAGCCTCCTGCTCCTTGGCGCTGACATCAGCCTTGGCAGCAGCGGTCTTGGAGGTCTTGCCTCCCTTATCTGCCTTCTCCGCCTTATCCTTATCTTTCTTGCCGAACAGATTCTTGAGGCTCAGCTGCTTCTTATAATAGACACCCGTTCCCGGAATGCCTATGCTGGTCGTAGACTTTCCCGTCGCGCTTATCGTCTCGCGAAGTCCGTTCTTGCCAAAGCTTACCGAGGGTCCGCTCTTGGATAGATTAAGCTTCACACCCGGCGCGATCGTAATGCTCTTTCTGAAACAAAGTCCCATCTGTCCTTCCTCCGTAACTCCAAATGAAATATAAATTTAACTTAATATACAGCTATTTTACTACACGAGGGTGTCTTAAAAAGGTAAAATTTTCTCAAAAGAAAGGAATGATCATGAACGACAGGCCACGCATCATCAAAGTCAGCGAAGACTCTCTCGAATCCTTTGCGGTATTCGACAGTGACTTTTATGACATAACGCTGCTCCCGCTGTCGATGACGAACAACTCCATAGTAGAGTGCAGCCACTACCGCAAGTTTACACTCGAAGACATGGAGCTCGTTCTGGAGAAGCTCATCGAAAAGGAAACGGAGACCGCTTATTTCTTTTTCGCGTGGTATGAGCCCATGATAGCGCATCTGTACGACAACCTCATGCTTGACACGCTCTTCGGGGATTACCCGGGCGCGATAGATTCGTACAGGCTCGCTTTCATGCCGCAGTCCGATGATGACCTGCTGTCCTGGATGCTCGCATATATGCTTCAGATGATGAAGATCATGTCACCTGCGGAAGTACGGATGAAGGCCGCAGACTATCTTAACGCCGAAGCGCTGCTCCACATGATCGATCTTCAGGGGCGTGAGAGTTTTCTTCCCGTTGAGGAGCGCGAATACATCGACGAGATAATGGACGATTTCACTCGCGAGCTCGACAACGATCTGATACTGAAGGAAGCGGACAGATTTACCAAGAAGCTGTTCATTAAATACGTGAACATACTGTGCGATCACAAGAACTTCAACGCCCTGAGGATCAAAGGGTTTGCTTGTCTCGGAGGAAACTCCGTCTTTAAGTCCGATTACCGCGAGGGCGCCCGATGCATGGAGATCCTGTGGAAAGAAGGCGGATTCGGCTACGCGGCGAACACGCTGGGATTCATATATTACGAAGGAAGGCTTAACGGCGGGATACCGGACTTCGGCGAGGCGTTCAGATACTTTTCCATCGGCCACACATTCGGTGTATCGGAATCAACCTATAAACTCGCGCAGATGTTCACCGAAGGCATCTACGTCGCAAAGAATACCGAGATGGCCGCGTCGCTGCTCGAGCATCTTTATATCGATACGAGGATAAAGTTCGAACAGGAGGACTTCGAGTGTTCCTTTGCCGAGGCTGCGGTACATATGGGCAGGCTCGAGCTTCAGATATACAGGGAGGATCCGTCGCGGTTCCTGTTCATGCGCGGACAGGCTCTTGATCTGTATCTGCAGGCAGGCTTCGCGCTCAAGATGAGATCACAGTTCGGGATGTCTGCAGGAGACCGCAAACTCCAGGACGAGATCAATGCCGTAACTGCCGAACTGCTGACTCAAATAAAAGTGTACAAATCCTCATATAAATCGGATTATCCCGATCCTTTGAGGGAATTCTTCACATACAGGCCATACGGGGCTTACAGCCTGACACTGAAGAGACTTAAGAATGACAGACTCAAGATAACGGTCGGAAGGATCGCCGGAAAGAATGACATCGATCCTCCCCTTACCCTTATGACATACCCCGAATTCGCCTGCTGCGTTCTCACGGACAAAGTAAGTCTGACTGCGGGAAAAGCATCTGTATACGGAGATTTCCCGGAGGATGAGGTGATCTTCGACGATCTTGCCATTGAACCTTCCGCCAATGCCAACGGAACGCTCCTCAAGTTTTACCGGGACAAGAGACTGCTGATCACGATAAGGGCAGAGAATTTTACCGTAACCAAACCCTGATATCCTGTATGCCTTTAAGGAGGGCTTACGATGACGGACAAGAGCCTGATGATATTCAGAACAGCCGCGGAATCCGGAAACTTCTCGGAGACGGCCCGGCGGCTTGATATATCGCCGGCAAAGGTTACGCGTACCATAATAAACCTTGAAGCCGAATTCGGACGCAGTCTGTTCAATAAAGAGAACAGACCCGCGACTCTCACGGAATTCGGATGTTTCGTAAAAGAGATCCTGGATAACGGCCAGAGCACATCGCAAAGGATAGAACGCTACCTCAAAGAAAGAAAACAGAATACTATCCGCATAGGCTGCGCTTTTCCAGCATCATGGAGATCCGTATCGGGGATCTCGGGAAAACTCAAAAGGAAAGATCCCTCTGTAAAGCTCGCGGCTGTCGCCGGTGAATCATCCAGGATAATAAAGATGCTTTTCGCAAGAGAGCTCGACATCGCGGTCATACCGGATAGGATAAGCATTGAGGATTACCGCATGGCGGGCGAACGCACCTGTAACTGGATAATAGCCGCGCCGTACGGGGTGCCGCTTACTGACAGGAATTACCTCACCCCCGATGACCTTAATGCGGTGCCCCTGCTCATACCCGCAGAACGTTCGGGAATCGGGGCCGTCGGGGACTGGCTCGGGAAAAGATATGATATCGACCGGTCGGATACATATAATGACAGGGAGACCATGGAATGCCTGATCGAAGAGGGCTGCGGATGCGCCTTTTTCCCCCAGGCGGGTGCCGATGCCCTGTTAATGCCCGGCCTCATGATATACGCCTGCATCCCGAAGATTACCACGGCCCTTTACGTCTATATCAACCGCAGATCCCCGCATCCGGACATTCTGGAAAGATTTGCGTACTCTCTTGAACAGTACCCTATATAAGTTCCAGATATCTTAACGCGTTATATATCCCGTCTTCCTTAAGACCCGTTGTTACGTAATCGGCGGCCTGTATTGCGGTCTTTGAGCCGCTTCCCATGGCGACCGAGAACCCCGCGGCTTCGAACATATCCATATCGTTCGCTCCGTCACCTATCGCGATCGTTTCCCTTATGTCGATGCCCTTAAGCTCACATAGCCTTCTCATCCCGGCTCCCTTCGAGAAGCCCCTGGGGACCATCTCTACTACCGTATCGTTATGCTCGATGATATCGAATTCATCTTTAAGCTCTTCATAACATGAATGCTTGTCGCATCCGGTCGTATCGCAGGAAAGCTTGGATATCTTCCATTTGCCGTAATTGTCAGTAAGACCGCGGCGGTTGCCGCCAAGATCGCGCATCACCTTGCGGCCGTATATGTCGTCCTTAAAATCATCGTAGTCCATATACAGATATTCGGGACCCTCGAGTATCGCCCTGAACCCGTATCTTCTCACGGTATCCACGGCTCTCTTCGCTGTTTCATCCGACAGGAGGTGTTCATAGATCACTTCCCCCCGCTCTTCTATCCTGGAGCCGCACCCTGTTATGATGCCGTCAAAAGGAAGCGCAAGCAGCGCGGGATCGGTCACATATCCTCTTGTCCTTCCCGTATTGATATATGCCATATGACCGTTTTGCTTAAGGAGTTTGAGCGCCCGGACCGTCGAACCGGGAATGACACTCTCGTAATCCCAGAGAGTGCCGTCTATGTCAAAGAAAACACATTTCAAATATCGTATTCCTCGGACACCGGAAGTGTTCCGGCCTTGAGCTTGACCAGGATCTCCTTAAGAGGCATCGGCTTGCCGAACAGATATCCCTGCAGTCTGTCGCAGCCGACATTCCTGAGATACTCGGCTTCATCCAGAGTCTCAACGCCTTCGGTCAATGTGCTCATGCCCAGATCCTTAGCCATCGATACGACATTCTTGATGACAGCCTTGCTCTTCTTCTCCTGCTCGTAAAAGCTCGACAGGAACACCATGTCGATCTTGATAACATCGAATTCAAAATCCTTGAGGACATTGAGCGACGAATAACCGGAACCGAAGTCATCGAGCCAGAGAGGAAATCCCAGCGCCTTCAGCCGGTCGAGATCCTTATGAAGAGATTCAAGCTTGTCAGACAGCGCGCTCTCCGTTACCTCAACATGGATCATGTCATGCGGGATATTGTAAGCGCTTGTACAGGACACGAGAAGATCCACAACATCGGTAAGTTCGAAGTCGAGCCTTGAGAAATTGAGCGATACGGGAACGGCCGGTCTGTTGTTGTCCATGAGCCATCTTAAATCGCGGCAGACCGTATCGACCACGACCATATCGATCTTATGTACCTGACGGTATTCTTCAAGGACCGGAATAAACTTCGGCGTAGGCAGGAAACCGTTCTGTGCATATACACTCTTATCTTCCCACTTCGACAGCGCCTCATATCCGCAGAGCTTTCTGTTCTTGGCCCAGCATACGGGCTGATAATAGACCTTTATGTCACCCCGGTCGATCGCAGCGTCGACGTTATTGACTATATACTGACGCATCTGGAACTGCTGATCGAGGACCGCATCGTATTCACAATAATCCTGATCAAAGTGCTTCTTGATCGTGTTGCATGCATAACGGGCTCTGTCACAGGCGATCGACGGATTCTCGTCGCGGCTCGTAACCTTGTATCCGCCGGCCTTAAGTCCCGTCTGTGTATCAAATTCAAATTCGTAGATATACGAACGGAGATTGGCAAGTCTCTTCTCAAGATCCTCTTTATCACAAAGTATTACAAAGTGATCGTCGCCCTGACGGCCTACGAGCCCGTCGTAGAATTCATCTATCACCTGACCTGCAAACTTCCTTATGAATGCATTTCCGGCTTCAAAACCGTACTTCTCGTTGATGGGACTGAAATTCTCGACATCAAGATATATAAACATCTGACGCAGGTAATGCGTCTCCTTATCCTGTAATATCTCGGACGCCCTCCTTATGAAGAAACTCATATTGGCAGCGCCCGTGAGATCATCCATTAAAGCGGTCTCCTCGATGTGCTTATATGTGGATACAAGGGATTCATCCTTCTCGGCTTCCATCTTCTTCTGGCTGTACGAGCTGATGCCCGTCACGATGATGGACACGCCCGCAATGACATATCCGATGATGAAGTCAAGCTCGGGTCTCCTGTCCGATCCGATCAGCATGGCAAGATAAAGGATCACGAATGTTCCGACTACCATCGAGATCGATATGAACGGACGCCACGCGAGCATACATATAACTATGAGTTCCATGGAGATGAATGTCATTATTATTCCGCTGTTGTTGTACTCGAACAGGGAAGTAAACAGTCCGAACACGAGACAGACGATAGAGAACAATATGATGGTGGTATAAGAAAGCTGCGCCAGGCTGTTGCTCTTCTTCCTCAGAAGATCACGCCGCGCATAAGCCATGGACAATATGCACGCAAGGCTTACGGCGACAAAGAGCAGTATCTGCGGAACGATATCCGCGCCCGCTTCCCTGCCTCCGTTAAGATAATCCAGGATCTGCTTTACTATGGTAATAACATTTATAAAAAAAACGACAGGCGCCATGTAGACCACGGCCTGCGTGTTGGAGTTCACCACATAGTTCTTTACGGATTCACTCTGCTCTCCGAGACCCAGCCAACCCGCGAGCCTTTCCTTAAAGGACCCGTAAGTCTTAGCCGTTTCATGGTTCAGGTTGTTGCCTGCTTCTCGTCCCAAAGTACCGGTTCGCCCTTCTGTCGCGTTTTTACCATATCTATTATACGCTGATTTGACGATCCGCGGTACACCAAACTTATATCCTTCAGGGACAGGATAAACCTTCCGTCGACCAGCACATCGGTCATTCCGAGTATCTCATCCGTAGCCTCGCACCTCGGGTGCGATCCTTCGGCCAGAAGCTCTTTGTCGTAATAAAAACCCGTGAATATCCAAAGATCCTTGCCCGGAAATCTCCTCTTGTACTCCTTAAGGAACGGAAGCAGCGCGCGCTGATTGGATGGTTCGAACGGCTCGCCGCCCAGCACCGTAAGACCCGTAATATACTCGTGATCCAGGAGTCCGAAAAGCTTGTCTTCGGTTTCCTTCGTAAACTCCTGCCCGTGGCAGAAATCCCATGTATCGGGGTTAAAGCATCCCTCACACCGGTTCGTGCATCCGGAAACGAAGAGGGTGACGCGCACCCCCGTTCCGTTTGCTATATCGCAGTCTTTTATCGCGCTGTAGTACATATGCTTTTCGAAAAGGCTGTCCTCGGCCGCCTCTTGTCAGAGGTGCATAACACGCTCCTTTATCTCCTGTGTCCTGCCCTGGTTCCAGAACTGAGTGCCGATATAGCCGCATGTCCTTCTTGCCACATTGAGCTTATTCTCATCGTCATTGCCGCAGTTGGGGCATACCCAGACGAGCTTATGATCCCTCTCTTCGATCTGGATCTCGCCGTCAAATCCGCATACCTGACAATAATCCGACTTGGTATTAAGCTCGGCATACATGATGTTGTCGTAGATGAACTTCATGACATCCATGACGGCATCGATATTCTGCTGCATGTTGGGAACCTCGATATAAGAGATGGCTCCGCCCGGTGAAAGTCTCTGGAACTTGCTCTCGAGCTTAAGCTTCTCAAATGCGTTGATCTTCTCCGTTACATGGATGTGATAGCTGTTCGTGATATAGTTCTTGTCCGTAACGCCCTTGATAATGCCGAATCTTCTCTGAAGAGCCTTGGCAAACTTGTAAGTCGTGGACTCGAGCGGTGTTCCGTAGATCGAGTAGTCGATATTCTCGGCTGCCTTCCACTTGGCGCATGCCGCGTTAAGGGTCTCCATAACCTTAAGGCCGAATGCCTCGCCCTCGGGCTCGGTGAGCTTCTTGCCGGTAACTTCATATACACACTCCCACAGGCCGGCATAGCCGAGTGAGATCGTGGAATATCCGCCATAGAGGAGCTTGGTGATAGGCTCGCCCTTCTGAAGCCTTGCCAGTGCACCGTGCTGCCAGAGGATAGGAGCTGCATCGGACAATGTTCCCGCAAGTCTGTCATGTCTGCATCTTAAAGCGCGGTGGCAAAGCTCAAGGCGCTCATCGAGTATCTTCCAGAACTTGTCTTCATCTCTGGACTCACAGCATGCGGAGCAGGCTACATCAACGAGGTTGATGGTAACAACGCCCTGGTTAAATCTGCCGTAGTACTTAGGCTTGCCTTCTTCATCCACATATGGGGTAAGGAACGATCTGCAGCCCATGCATGTGTAGCAGTTGCCGTTGCCGTTCTTATCGACCTTGAGCTGGAGCATGACCTTCTCGGAGATATAGTCGGGAACCATTCTCTTGGCCGTGCACTTGGCAGCGAGTCTTGTGAGCTCATAGTAAGGGGAATCCTCACGGATATTGTCTTCCTCGAGAACATAGATGAGCTTGGGGAATGCAGGTGTGATGTAAACGCCTGCCTCATTCTTAACGCCCTGTATCCTCTGCTTCAGCACTTCCTCGATGATCATGGCAAGGTCGGCCTTGAGCTGGGGATCCTTGGCTTCGTTAAGATACATGAAGACGGTTACAAACGGAGCCTGGCCGTTTGTGGTAAGGAGTGTGACAACCTGATACTGAATGGTCTGAACACCCCTCTCGATCTCTTCATGGAGTCTTTCTTCAACAATGCGCTCCTTCTTATCCTCAGAAGGGGTTATGCCCAATTCCTCGAACTCCCGCTCTACCTTCTTTCTGATCTTCTCTCTGGAGATCTGTACGAACGGAGCGAGGTGTGTCAGCGAGATGGACTGACCGCCGTACTGGTTGGACGCAACCTGCGCGATGATCTGTGTGGCGATATTGCATGCCGTTGAGAAGCTGTGGGGCTTCTCGATCATCGTTCCGGAGATTACCGTACCGTTCTGGAGCATATCCTCGAGATTGACGAGGTCACAGTTGTGCATATGCTGTGCAAAATAATCACTGTCATGGAAATGGATAATGCCCTGCTGATGAGCTTCCACGATATCCTGAGGAAGGAGGAGTCTCTGAGTGATGTCCTTACTGACCTCACCTGCCATGTAGTCTCTCTGGACACTGTTGACCGTAGGATTCTTATTTGAATTCTCCTGCTTCAATTCCTCGTTATTGCACTCGATAAGGGTAAGGATGGATGCATCCGTCGTGTTGGACTGACGGATAAGGCTTCTGGTATAGCGGTAGGTAACATAGAGCTTCGCGACCTCGTACGCACCGTGAGCCATGATCTGCTTCTCAACAAGGTCCTGGATCTCCTCAACGGAAAGTGCGCGGTTCATCGTCTCACATTCATTCGTGACGCGCTCCGCGATCCTGATGATCTGCTTAGGCGTCATGCGGTCCGGCTCTTTTGCCGCCTCGTTCGCCTTGGTGATGGCGTTGATGATCTTGGAGATATCGAACTCTACTTCCTGTTTGTTGCGCTTGATGATCTTCATTTGTGCACCCTGCCCTTTAAGTTTATCGTGATAAGCCCGATCATTGTAACAATGTTACAAAACTTTGTTAACCGCTTTCCTGAAATGTAATATTACATTTCTAACGAATTTTTGATCGTTCTCTATTGCTCACTCATTCTACCTATATGTTGTGGTCAGGTCAATAACAAACACAATATATTGTGTTACATTTTCGATACACCTTGTCAGACCGCCCGCAAACTCAATAAATATCGGCATTCCGGAAACCCGGGGGCGAAGATCCGATGTCGTCTTTACGGCTTGCCGCAAGACTGCGAAGTTCCTTGTTAAGTTCCTGATTATCCGCAATAATCAGGAACACCATCAGGAAATACGGCAAAAGTTCCTGACAGCGGTCCTTACTTTAACCGATTGTCAGGAACTCAATCAGGAACTTCCCGGAATTCTGCAACGGCCTCTTCAAAAAAGACAAAACTGAAGAGACATGTGAAGAATTCAGGTGGACGTATCAGCAATCAGAGCGCACTGTCCGCGGCCAAGCACAGGCTTTGCGGGCAGCTCAGGAGAGATAATCCCACCCCTGTTTCTTAAAATAATCCTTGGCGAATGGCGCTTCCGACAACAGAGAAAAGTCAACGGTCTTTACTGCGCCGAGGTGAGGCTTTAAGGCGGCAAGGATGCCTGCAAAGACCGAACTCTGCTTCTCCTTGGGTGCATCTGCCACAACAAGATAGCTTATCCTGCCGCTTCTCATGATATACATAAGGCCGGCCTTGCGGATGTCGCGGTCGCTCATTGCGTAATTAACCAGCGCGCCTCTGACCATATCGGTTTCCTGACCCGGACGCGGCGGTCCGACGACCACCTTGGAGGCATCTGCAACATTTTCTTTAATGACACGTTTGCCCGATGCCGCATCCGAAGCGGCCTTATCCGCAGCAGCAGCCACAGCGGCAGCATGCTTGGCGGGAAGGCCCACAGATACGGGCCCTGCCGGATTAAAGGCCAGATCAAAGCCGTCCCTCTCGACAAACTTTGCAGCATCTTTGAATCCCATTACCGTCACAGCAGGCTTTGTATCTGCCGAGAGTCCTTTTCTCCAGAGCATGAAAGCCTGTATATCCGTAAACAGGGGCAATACCCTGGTATTCGGATCGTCCTTCTTGGGCATCAGTATCAGCTCGAGCTTCTTCTTTCCGTTCACTTCCTCCGGCTTTCCGTTCTTAGGAGCTACTATGGGAACAAGGAATCTTCCGTTAACGATATTGTTCATCAGATGATTGAAGAAATCCTTATCCTTATTGTACTTCGCGAAATTAAACATCAGACCCGACAGCGACGGGTTCTCGACGGAGATCTTTCCGTTCTGATCTTTTACCGGAGGCCTTACGCTCGTGACGACCGAGAACTTCGGCACCGCATTGTCCGCATTAAGTCCCAGCGCCTTATAGTCAACAGCTATCTTGATCCTGCATTTTGTCTGCGATGCTTCATCAGAAGGCTCGTATACCTGCCCGTTAAATCTCTCGACCGAGAGCACCCTGGATCCCACGGCCCTGCCGTCATTTCTGTAAAGGAACACGGAATCATCCTTCTTGCATGTTCCGTAGACGGTACCTGTGACAGCAGCGCTCATACTGTCCTCATCACATTCGGCCTCTTCCGCCATGATGAAATATCTTCTGCCTTCGTTCGGAAGGCTCTTCTTGAGCTGCTCGATCTTTTCCAGCCGTTCCTGACGCTCGATCGCCTCCTGCCTTAACTTCTCGGCTTTAAGCTGATCTTCCTTTATCTTCTGTGCTCTGTGTTCTTTTTCTTCCTCTTCCGTCTGCTCTATCGCAGCCATGAGGGCTTCATCAAGAGCATCTCCCTCCAGCTCGAAAATATTATTCTTAGTATCATTATCACTCATATTCATTGCCTCCGCTCGCGGTATTATACTACTTTCCCCAGACAAGATGATCGACTGCCTCAATATAACCGTCAAAGCCTTTGCCCTTGACCGTCTTCACGGCAACCTGCGAAACATAGGATATCTGCCTGAATCCCTCGCGTTCGTCGATATCGCTGATATGCACCTCAACGGTCGGAATATTCACGGCCTTGAGCGCATCAAGGATTGCAACGGAGGTGTGCGTATAACCGCCCGGATTGATAACTATTCCGTCATATTTCTCGAAGTACGCCTGCTGGATATAATCGATCAGGCTGCCCTCGTGATTACTCTGTCTGAATGTCACACTGACTCCCAGACTGTCACAGTGATCCTTTATCATCTCTATAAGATCCGCATACGTTCTCTTCCCGTAGATCCCGGGTTCGCGGATCCCGAGCATATTAAGATTGGGACCGTTAAGAACCAAAAGCTTCATCGAACTTCTTCACCGCCTCTTCCAGATATTCTTCGCGCGTATCCTTCGCGCCGACGCTGATCACATGATCGGCAAGGGATTCATATGATTCCCTGCGTTCTTCAAACAATGTCTTGGCCCCCTTCGCGACGCTTATCGGTCTGTTGTTCATCGACAGTACCTCAAGCGGCCGTTCGTTATAAAAGACCGTGGAATTGCATCTTAGCGGGAAGAAATTCTCTTTCCTGACCACGATGCCGCCGCCGCACGATATCACGAGACCGCTTCTCGAGAGCTGTTCCTCGGCGATCTTTATCTCGCGCTCGCGGAATATCTCCTCGCCTTCCTCGGTTACGGTCTGTGCGGGAGTCTTGCCGTAAGTGGCGGTATAGACATGATCAAGATCGACGAGTTCCCTGTTAAGATGATCGGACAAAACCTTCCCAAGCCATGTCTTGCCTGACCCCGGCATACCGATTACAGTCACGTTCTTCATCTTCTTCGAAAGCTTTAGAGCAACACGCCCGACCTCATCAGGATCGATCGACTGCTCTGCCTCTTTCTCATCGGAGGCGCCGCAGAAAAGAGCCGCCGACATAAATGCCTGCGCGACGAGCATATCAAGTCCGCCCGCGGTCTTGATCCCCAGACCCTGCGCATCATAAAGAAGTCTTGTCACCGACGGGTTATAGATAATATCGGCAACGGCCTGAAGGTTCTTAAACCTGCTTATGTCGACCGGGCAGTCATTAATGCCCGGATACATGCCGGCCGGAGTGCAGTTCACGATGATCTGAGCATCGGCACAGACATCGTAGACATTTGTATAATCGATATCCCCGGTCCTGCTTACGAATACGATATCCCCGGCATTCATCTGCATAAGCGCCGTCTTCACCGCTGCCGCTGCGCCGCCGGTTCCCAATATGAGGACTTTTTTACCGGAAGGATCTATACGGTTGTTCTGAAGCATATACTTAAACCCGAACACGTCGGTGTTGGCTCCGATGCTCTTCCCGTCTTCCCTGAATACAACGGTATTGACCGCGCCGGTATCCCGCGCATTATCCGTCAGCTCGTCACATAATCCGTATGCGCTCCGCTTATACGGGATCGTCACGTTAAATCCGCCGTAGACGCCTCTTCTGCCCTCTTCCCACAAAGATGCGAGCTCATCTTCTTCGCGTTCCAATACCGTATATGCGTAATCAGTACAGATCATGGAGTGTATCTCGGGCGAATAGGTATGAGGCAAGTGCTTTCCGAGGACGCCGAACATCGGTTTGCTCTCCAGGTCTTTGCTGATATCCATTATCTCTTTGTAAAGACGCCGGACATAAGGAGCACTTTCAAAGCCCGCCTCTTTCTCCAGCTGCGCAAGCTTCTCCTGCTCGCGCCCGGGATCGATAACGGGCTTCCCCTCTCTTTTCTTTAATTCGCCAATTTCCTTAACGGCCGAAAGTCTTCTCTCGAACGCGGCAAGGAGTTCCCTGTCCGCCTTGTCTACCTGTGTCCTTAACTCTTCAAGTGTCTTCATAAATCTTCTCCGTAAGGATCTCATCGTAGACAGCGATCGCCGCAGCGGCCTCCACGACGGGCACCGCCCTCGGAGCCACACACGGATCGTGCCTGCCTTCTATAATTATATCCGTATTCGTAAGATTATTTGTGTCAATAGTGCGCTGTTTTCTGGAGATGGACGGAGTAGGCTTAAACGCGCAGGAGAACACGAGGGGAGCAGCATCACCGACACTTATGCCTCCCAGTATCCCGCCGCAGCTGTTGGTCTCAAGAACGACCTTGCCGTCCACGACCGCAAACGGATCATTATTCTCGGAGCCTTTAAGTTCCGCCGCGCCGAATCCCGCTCCGAATTCCACGCCCTTTACTGCCGGTATGGCATAAACGATATTGGCGATCTTCCCTTCAAGTCCGTCGAACAGAGGGCCGCCGAGCCCCGCGGGAAGTCCGTAGATCACACATTCCACGACTGCACCGACGGAATCGTTATCCATCCTGGCCTGTTCGATCATTTCCTTCATCCTGCAGGCAGAATCGTCAGACACCGCCGGAAAATCCTTATCCTGCACTAAAGCAAGCTTCCGTCTCCACTCTTCATCATTTACGCCGTGGTCATAATAGGAATCATCCCGGATGCCTGCGCATTCCTTAAGATGCGCATATATACGGATACCACGCTTTGACAGCTCATTAAGCGCGACCGATCCCGCTATGCACAAAGGCGCGGTCATGCGCCCGGAGAATATCCCGCCTCCGCTTCTTGCCGCTTCGTTCTTATATTTGATCATCCCGGTATAATCAGCATGCCCGGGACGGGGTTTGTTCAGGACGGAAGCATAATCTTTGGGCTTGGTATTGGTGTTGACGATATATCCGTGCAGCACGCCGTCTTCCTGCTCGAAAATGACCTCATCCTTCTCAACACGCGGCGTGGACCACTTATTCTTCCCCGGCGCTCTTCTTGCCATGAGCCTGCGCGTGAAGTCAGGATCGGGAGCAACGCCTTCGGGAAGCCCTTTGATGAAGACATCTATCGTGGGACTGTGGGACTCTCCTCTTATCGTAAGCTCAAGCGTTCCGCCTTTATATGTGCTCTCCATACTCATATCAAGAAAACTCCCCGTTTATGATGGTCCGAAGGCCCGGAAATGATTTATCGACGGGATCTATCGAATCTATGTCAAGATCACATCTGTTGGCCGCAGCGATCAGCATGGCGGTCATGACCATCCTATGATCGTTATATGACTTCAGGGTGACCGTGTCTTTGGAATATGCTTCCTCTTTACCGTATGCGGTCAGGGTGTCCGCGCGTTCCTTCGTTCTTATCCCGACCGCTGCGAGCTGTTCGGTTATCGCCTCCACGCGGTCAGATTCCTTCTGTCTTAATCTGTCTATATTGTTGAACACCGTAACTTTATTCTCATATGCCGCGACCACGGCCATATACGGAACTATGTCCGGAATGTCCCTGCAGTCCCATGTAAGATCATCGGACGTACCGCATGCGGCAAGAAAATCCCTGATCTTCTTATCGCCCTGGACCGAATCCTCATCAAGATTTCCGACGTCCACATGTCCGTCGATCAGACGGTCAAGACAAAGCAGGAATGCGCCTGCCGACCAGTCACCCTCGACAGTCAGCTCCGGCGGGATCTCGTCCGCCGTCTTCCCCTCATACTTCGCGATGATCGAACGGGTAAGTTCTATATAGTGAACGGATGCGGGGGTCCCGATGATCTGAAGCTCGGATGACGGCATTATGAGAAGCGCCATCATAAGACCGGATACATATTGGGAAGACACGCTTCCGTCGATCGTGAATCTTCCGTCGGAAAGGTAGCCTCTTAAAGTGAAAGTACGGTCGCGGTCATTGCCTTCGATGCTCACTCCGTGCTTGCGCAGACAGTCGGCAAGCGCTCCGAGCGGCCGGTCATACAGCCTTCCCGCAGTCCTGAACACGATATTCCTGCCTATCCCGTTCTGCCTCTTATAGGCAGCGGCTACAGGGATCATGAACCTTAAGGTCGATCCCGATTCGTCACAGTCCAGAACGATGTCCTCTCCGGGGGCCAGCAGGCTCTCGTCGCGCAGGGCGCGAAGGCAGTTCCTGGTCGCCGCTATGTCCCTTCCGTCACTTCCGTCGGGATCGAGGTTATCTTCCGCTCCGAGAAGGAATCTTATGATGAGCTCACGGTGATACACCGACTTTGACGGCGGGGCATCAACATGAAAGTCAAAGGTCCTGTCCTTAAAGCGGAGTATCATCCGTCCTCTTTCCTCTCAGAAAACTCGTATATTCATCGGGAGTCATCTTTACGATCTGCGCATCACCGATCTTGTTAACGAGTATAACAGATAATGTGTTGCCGCGTTTCTTCTTATCGTTCATGGCCCCTTCACGCGCTTCCTCGGGAGTGATGTCATCCGTGACCGGAAGCCCGTATGCCGTAATGAGCGACTTCATCTTTGAAGCTTCGTCTTCCGTAAGGGAACCTGCCGCCACGCACGCATCGATCATGATCCCCATGCCCTTCGCGACACAGATGCCGTGAGGTTTGGAAAAATCACTTTTCTTCTCTATCACGTGGCCGGCGGTATGGCCGTAATTCAATATCTGACGTCTTCCGTTATCGAACTCGTCGTTCATGATCACATCGGCCTTATCGGCTACGCACATGCCGACTATTCTTTCCATGAGTTCCGCGTCGTCTCTGATCCCGATACCGCGGGAGGCATTCTCACGAAGCAGATCATAGAGCGGAATATCCATGATAAACGCGTATTTGATGACTTCGGCCATTCCCTCTGTAAAAACACCGTCGGGCAGGGTCTTAAGACAGTCGGTATCCTCGATAACGCACACGGGCTGCCAGAATGCGCCTACCTGGTTCTTGCCCTCGGGAAGATCTATTCCCGTCTTGCCGCCGACAGAAGCATCGACCATCGCAAGTAAAGACGTGGGGATCTGTATCACATCGATGCCGCGGAGGAACGAAGCTGCCGCAAATCCCGCCATATCGCCTGTTACCCCGCCGCCTAAAGCAGCGATCAGGTCCGTACGCGTAAACCCTTCGCGGGCGCACACGCCCCACATGCCGCTTACCGATCCGATGTTCTTCGAAGCTTCCCCCGCCTCGAATATATATTCACTGACTTCGAAGCCCTGCGCCTTGGCCGATTCCCGCACCTTCTCAAGATATAACGGCGCCACTCGCGTCTCGCTTACTATGAGGAGTTTACGCGCTCCGGGACAAAGTTCCCGCATGATCTTTCCGCTCGAGGACAGAAGTCCGCTTCCGGTCAGCACCTCATAGCTTTTTGATGCTTTAACGGCGGTCCTTATCATACGCCGTCAACCTCTTCCTTGATCCTGCGCCCTTCATCGAGAAGCTTCGTCAGCTCATCACCGTTGTCCTCCGTGAGCGCCTTCTTATACTTTTCGAGTTCTTTCTGCAGGTTCTCGATCTCGAATATGAGATAATCCTTGTTCTCCAGGAAAAGCTGCGACCACATCACGGGATTAAGCCACGCCACACGCGTCATATCCTTATACGAACCTGCCGAGAACCCCTCGTGGGCTCTCGCGCTCGGGCTCTTTATATATGCATTGCTCACAAGATGAGGCATCTGGGAAGTAAACGCTATCATCCTGTCGTGCTCATCGGCATGTGCCACATGGTAGCTTCCGAATCCGCACGGCTCGAAAAGCTTCTTCACCCGGTCGAGCAGATCTATGTCATCAAACGAAGGGGGAACGATGACCATCGGCGCTCCTTCATACATATCAGCCTTGGAGTAAGCCATTCCGGAGAACTTCGTTCCGGCCATCGGGTGACATCCGACGAACGTAAAACCCGCTTCGCGCGCCAGCGGAAAGACAGCCTCGCAGATGACGCGCTTGGTGCCGCAGGCATCCGTCACTATGCCGTTTTTATTGAATTCCGCTGCATGCTCTCTGATCCAGGCGATCGATGCTTCGGGATACAGGCTTAAGATAACAAGGTCGCATTCCCCGAGATTGTCATCGTTAAGTTCACCGTCGATCACTCCCTGCATCTTTGCCATCCCGGTAACCGTTTCCGTACGGTTCCAGGCATAGACCGTATTGTTCTTATCGGAAGCTTTGTATGCCTTGCAAAAAGAACCCCCGATAAGTCCCAATCCTACAACACCGACTGTTAAGCTCATCTTCCTGTCCCCTTATCACAATATGCTTCTTGCTTTATTGATAGCTTCCATCACGCCCTTGAACTCATCGGGCTTAAGCTGCTGTGCAGCATCGGACAGAGCTTTCTCGGGAGCCGTGTGCACCTCTATCTCAAGAGCATCCGCGCCGGATACGACGGCGGCCATAGACATGGGCCTTATGAGAGATGCCTTGCCGGTGGCATGCGAAGGATCGCCGACAACGGGAAGATGTGTAAGCTCTTTCAGAACGGAGATCGCCGACACGTCGAATGTATTTCTCGTATATGTCTCGTATGTCCTTATTCCGCGCTCGCACAGTATGACATTGGGATTGCCCTCACTCATGATGTACTCTGCGCTCATGAGGAGTTCCTTGATGGTCGCTGACAAACCTCTCTTGAGGAGTACGGGCTTCTGCGTCTTGCCGATCGCTTTAAGAAGATCGAAGTTCTGCATGTTCCTGGCGCCGACCTGAAGACAGTCCACTTCCTCGAACACGGGAAGCTGCTCGGGGCTCATGATCTCGGATACGATCGGAAGTCCCGTAATCTCTTTAGCTTTCAGGAGGAGTCTGATGCCCTCCTCGTGAAGGCCCTGGAAATCATAAGGAGAAGTCCTGGGCTTGTAGGCGCCGCCGCGAAGGAGTGTCGCTCCCGCTTCTTTTACCGCCTTGGCCGTCTCGATGATCTGCTCTTCGCTCTCGACCGAACAGGGACCTGCCATGACCGCGAAGTTTCCGCCTCCGATCTTAACGCCTCCGACATCGATAACGCTGTCCTCCGGATGGAACTTCCTGTTCGCCTTCTTGAACGGTTCGGTTATCCTCATTACATTGTCAACGATGTCAAGTCCTCTCAGAAGATCGATGTCGATCTTGGTGGTGTCACCGATAAGGCCCAGGATGGTGACAAAATCACCCTGCGATCTGTTGACCTTGACTCCCTGGGATTCGAACCATTCCGTAAGGTTGCGGATCTGTTGCTCGGTTGCGTTTTCCTTTAATACTGCGATCATCTTATGTTCCTCCGTAATCTTTATCAGGCGTCTGATGCGGACGGCCTTTGTGCACAAAAAACGCCGCCCGAGTGATTCGTGCGGCGCCTGATTGCTATATTAAAGACTTTGACTAATCGCTTGCACAAACCACTCTTACTTTGCTTCCGTAAAGTAGTAGTAATAGTTGTATGCATAAGCGTAAAAGTTTCTGTCCATGGCGTTAATTAAACAACTGCATATGATATTTGTCAAGTGTCAGACAGCCTTCGCCGTCTCCTTCTCGATAAATCCCGGAATGTCTGCGGGATCCATGCCCAGCGCTACCGCGAACTCAGCCGTCATCCGTCTCTCGGCATCCGTCAGTATCCTCTCATCCTGCTGGTTCAGGCTCTTCCCCTCTTCCTCGAGCTGCTTCCTTCTCTCGGTGATGGTAGTGATCACGTCGACGATGTTCTTGCGGTCTCCGCTCGCGATCAGGTTGTTGTATGTCTCTTTCCTCTCGTTCCTGTCCTCGATCCACTCAACATCATTGTCGTTGATCCCGCGGATGAGCTCCAGCGCTTCCTTCTTCGAGATGACAGGCTTGATCTTCGCCGTAAGCTTCTCGTTGTTATAAGGCACATAGACGACCTGCGCCTGATTCACGAAGAGAGGCTTCAGGATATAATACTTCTGCGGACGCTCGTGATAAAAACGGACATCTTTGATATCGTCTATCTCACAGACACCGCTGCCGCCGTAAACTACAGTCTCTCCCTTCGAAAATGTCATAAAAAACCTCGCTCAGATATCTATCGGAAAACCCTTAACGGGTAGAAAACTACGAATTTATTGTATCATCGCGAAGCACCGCATTTCACTTGGCAAAATTGACAAAAAACGCTTTGCGCTGTTAGTATTTTTAGGCTTAAATCCTTTACTTTAAAGGCACTTTATAAAATAATGTAGACAATTGTCAAAGACACCCGAAAGTTGAGAGGATAATGGGAGCAAAAAGAGGCAATAAACTTATCAGGATCCTCGACGGAAAACTTAAGGAATCCTGTTTGTCCGTGCTGCCTGCAGCAGGGCTCGTTATCATATTGTATCTGTCGCCCTTCGTAAGTCTTTCATTTCTTGAACTCAAGACTTTTCTGATATCCACTTTATTTCTCGTTACGGGAATGGCGCTCTTTAATCTCGGCGCAGATCTTTCCATGACCCCGATGGGAGAGCATATCGGTGCGGGGCTCACAAGATCGCGCAGGCTCAAGATACTTCTTCCGGTCGCTTTTGCCATGGGTCTGTTCATAACCGTCGCTGAGCCCGATCTGTCCGTGCTGGCCGAACAGTTAAGCGGCGTCATCGGCAGGACCACCCTTATCATCACTATCGGCACGGGGGTCGGGATCTTTCTTTTGATGGGAATAATCAAGATCATCTTCAGGATCGATCTTTCATCTTTGCTCATGTTCTTCTACATGCTGCTGTTTGCGCTCGTTGCCCTGCTTTTCGAGCGGGGGAAGGCGGGACTCCTGCCCCTTTCATTTGATTCCGGCGGAGTCACGACCGGACCTGTCACAGTGCCTTTCATAATGGCGCTCGGCGTTGGCATCGCAGGCACCGTCGGCGGAAAGAACGCCCAGGAGAACAGCTTCGGACTTGTATCCCTGTGTTCCATAGGACCCGTTCTGTCCATGCTGGTACTCTCCATCTTCTCGACGGGAGAGACAGACTTCATCCTTCCCGATTATTCCGTGGTGACCATCCTGAACAGAGGCATCGGAAACGCCTTCGCCAAGACAGCAGGCGAGATAGCGCTCGCCATAGGCCTCATAGTATCGTTCTTTCTGATCCTCCAGATAACGGTGCTTAAACTCGACCGGTTCAGCCTGATGCGCATAGGAGCGGGCATTATCTACACCTTCGCGGGACTCGTCATCTTCCTTACCGCTGCGATGATCGGATATATGCCTGTAGGCTTCAAGATAGGAGCCGACCTTGCAGGCGCCGCGGGCGGAACACCGGTCTGCGTACTGTTCACGTTCATTGCGGGAATGGCGACCGTCCTCGCAGAGCCCGCGGTCCACGTCCTTAATCACCAGGTCGAAGAAGTAACCGACGGCAATGTGAGCAAGAAGCAGATGATGACGGCTCTTTCCATAGGTGTCGGAATATCCGTCGGTCTGTCAGCCTTAAGATCCGTTTATGGGTTCTCGGTGCTCTATTATCTCATCCCAGGCTATGTATTATCGCTCGCGCTCTCTTTATATGTACCCGGTCTTTATACCGCTATCGCATTCGACTCGGGCGGAGTCGCGAGCGGCCCGCTTACATCGAGCTTCGTGCTTCCGCTCATAACGGGAATATGCGTATATACAAACGGTGAACAGGCAGTATTGGAAAGCGCGTTCGGAGTCGTTGCCATGGTAGCCATGACGCCTCTCATCGCGATACAGATCCTGGGATTCAGGGCATTGTTCCTGAAAAGATCACGCGACAAAAAAGCCATGCAGCATATCTTCTCGTCCGAAGATGAGCAGATCATATATTTCGACTGGGATGATTAACGGAGGCGGATATGGCACGTAATACCAAAGAGAACATAGCGCCGATCAGGCTGGAACTGCTCATAACCATCGTGAACAGAAGAAAAGCCGAATACTACACGGACCTGCTTCAGTCATTCGATGTGAACATGCAGATGGCCGTTCAGGGCAGAGGGACGGCAGAAGCCAAGATGCTCGAATATCTGGGGCTGTCCGGGAATGAGAAAGCGGTCATACTGAGTATAGTGAGAGAAGACAGATTAAACGAGATCGAAGAAGTGCTGAGCAACAGATTCCGCACCATAAGAGACGGCTCGGGAATAGCTGCCGCCATACCTCTGACGAGCGTGATGGGCGCATCGGCATTCGGCTTCTTAAGCAATATAAAAGGGGAGAATATATGAAAGACACAGATCATCAGATGGTTTTCTGCATAGTAAATGCCGGACATTCACAGACAGTCATCGAAGCTGCCAGGGAGGCGGGCGCCAAAGGAGGCACGGTGATCCACGGCAGAGGGACGGCCAATAAGGAAGCGGAAAAGATCTTCCACATAGTCGTTCAGCCCGACAAAGAGATAATAATGATCCTGGTCGAAAAGAGCATCAAAGATGCCGTTCTCCTCGCTCTTAACAAAGCGGCGGGACTCGATACCGCAGGTCAGGGGATAGCCTTTTCGATGCCGGTAGACAGAGTTATAGGCCTGTCCTAATCCTGTATTACCTTACCTGCTATAAACGTAACGAAGAACGTGATCCCGAGAAGAAGGACTATGACCGGGCCCGAGGGAGCGCTCGTGTAGTAGGAGAGCAAAAGTCCCGCTATCCCGCACACAAGCGAGAAGATCACGGACAAAAGATGATATGTGCGCGTATTGTGCGATATGTTGCGTGACGATGCGGCAGGCAGGATGATAAGCGAATTGATGAGAAGTATCCCTATCCACCTTATGGAGAACATGATGACCACCGCGATGAATGCGGAGAAGACGTAATCATATACCCTGCCCTTTATGCCTTTGCTCCCTGCAAGCCCGCGGTTGAGATTATCCGAACACAGACGGTTGTAGGAGAACACCCAGAATGCCGCCACGAGCACCAGGCAGACGGCCAGGAAGATGACCTCCGTCCCTGTTATGCTCAGGATGTCACCGACAAGATAAGACGAGTATTTGTTAAAAGAACCTCCCATCGACAGGAGAACGAGTCCCAGGGACATCGCCACGGATGCAAACACGCTGATGATCGTATCAGCCCCGTAGGTCGTACGATCTTTTACATAGCTTAAGAGCACGGAGAACAATACGGCAAACAGCACCATGGACAATGATCTGCTCGTAAATCCGAACAGAACGCCCACGGCAATGCCGCAGAGGGCAGAGTGTCCGATCGCATCCGAGAAGAATGCCATCTTCTTGTTGACGACCATGGTGCCTAACACCGCGAAGATCGGCGAAGACAGAACTATCGCAAGCAAGGCATTTCTCATGAATGCAAATTGAAGGAAATCCAAAGTCATGCCTTTATCCCTCCGAATATCCTCTTGAAGTTCTCATCCCCGTAGACTTCGTCGGGAGTACCTTTGCAAAGGATCTTATTATCGATAAGGACTACCTTGTCGGCGTACTTTCTGACAAGTTCAAGATCGTGGGAGACAAGCAGCACGGCAAGGCCGTTTCTCTCCTTCATCTCATTTACCAGTCTGTAGAAATCCCGCACGCCGTTCTCGTCTATTCCGGATACAGGCTCGTCAAGGATGAGAAGATCCGGCATGGGCGTTATGGCAATGGAGAGCATGACACGCTGAAGCTGCCCGCCCGATAATTTGCCTACCTGCCTGTCGATACAGTCTTCGACCGAGAATATCCTTAACTGCTCCCTGATCTTATCGTACAGCCTCCTGTTCTTGGGAAGCCATATGGGGTAACGCGAGATAAATGATGCAAAAAGATCATATACCGTCATCGGTATATCGCGCTCGATGTTGAGCGACTGGGGAACATAACCGATCTTCATGACGTGACTGATGTTTCCGGTCTTTGTCTCTTTGAATTCGATGTTACCTTCATGAGGGATCTCTCCCAGCAATGCTCTTAACAGAGTGGATTTGCCCGCGCCGTTCTGACCGATCAGAACTGTAAGCTCCCCGCAGTGCATGTGAAGGCTTATGTCATCCAGCACCTTCTGCTTTCCGAAGGTTACGCTTATGTTGTTCACCTTGATGCAGTGACAATGCTTCTCACATGAATCGTGGCTGTTGAGCTTGTGCGCGTGTTCGGACATATTATCCTGCAATGCCCCTTAAAGTCTCAAAGTTTTCCGCCATCTGATCGATGTAAGCGTCCGCATAGACTTCACCCGTCATGCAGGAATTAAGTTCATATATAACGGCTCCGGTCTCACCTGCTATCGTATCGGCAATATCATTCTCTCCGTCTGCCGTTACAAAGATCGCGGCAATGCCGTTGTCATTTACCGATCCGATCACATCCCGCAGGTCTCCCGCAGATAAAGCCGACTGTTCATGGTCTGTCTCCAGTGTGATGTAATCCATGTTGAAATACTCACAGAACGAAGGCAGCGTCTCATCAAGCACCAATACGCGCATGCCGTCAAGGATCTCAGAAGCATCCTCGTTTCTTCCGATAAGTTCTTCTATCCTGCCTGCGTATTCACGCGCATTCGCCTCATATTCCGCGGCATGACCGGGATCGGCCGCAGAAAGCGCCCGCGCCACAGTATCGATCTGGATGATATAGTCCGCAGGACTTGTCCATACATGTCCGTTGACCTCATCCCCGTCAGACGGAGCATCCGTCACATCTTCCGATGCTTCTATTATCACAAGATCGGGATATGCGCTCTTGATCTGATCGTTGAACAGTTCGAGCTCCAGGCCGTTCTCGACAAACACATCCGCGTTCTCGACCATTCTCAGATCCGAAGTCGAGAATACATGGTCGTGAATGCACCCGATATCAGGCTCGGACATGCACTCCACGCTTACCCCGTCAATGCCGCCTGCTATGTTCATTACCAGGATCTGCATGGGATAAAAAGAAGTTACTATATTAAAAGTGCCGTCATCATCCGGGCCTGCCGGATTCATTACGCACGCCGCCGATGTCAGCGCAATAACCGGCGCCATGATCAAGGTTACAATCTTCTTAATTATATTCATACTGAAAGATTCTAAATGCGCCCTCCAAAGTTGTCAATTAAAGATAATGTGCGTATCATTAGGCCTATGGAAAACAGGAATACAAAAGGTCTGGTCCTTGAAGGCGGCGCTTTGCGCGGTCTTTTTACCGCAGGCATACTCGATGTGCTGATGGAGAACAATGTGCTTTTCGACAAGGCTGCCGGCGTATCCGCCGGTGCCGCATTCGGCTGCAATTACAAATCACATCAGCCCGGACGCGTGCTGCGCTATAACCTCGAATACGGTTCCGACTGGAGATACAAGAGCTTCCGTTCCCTCCTGTTTACAGGTGATCTTTACGGCGCTTCATTCTGCTATCACAAGCTCCCGGAAGAACTCGACGTCTTCGATGCCGTCGCCTTTGCTTCCGATCCCATGGAATTCTATGCAGTAGCAACGGACGTGCTTACGGGGCGTCCCATATACCACAAGCTCACCGACGGCGGCAATGAGGACATGGAATGGATCCGCGCCTCAGCTTCCATGCCGCTTGCTTCCCGGGTGGTTACCATCAACGGGCAAAAGCTCCTGGACGGCGGCATAAGCGACTCGATCCCGCTCGAATTCCTTGAGAAGCAGGGATGCACTAGAAATCTGGTGATACTGACACAGCCTTCAGACTACACAAAGCGGCAATACAGATACCGCGGAGCGATCAGGGCCGCTCTTCATAAGTACCCTGCTCTCTCGGCCGCTCTTTTTGAACGGCACGTAATGTACAACGCGCAGACTGCTTATGTGAAAGTGCGCGAGGATGAAGGATCCGCGTTTGTGCTGAGACCTCCCGAATCCCTCAACATCGGTCCGCTCGAGAAGGACCCCCGTGAGATACGCCGCGTATACGACACGGGACGCGATCTCGCATCGAAAAAGCTTCAACAGATACTCGATTTTCTTTCCTGACAGTGTTACAATGTTCGGGCTTGGGGGCGTAGCTCAGCTGGGAGAGCGTACGGTTCGCATCCGTAAGGTCGAGAGTTCGATCCTCTTCGTCTCCACCAAAGTTATTATACAAATAGCGCAAACGCAGTAAATTCAGTCGTTTCGAGGTTTACTCCTTGGAGGCAAAAACAGTACTTACGACAAATTTACGACAAATTGAAAAAGAATGCGCCCAACACCAACGACCGGAGTTAATACCCCGGTCGTTGTTCATTTCTTTTAGAAGCCAGCTAAAAAGAAAAGGAAACGAAATCATTTCTACCACGGACCGTTATAGGTTATAGGAAAGAACATCAAAATGAAGTAAACAGGAAGATCCGCCACAGCGCTTATGATATTAGCGACAATGGCATAAGTGATATTTCTTCCCACAGATATATTACCTTTCTTTCCAATTAATCTACGGCTATACCATATTGCTTCTATTATGATTATCACAACTTCGGCAATTATCCACGCCGTTGTATAAACCCCTTTTTCACAGAAAAGGCTCCATAATACATTGAAGGTATTCAACATAACCTGCGTAATGACATTTATAACGACAAAGGGGATTAAATTCTCTTTGCAATATAGTCCAAACGCCGATAAAACAAGTCCTTCAGCCAAAAGAGTAATGATAAGGAAGATTATTCCTCTTACAATACTGGGGATAACTACCTCTGTTTTATTCTCGTAAAGAGTATTAGACGAATAATCGTATGTAAAACTTGCATTGAATGCTTTGGCGGTTATTACAGGACTGACCTGAACAGAACCATCCATTGTTACGATCATTATCTTAAATGTTCTGGGTAAACTCCCCGCATATCCGAAGAAGTTATAATAGTGATTGGAGTTTGATTTAAAATAAGCGGCCTCGAAATTGACAAACAAAACATATCCGTCTTCGTCATAATCATATATAGAGGAAATGACAGCATTATCTTCTGGGCTTAACGAATCGTTATATACGAAATTACGATAAATCCCGTCGTCTTCATACAGCATGGCTATATAGTATTCGTCAGATGGTGCATTTGTTACCGTGATTGCCGCAGACGGCTTGGGTCCCATATCCGCATAAACGGTGGGTGCAAATCCAGCTAAAACTATAAATGCAGCCATGATAATAGTCATAAGATGCAATATTGTGTCAGGATATCTCTTATTGTATATAACCTTATACTCCGAAGATAATTCATCACATAAATCCCCTGAAGACACATATATATGTTCGATACTTTCCATTTCATCAATAACAGTTATGATTTCTTCAATGGATCTTTAGATAATTGCGCAACACAATTTATTACTCCGTATTGAAAGTGATATGAATTAATCCTTATCCTAATTCTTTTATTACTGTAACTCTCATATCTAAGAACTTCGTTAGTAACAGCATAAAGATTCCTTACTTGCTCTGCGAGTTCTGTATTATTAATCGATTCAATCATCAAATTATATTCAATAAGATCTTCTGGATCATAACGACTATTCCCGTGCCCACATCCACTAAACCTGAGAATCTCAGGATTTAAAACGTTTACTATAGCGGAAGACAATTCATCTCTTGCTTTTGCGTGTCCTCGATTATTCAACAAACACCCTTGCATCAAAAGCATGGTACATATAAGCAATGCTATTATTCTGCATATCGTCTTTCTCATATCCGTTATCAATCTCCGAGATTGTTTTTCGTTCTAATAGCTATCTCTCTTAAACTCCATTATATCAATTGTAATGTTACAATTTCCGTTTTTACGACTCGAATACCCCATAAAACCTGGTGCCTTTGTCGATATATATGAAGGGTTATTGAAGATTTGTGTAATCTGTTACCCCCGTAATTTGGACCGAGAGGTTACAGAGGCATATGCCATAACGGCACGTGTGAGCGGGACACTTTGCTACGAAGGTCAAATTGATATCCATACGGAGGTCAACTCAACCGGGTTCAACCCTGATAAATATGCCAATTATCAAGTAGACAGTTTTGCCAAAACATTTCCGACCAACGGGGTATTACTGTTTGAGAAAGACAAAACCTACTATTTCCGTTTTCTTTCGGGAGACACATTTTATCATACCGAATTTGAGGTGTTTATTATATCATGAGACTAATAACTATACGGAAAACTAACATTCTATGAATCCAATCTTCTGAAAGATGTGATCATGTTAAAAGAACCCACGCCGATTTGAATTCGACGTGGGCATTTTCGTTTATTGTAATCTTACAACAAGTCTTCCCTTGATTTGCATTTAATATCTCAACACCATTTATACGAGAAGAAAATCTCATCATCTAATACGGCTTTGATGAATACAGTAATATCTGAGATGGTGTCTGAACCAGAATCGACAAACAGCCAATATCCGTTCGATGATACATAGTATTCTTCAAACTCATCATATTCCAGTGTCGGATCAGTTTTCATGGCATCTTCAATGCTCATTCCGACTTTTATGCCATTGTTGAGGATCCCTTGGGAAGAAGACCCACAATTGATCTTGAACATCTTGTCATTGGCAAAAAATACACTTACAGAATTGTTTGTTCTGATTATTTTCCATGGAACTTCAGGTGTGCATCCCTTGTTTGGACGAAAATCAACATTAAACACGATTTTTGATTCTTTCAACGCATTACGAACCTGATCATATGTCATATCAAAAGTTATCATATCTGTGCCTGCAAAAGGAATTATCGTTTGTGAATTATTCATTACCAATACCTCCTAAAGAAAAGTTTTGCTTTTTCTTTACCATCAGTTTTGTATTCTTCCGGTCTAGAATTAATAACTTTATATCTCCCGTTATCCGTACTTATTTTAACATACGGAACTTCTCCATGTCTTTTGCTGCCAGGCGAAACCAAAACTTGAGTTATGTTGCGTTCATGTGTACTATTTAGCACTTTGATGACAGCGGCTTTAGAATCAGGATTTTTGGATGGGCGGATTATAGTCTGATAACCCCGACGGTTCAAATACTTCTCAATCTCGTGAACAGACTTACCAAAAAAGTACTCCCTATGATCTGATATGCTCTTTTCAGACACATTACCTGTCATAGATATGGGACCGCTTGATGCAAACAATTGAAGATTAAACTTAATTCTTGGTTTTGGATTGCCTGTCTTTTCTTTGTTATAAAAAATAATAGCTTGACCCTGGTATTCTTGAAGAACAGCAGACTCGCTGCCCCAAGCCTTAATATTCGCATTAAACTTTCTCTTGGCTTTTTCGAATGAACACAATGAAACATCTGTATTTGCCTTAATAAGAGGCTTTATAGGAAAAGGGAAAGTATCAAGCTCCTTTCCTGTAGCAAGAAGCTCATTTGCAGCTATATAAGCTTTCGAGAAGTCAGGCTTAGAAGCTATCATCGTCGTCATCCTCGTCGTTAAAAATATCGGAAAAGACAGCCTTAAGCACATTTTCAGCTTTCTTTAACTCTTCCTCGTTAAGTTTGCCGAGATTACGCTGTAAAGCATTAAGTTTTGCATCTGTTGGAGATTCCGACGTATTGTTGTTACCAAGAAGATAATCCGTTGGTACGTTATAATACTCAGCAATCTTCACTAACACATCGCTTCTAGGTACGGAGCCGTTATTCTCCCACATGTTCACCCTGCTTTTTGAAACATCAAGGGCAGCAGCAAATTCTTCCATGCTTATGCCTTTCTTTTGTCTTAACTCTTTCATTCGTTTCATAAATACCTCATTAGCCATTTTCAGAACCTCCTAGATCCTCTGTGTACAATCAGATTGTAGAATACAATATAAATCATGTCAAGTAATTTTGTATCGTGCAGTTTAATTGTACGCTGAATAAGTTATTATGTTGCAATTAGCTTGGCTATATAATTCGAATCATTAGGCTCCTCAACTCCGAAAAAGCCGATAAAGCCGAAAAAACAGAATTAGTCCTGATTTTGAGGGTTATGCTGTATCTTTAACCGGAAATAAGGATTGCCCTATGCGATGGCTTTGAATTCGGTAATGCAGTTTATTCAAATCAAACGCAAATGCCAACAACATATATTCCGTTGCCACATTCTCTTTGCCTCTTGTAAGGAATCGTTTAAAAGAATAATCCAATTCCTCCAATACCTGATCTATGAGTCTTACCGAATCGTCTACGGGGATTAAGCATTCTGTGTTGATTGGAAGTGACAGTTGAATATAGCCCCGTTTTTGCTATAGTCAGACTGTAAGTTTAGAATGGTTTTCACAAAAATATTCTAACAATAAACGGGCCTTTCGGGGTCCGTTTTTTGTTGCAAAATTAAAGGGGCTGTTTCGCTACTTTTGAGACAGCCCCTGATACATTAAAACGGCTGTCTAAGGATCGGGAGCATCATATTTGCTTATTATATAATCCGGTCTTACTGCAGAATCATCGGCACTCCAGACCTCATCGGACATTGTGTAGCAGATGATGCCCAGATCGCCTGATTGAACCCACAGGTTATAACTGTCATTCTCCCAGCAGATACCCCAGAAATCACGCTTTCTGCAAGGCTCGAAGGTAAACACTTCCTCGTCATCCCCGGTACAGATATTTACAACGATCATCTGATCATCCTGAGTCATGAATGCATAATACTTACCGTCATAACTTGCAGTCTTCCGGATCGTAAAGCTGCCATACTCCGTACCGGGAGCCGATGCGGAAATGACAGAACAGGAACACATGGCCAAAACCGCCGTAAGACTTAACAGAACCGCAAGAATCTTTCTCATCACCTTATTCTCCAATATCCTCTGCTTATAATATTCAATCAGATTATAACATTTTCATACATTATTAAAGATTTGTGAGTATCTGCTGTTATAAAATGAGCAAGGTACACCTATATCCTCACAAAGGGAGATAACAGATGAAGAAAGTACTTATTTGCAAAGAGACTGCCATAGCGGAGACGCGTGTCGCCATGATCCCTGACGACATCAAAAAGCTGACGGCGATGGGTTACGAATTCACAGTCGTTAAGGGCGCCGGAATAAAGAGCGGCTTCAAGGACGGGGACTACGAGGCGGCAGGCGCCGCGCTCGTCTCCGATGAGGCCGGTGCGCTTAAAGATGCCGACATCGTTGTAAGGATCTTAAAGCCCAATGATGCTTCCGGCATGAAACCGGATGCGCTCCATATAAGCTACCTCGATCCTTTTAACGAGAAAGAGCTGCTTAAAGGATTCGCTGATAATAAAGTTCAGGCCGTCTCCCTTGAGATGATACCGAGGACCACGCTCGCGCAGAAGATGGACGTTCAGTCTTCACAGACTTCACTCGCAGGTTATGTCGCGGTATGTAATGCGGCAGCACGCCTTCCCAAGATCCTTCCCATGATGGTAACCCCCGCGGGCACCATCAATCCCGCGCGTGTCTTCGTCATCGGCGTAGGCGTCGCGGGTCTGCAGGCTATCGCCACTGCCAAGAGGCTCGGCGCCAGAGTTGACGCTTTTGACACAAGACCCGTTGTAGAGGAACAGGTTAAGTCGCTCGGCGCGAACTTCGTTAAGATCGACCTGGGCGAGATGGGTCAGACCTCGCAGGGCTACGCAAAGGAGCTCACACCCGAGCAGGTTGCCAAGCAGCAGGAAGGGCAGGCAAAGGTCTGTGAGAAGTCGAATATCGTTATCACGACAGCCAAGGTCTTCGGCAGAAAGGCACCTCTTCTCATCAAGAAGGACGTGCTTGACCGCATGATGCCGGGCTCGATCGTAGTCGACATGGCAGTAAGCACAGGCGGCAACGTCGAGGGTTCCGACCCGGACAAAGAAGTTATCACCGACAACGGCGTCATCATCATGCCGGGTGACATGCTCGAGCGTCAGGTCCCTTATGACGCGTCCAAGATGCTCTCCGGAAACATCAGCGCATTCCTTACTCACTTCTACGACAAGGAAGCGAAGGAATTTGCCGTCAACATGCAGGACGAGATCATGAAGGGCTGCCTCATCACTTCAGGCGGACAGATAATACACGAGAGATTTAAGGAGGCTTGATCATGGAAATCGAGACTATCATGCTGCTGATCTTCATCTTCATAATCGCAGGATTCCTCGGAGTCGAACTTATCTCCAAGGTTCCCTCTCAGCTTCACACACCTTTGATGAGCGGAACCAATGCCATCTCCGGCATCACCATAGTAGGCGCCGTCGCGGCATGTGCTATCAACACGGGTGAGAGCCGGATCGCAGGCATCATCCTTGGCGCCGTCGCCGTATTCTTCGCCGCCATCAATGTTATCGGCGGGTACTTCGTAACCGACAGGATGCTCGGAATGTTTAAGAAGAAGGAGACTAAGAAGTAATGGACACATACCTTATCTGCATAATCCTTTACATGGTGTCGTGCATATTCTTCGTACTCGGCATCAAGAAACTCGGCAAGGCAGACACTGCCCGCAAAGGCAATCTTTACTCTTCGGCCGGTATGCTTATCGCCGTCATCTCCGTTCTTATCTCACAGGATGTAATCAGCGGAGGCTTCATCGCTTACCTCGTGATCTTCCTCGCGCTGGCCGCAGGTTCCGCAGTCGGCTTTATCTGGGCCCGTAAGGTCGAGATGACCGGCATGCCCGAGCTCGTCGCTCTGTTTAACGGCTTCGGTGGTCTGTCCTCCCTGCTCGTCGCTCTGTCCCAGAACATCGCAGGCGTCGCGGAAGATTCCTTTACCGCTGTTACTCTCGGACTCACGATCGCCATCGGCGCCATAGCCTTCACGGGTTCCGTCGTCGCATGGGGCAAGCTGTCCGGCAAGATGTTCAAGAAGGCAAAGCCGATCCCGTTCAAGAATGCCCTTAACGGCGCGCTCTGCGTTATCGGCCTCGTCGGCATAATCATGTACGCTGCCGCATTCGACGGCGGTGCCGGAATAGCCGGCATCATCATCACGACCGCCGTATTCCTCATCCTGGGCTTCACCCTCGTCATCAACATCGGCGGCGGAGACATGCCCGTTATCATCTCGTTCCTTAACGCGCTGTCCGGTCTGGCAGCCGCCTTTGCAGGCTTCCCTATCGGCAACACGGTGCTCATCGTATCCGGCTGTCTCGTAGGTACATCCGGACTCATCCTGACGCTCATCATGTGCAAGGCCATGAACCGCTCGTTCTTCTCGCTGCTGTTCAAGTCCTTCGGCGCCAAGAAGTCCTCTTCTGCAGCTTCCGGTGAGCAGAAGGAACCCCGCGCGATGTCAGTCGAGGATGCATACCTCGTACTCGAAGCAGCGAAAAACGTCGTCATCGTTCCCGGCTACGGCATGGCTGTCGCTCAGGCGCAGCACGCGGTCAAGGAATTGTGTGACAAGATGGAAGATAACGGCACCGAAGTCAACTTCGCGATCCACCCGGTCGCAGGACGTATGCCCGGCCACATGAACGTATTGCTTGCAGAGGCCAACGTGCCGTATGAGATGCTCAAGACTTCCGATGACATCAATCCCCAGATGGATAATGTCGATGTCGCGATCGTCATCGGCGCGAACGACGTAGTCAACCCGTCCGCGGTCAATGACGAGTCCTCTCCTCTGTACGGCATGCCCATCGTAGAAGCGTTCCGCGCGCGCACGGTCTTCGTCCTCAAGAGAGGTAAGGGCACCGGCTTCTCGGGCATCGAGAATCCGCTGTTCACCAACGACAACACCGCGATGATCTACGGCGACGCCAAGCAGACCGTCTCTGCGCTGGTGTCGGAGTTCGACGGCTGATATCACGGCATATACTGCCTGTTTATCCTCTCCTCGGGACGGATATCCGTCAGGTACAGATACAGAAGGAATACCCATTCCAAAGGCTTCATGAGGAAGTAGACAAGGTCTGCCCTGCCCTGCGTCGTAATAATATTCGACAGAGGATACCCGTATGTATCGTAGGCATGACGTATCCGCTTATGAAGCTTCGGGAATCTCTCGGCGACTGACTCTTCGAACGCATTGGCAATGCACAATTGGCGGTTGACAATGATCACCGCGCCGCGGCGTTTGCCGAATCTTACAGGTTTGACCACCTTCCCGTGGCCGCCTGCTGCAACCGTGCAAAGATAATGGCCCTCATATTCCATAGGAGGCGGCGGGATCTGCTTTGAGAACGTCCAGTCGGCAGTGTCTGTAAAAGCCTTGACCGGAGCATCGAGCCCTTGTCCTGCGAGTACCGCGATGATCTCAAGCAAACCTGCTATCACAAACAGAGCCACGAAGACCGGGAAAGCATATTGGGAGACTTTGGTGACCTTCATGTACAGCCACAAAAGATTCTTTCTGTCTGCGAACTCTTCCCGGCGCGAACTCAGGTATTCGGCCTGGGACTTCATATGGTTTCTAATCACATCAACAGATATGAGCAGGATATTAAAGTGATAAACATAGAAACAGAACTGAAGATACTTGATCGTATTGCCCGACAGCTGAATGGCGAATACAACACCGATCACATTAAGGATGATCACCGCCGCGATGCAGAATACAGAGACGAGCGGCGGCATTGTCTCAGGTTTCCGGCATAACAGCACGAACAGCCCAAGAAACCCGAGCATGACAGGTAAGATAATGACCGGACTATAGTGCGTCGAGATTATGTTGTGAAGCTGACCCGGGTAAACGGCATCATTCCAGTCTCCCGCAGTGTCAAACAGCGAGAACAAAGCGAGATAAAACAATCCGCCGACTATAACCGTTCCTGTGCCGGCGCGGATCCTGCTTTTCCTGCTGCCCTTAATGCAGTTGATGACATTCCACACTGTAAAAGCGGCGGGAATAAGGACCGCAATGACAGCGACCAGAACATACCCGAAGACAGTCAGATGATAATGCTGAATCATTCACTTACCCTCCGGGCACATTTCGATACAGGTTTTCAGACGCTTATCAGCCAAAACTCAGCCACAAAACTGGACGGACACCTAACGGAGCCCCGGCAAAATGGAAACCGGAATCTTCAACATATCTGCCGCCGGCAGAGACATAACCCAATTCGGTAACAACGGCTGCGTGATCAGGCTGTTGGCCGGGCGACCGGAGCCACCATCCGATCTCGGTTTTAATTATCATATGCCTTTGGATCATATTCTCTGCTTCACCTATACTAAGCAGAAATACTCTGTCGGAGGTCGGAGCTCCGCCCGGAGTGCCGTAATTGGGGTTATCATCATTATTGATCCGGCAAGGCTTGATCCTGGCCCGATCTGCCGAAGTAAAATGAGTATTGATGAATTCATCATTAAGCCACTTTCTCAAACTGCAGTTCTCCCATGTGACGCTTGTTCGGGAGTGATGATAAGGCTTTTGGCAGACAGAGTCGCAACTGATAATTAACGCCATCCGGTCCTGTATGGCCAGCACTTCCCAATTGTTTTTGCCAAAGAAGATCACGTCTCCGACCATGGGCATAGCCTGCTTTGGCGCATCAGAATGTTGTCTGCGGTTCTTGAAAAACATAATCTTATAATCCCCCTTCTTAATGATTATTCAATCTCAAACTCTTATGGTAAAACCCTATGGTATCTTCGGTCGTGAATCCGGCGGCATTATAGAACTTCCTCCGCCAGTCATAGGAATTTACATAGCACTTCTCAACTCCGAGTTCCCTGCATCTTCTCATCACTCCGTGCATCATGGCCGTGCCTATGCCCTTATGCCTGTACCGCTCTCTTGTGCTGACCGGCTCGATATATGCAGTCTTTGACAGGAGATCCACATAGACAAAACTGTAAGAACATACATCATTCGGATCTTCGGGATTCTCATCGATTATCATGCATTCGAAGCTGTCCTTATACAGCGGAGAATTCTTTCTGGAGTTATAAGCGCTCATACCGTTGCGGTAAACCGGACTCTCAAGATCGGGATGAAATCCCATATTGCATGCGCTCCACTTATTGTCCTCATCGGTATACTCGTCACCGTAAGCGAGCCTGAACCCCAAAGGAAGATTCACGGACACATCGATCTTTTGAGGATATACATAATTGTCGTAATCCTCTTCCTTCTGCCTGGAATAACCGTTTGCTTCAAGATAAGCTTTACGTGAAGGCAGGCTGTCGTTGTTGATCACCAGAAAATCCACCGACCCGTCTTCATCCCGGGAGAATAACGGGATCAGATTTTCTTCGGCAAAACTTACCATCTGTCCGTAGAGATCTTCGTGATCCCTGTTAAGGCTGATATAGACCGCGTCGCCGTCAGGCAGGATGCATCCTGCGATCTTCCCTTCATCTTCCCACATATATATGAAGTCGGATGATCTTAACTGTCCCGCGTCGGCATACTGGACATCCATGCGCCATATAAGGTCGTTCAGTCTGCCGGGGAGCCATGAAGTCATGTTCCGGTTAACCAGATATTCTTCTCTTAAGTATTCTTCCAGCCTCTGAAGGTCTTCTTCCAAATTGAATCTTCGGATCGTCATTTCCTTCGCTCCGTTTTATGCATCCTGACCATATGCTGTCATTATACCATTGCGCTGCGGCTGACCTGAAACAAACGTCTCAGATCTATAATATAGATATGCATCTATATGTTGGCAACGCCTGTTTTACAAATGTTATCTGCGACATTATAATTGGTGGTAACGGAGTTGATGTTATGGATATATTTTCTTTTATTACGTTGTTCGGCGGATTAGCCTTTTTCCTGTACGGGATGCATCTTCTTTCCGAGTCTTTGAAGAAGACTGCGGGAGGCAAGCTCGAGAAGCTACTCAAGAAAGCGACCGATAATCCGTATAAGGGCCTTCTGATCGGTATATTGATCACCATAGCCATCCAGTCATCGTCGGCCATGACCGTCATGCTGGTAGGTTTTGTCAACTCGGGCATCATGGAGCTCGCTTCGACGGTCAGTGTTATCTTCGGTTCAGATATCGGAACGACTCTGACAGCATGGATATTGTCATTGTCGGGCATCAACAGCGAAGGCAATGTGCTGCTGAAGCTGCTCGAACCTAAGTGCTTCTCTCTCGTAATCGCTCTGATCGGTGTGATCATGATCATGGGTTCCAAGAAGCAAAGACGCAAGGATATCGGCATGATGCTCGTAGGATTCGGAATTCTGATGCAGGGAATGACCATGATGAGTGCATCCATGGCGCCGCTTAAGGATTCTCCTTCCTTTGTCAAGGTGCTCACGGCATTCGAGAATCCGCTCCTCGGTGTTCTTGCCGGTACAGTCGTCACGGGAGTCATCCAGAGTTCTGCAGCCTCCATCGGTATCCTGCAGTCCTTATCTCTTACAGGGAGCATCACGTACGGCATGGCCATTCCGATCATCATGGGTGCCAACATAGGTACCTGTGCCACAGCCGTTCTGTCATCGATCGGCGTTAACAGGGACGCAAAGAGAGTTACCGCCATCCATGTAGCGATCAAGCTCATCGGTACGGCTTTCTGGCTTATCGTCTTCTATTCTTTTAATGCGGTGATGGACTTCGCGTTTCTTGATAAGACGGCAGGAATAGTCGGCATCGCCGCATTCCACTCGATCTTTAATATCGGTAATACGATCCTTCTGTTCCCGTTCAGGAAACAGCTCGTTAAGCTCGCTCACATTGTAGTCAAGGAGTCTGACGAAGAATCGGAGTTCAAGCTCGATGAACGTCTCATGACCACACCTTCGATCGCTGTTGCCGAGTGCGGAAACTCAATGGCAAAGATGGTCCGTAAGGCTCTCTACGGCCTTGACAGGGCAACGGACATGCTCCTTAACGGATATAACGATGAGGATTTTGAATTCATTAAGAATAATGAAGAGAAGGTCGATAATTATGAGGACCTCATCGGATCATTCCTTATGAAACTGACGACTACCCATCACCTTTCCGAAGCTGATAAGAACAAGGCATCCAGAATGCTCCAGGCCATCGGTGAGTTTGAGCGTATCGCGGACCACGCATCGTACATGGCTAATTCTTCAGAAGAGAAAAAAAGAAAGCAGATCGTATTCTCACCTGACGCGAACCTGGAAGTAAAGAAGCTCATAAGCGCAGTCAAGGAGGTCTACACCAAGGCAATAGAGTGCTATCAGAATGAGGATGCCAACCTCGCAAGGGAGATAGGCCCTCTGCGCATCGTCATAAGCGAGATGTGTGATGAGTTCAAGTCAAATCATGTAGAGCGTTTGTCTGCCGGAGTATGCACTCCCAACCACGGCTTCGTCTTCAATGATATCCTCTACAGCTGCGGTAGGATAGCAGATCACAGCATGAACATCGCAGCCATCGTTTACCGCTTTAAGACCATGCAGAGCGCTGATACATACATGCATGACTTCAAACAGCGCAAGGACGCCGAGAGCGAAGCACTCTACAAAGCTTACCTGGACAAGTACATGAATATGGAAGCCTGACCGGCATCCGCCCTTTCTCTGTTGATTTGTGCTGACAAAAGTGTAAAATAGCGATTGTTAACTTATATCGCAATGAGGTTTACAATGTCAGAAACAAGCACAAAAACAAATCCTTCAAGATCCCGGGGCACATACGACCTTGTGCTGATTTCAATATCAGCAGCTCTGATAACGGTCTGCTCGTGGATCAGCATCCCCCTGGGACCTGTGCCGTTCACTCTTCAGACGCTCGGGATCCTTGCCGTTATGCTTGCTGCAGGCGGAAGAAGAGGGACATTTGCAGTACTGATCTATCTTTTGATGGGTGCATGCGGACTGCCCGTGTTCGCAGGGTTCAAAGGAGGTTTCGCTTCATTTGCGGGTCCTACCGGAGGATTCCTTCTGGGATTTGCAGTGGCAGGACTTGTCTACTGGCTTCTGGATAAGTTCTTTTTCAGGCAGCTTATGACTTCGAAGATGAATACTTATATCTTCGGGGCCGTCAATTCAGTGATCTTCGAAGTCGTAATGTATGTCACAGGCGTCATCTGGTTCATGGCGGTCTATGCCGCGCAGACGGAGCCTGTCGGACTTGCAGCCGTTATGAGCTGGTGTGTCGTACCGTTTATCGTCCCGGACATCGTGAAACTTATAGCTGCCGTTATCATCGGCGAACGCGCGGGAAAGCTCGTAAGAGATTAAGAGCGTCTTATCACAAGGCTTTTCGAGGACAGTTCTTCTCACATTCCATGCACAGGATGCACTCGGTTCCGTTCTCACGCTTGCGTGAATTATCGGTTACATCAACATTCATAGGACATACGCGCTTGCACTTGCCGCAGGAAATGCATTTTTCCTTGTCGCATTTTATCCTGATAAGCGAGAAGTAACTCATCGGCTTTAAGAACACCGTGACAGGACATATATACTTACAGAATGCCCTGTTGTCTTTGAAAGCAAACGCCAGGATGATCCCGGCCGCATAGTACAGGACATTTCCTATGATAAACGACCAGAACATGATCCGTTCGATATTGCCGGCCTTTGCAAGAAAAAGCGCAGCAACAAATATAAGAGACAACGCGAACGTTATATACCTGATCCAGCCGATCTTCTTACGGGGTTCTTGGGGCACCTTATACGGCAGGAAATCAAGCACCATAGCAGTCCAGCACGCATATCCGCACCAGCCTCTGCCGAATATCAAAGGACCGAATATCTTTGCAACCGCATAATGTATTGTAGCCGCCTCAAAGACCCCTGTGAAAAGGTAATACCAGAAGCCTTCGATCTGCATGTTCTCCTGACATATAAACCCGAGGTACACAAGCATATACAGGCCTACGAGCAGCTGAACAATGCGGCGGGCATGCTTGTATTTTCTTATAAACAGAAATACGCCGAGCGCGATCGAGATTCCGATATAACTGAAATTGAACAGATAGAAGATGTTATCCTTTGTCAGCCAAAGCGTTACTGCTACCGCTTCAAATACGGCCAGCATTATCAGCGGTAATGAATACTTTCTCATTGCTTATTGAACCTCCTTAACGCCTCCTGCATCTTCTTATTCTCGGCCTGCTCCTCAAAATGCATGATGACTGCGCTTATTGCGGTACAGACAGCGAAAGATATGAAGAATCCGATCCATGCTGCCGCATTATAGACAGGGAACCATCCGAAGATAATGACAAATACGATGATCGCAGCCATTATAGCAGCAAAGAAAAGGATATTGCGCACTATCAGCGCCATGTTCCTGATAATGATATCGGTCAGGAAGATATTCTGCGCAACGGTAATGATCAATGCCAGGAGCAGCAGTTCGAGCAACGTGGCAGAGGACAGCCCCGCCACGCCGAGCGCAAACAATGATGATACCCGTCCGGCTTCATCCCCGATGAACAGATTGATGACGATGAATATAACGACCATGATCCCATAGGTCGTAAAAAGCTGTCTAATATATTCAAATACCGTTTTCCTGTCGTCCATTATCTTAACCCCAGCTTTCTTCTCAGTTCATCGGAATACATGCGTGATACCACGATCTGCTCGCCATTCTGCAGAGTGATCCGGATCTTGTGATTTACATCAGTCCTAAGGCTCTTGATCTTTCTGAGATTCACAATACTCTGCTTGCTTATGCGCAGAAAACCGCGTTCCACAAGTTCCTGCTCCATCTCATAGAGTCTGAGTTCTGATTCGTAGATCTCGCCGTCGGTATAGACAAATGTTTTCCGGTCGACTGCTTCGATATACAGGATCTTGTCCGTCTCGAGAATAAATGTCTCGCCGTTCTTCCTGACAGCGATCTGCATGCCGATCATGCGCATCATCGCGACTATTCTTTCGATGTCGCTGTTCAGATGCGGCGCTCTGATTATTACTTCGGCCTCGTCGTATTTGCCGTCTATGTCCAGATTGATCTTCATCATTCAAGTCCTTTTCTCTTAAAGGCAACGAAAAAGAGAAACACCGCAAGCACAGAATTCACTGCAACTACTGCTATACTCTCCGGCTTTATCCCCGCGAATGTCATATTATCGAGAAGGAGCCTGATCTGCTGTGTATAGAAGAACTTCGCTGCCATGCTTATTTTATCATTGAACATGGCAAGCATCGGCGCAAAAGAGAAAATGAGCATTACGGGCATGACAATAGATGTCGATACCATCTGATTGGGAGCGAAGATTCCGACACATGCGCCTATGACAATGGAGATAAAGAAACCGCAGGACAGAACCCCGAGAAAAAACGGAATATCCGCAGCAGGAAGTGATGTTGACATTATTCCCGCTCCTGCCATGCATATCATCCATACATATATGCCGATACCCGCAAGATACTCCCACGGTTTCACATTCGCCATCATGAGAACGCGCAGCGTGTTCTTTTCCTTCTCCTCGGATATGATCGCTGCAACGGACGTCAGCGGCGCCATTCCCATATACATGACCGAAAAGAGCTTTGTGAAAAACAATTCAGGCATATCAGGGATGCTTACCGCGTGCTCGAAGATCAGAGTAAGCACCGGAAACATCACAAACTGAATGAGCACGGTCTTGTTCTTGAGCGTATCCTTGATCTGTTTTTTAATTATGACTCCGATATTACGCATAAAGCATCTCCTCCGTGCAATCAAGTTTTCTTCCCGTTAACTCCAGAAACACCGTTTCCAAAGTCGGTTCGGATGAATGTATCGTCTCAACGCATCCCTCTGACATAAGTTCCATGATCTTTCCTGCGGATCCTTCGTCATGCGCTAATTCTATATCCTCGCCTGTAGTAAGATGTATCCTGATCTTTTTGCTGTGGTTATACTTTCTGCAGACCTGACCGGGCGCTCCCCGTTCAACGATCTTCCCTTCGTTAAGGAGCGCAACTTCATCGCATAAGGCCGCGGCTTCCTCCATATTATGCGTAGTAAGAAATACCGTACATCCCTTTTCCTTCTGCTCCAGGATGAGTTTATGGATATACTTCATCGTCATGGGATCAAGACCGCTTGTCGGTTCATCAAGGAACAGGATCTGCGGACTGATCATCAGAACCCTTGCCAGCTGCAGCCTCGCGCGCATCCCTTTCGACAGCTTCATGGCAGGCTTTCCGGCATCTTTCTCAAGGCCCACATCTTTCAAAGTCCTGAAGACCTCATGATACGGAACGCCGTAGATATCGGCGAAGATCTTAAGGTTATCGGCGCAGGACATACGTCCGTACACACCGTGATCATCCATCATGATCCCTATCTTCTTCCGGTCTTCTCCTGTCAGTCCGGAAACATTCCTGCCGAAGACTTTCACATCGCCGCTGTCCGGAACGAGCTGACCTGTGATCACTTTAATAAGTGTCGTCTTGCCTGCCCCCGAAGGACCCAGCAGCCCGAATATCGACCCGGGTCCGATATCAAGATCTATCCCCGAGATCACATTCCTGCCTGCAAAGCTCTTGTATATTCCGCTTGCAAAGATCATATGCGCTTCTCCTTTGGTCATTGAGGTTTGCCGTTTGCACCAAACTATCAAAGACCTTATGGAGCTTCAATATCCTGTAACGCAAGTTGCACTTTATCGGAACTGAGTTGCCAATCCGGGACTTATTTTACCCTCTTGTAAAAGCTTACATGCGCTCCCAGTTCTTTATAGCCGTTCTTCATATAGAACTTATAGGAAGGCTTGTCATTATCGGTCTGAAGGAACACTCCTGCCATTCCCTGTCTCCTGATATCTTCCTCGATAAGTTTCATAAAACGGGAGCCCGTTCCCTTTCTCTGAATGGAAGTATCGACACAGAGCTCTTCCAGATTGTAGTTCGTCCCCTCCCACCAGTGACGCACTGAGCCCAGCGCAACGGCGGCCAGCTTTCCGTCGATCAGCAGACCGTAATTAAGCCCGCGGAAATCACAGGAAACATCCCGTATATACGCCTGAAGCTGATCCGTATCGCTCCAGTCGTCATTCCATGGTTCTCCCGCGAATGCTCTCCTGTATATGTCCGCGATCTGCGGCAGATATGATGAGTCCAGTCTTATTAATTCTTCCATGATACAGTCCCTGCGATCATATCGCATACATCCTTTACCGGAACATCCTTCAATGCCATGTCATCAAGCTTCTTATCGGCAAAGAGCTTCCTTGCGGTCTCCACCGCTTCGCCGTTAACTTCCGAAAACCTCCGAAGTACCGCATCACTCGATCCGGATTCGATGCACTTAAGTTCATGATAGCTTTGCAGAACAAGCTGCACGAATTCAGCCGCGCCGCCCGTGTGCGTGTAATCCAGGGCCTGAGATCTTAAGTACGGATCATCCTCTTTCAGATGGACTGCGCCGCAATACGGATCACGGGCAGCGTAACGCAAATGCTTGATATTCGACATGACCGCTGTCCCCATGCACATAGGGCACGGCTCCATCGTTGTATACAGGACCACGCTCTTAACGTTAACTTCTGATGTATCTATCCTGCTTATGGCATTCATCTCGGCATGCGCTATCTTCCGGTTGACGGGACCGGATTCCGCAGTACGGTTGTGCTCTCTTATAAGGATATTGCCGTTCCCGTCACAGACGACCGCACCGATCGGTATGTTTCCGTTCTTAAAGGCTGTCCATGCCTCTTCGAATGCTGTCTTAAATTCTGTCGATAATTCTTCCCACATAAGATATTCCCTGATCTCTCAACGGTCTGCCGCCGGTATTATTCTATTATTTTACTTTATTTTTAGCTATTCCGTGTATAATAGCCTCTATGACGGCTGTCATACTCTCGGCAGGTCGAAAAGCTCAAAGTAACCTTTTCGCATAAAAAGAGAAGGACCGAAGTCCTTCTCCTGTCATCTCAAGCACTCTTATATTACTGTTCCGGATACTGTGTAAAGATCTCGTCCGCGAGTTTGCTGTAGTCAGCAAGGCGTCCGTAATTGGCTCTGTTGACTGATTCCTGCGTTGCCTCGAACTGTTCTCTTATGGCCTCGGGATCCGTCTCGCCGTTCTTCTGAGCCTTGATGGCGCTTCCTATAAGGTTAGCCATATCAACTTCGGCCTTGAGGTTCGCCTTCTCGTTCTTGCTCATCGACCAGAAACGGCTCCTGTCATCATCCGTTCCGAAGATATGCTTATAGTAATAAGTTGCCAGATTGACTGCCACGCTCTTATTGCTCTCGTCTTTTGTAAGACATATCTTCAGCTCATGAGTAATATACGGATGAACATGAGGATTCTTATTGGGAGAATCCTTGGAAGGAGAACCCTTTGTCGATGCGATCTTTATCTTTACACCCGCCTCTTTAAATGTTTCCTGCTTTCCTTCGGAAGCCGGATTCTTCTCTTCGTAAGGCTCTATAGAATCGACTTCATCGTATCTGATGACTTCGGTATATGACTTGTTCCTGGGATTACTTGAATGCAGTACCGCGAACATGCCGCATGTGTCATAAAGCGCTATTTGGTCGATCTTCATTGTGGTCGGATAATCAACAACACCCTTTCTTACCAGCATGACTTCCTCATATACCTTATTTCTGTTCTCCATGAACTTCATATGGGATGTTACCTGGTCCTTGTCCATCTCGGAAAGACGTACATACAGACTGCAGGAATGCGCGCACTCATCACATACATACTCTTTGTTCTTGATCTTGGTCCTATGCATCGCGCCGCACTCAGAACCGCAGATGCAGCATGTCTGTTTACCGAAAAGATTAGAGAAGAAACCCATAAAAACCTCCAACAATACGTAAAATGATCTATACGACCGAGCTTCGATCATACACTCCAAACTATTTTACCATATCGAAGAAAATTGACTAATGTCATTCAACGGTACATCATTCCAATCCGCATCTCCTGAGCAATTCATGATAATTGTCATCCTGTCGTACATCTTCGTGTGTCTCGGGTCCGAACAGGTAATTCGACGGCACGTCATATACGAGCATCAGGGAATCATCGTGATCAAAACCGTAATCCGTTATCACTTCAATAAACTCCAGTTCGGTATCGGTAACGTAATCATCATTATAGAGAACGGTCCATACCGCCCTTCCGAACAGATTGGAATAGAAACAAATGGTATCCTTACAAACATCTGTATCACATCCGCCGTCAAGCAGCAGCCTTATGATCCTGATATCATCCTCCTCTATCTGCCTTACGGAGGCATCAGACAGATATTCATCCAGAGAACATGTGTAATAGCTCATGTGGTCGTATCTTGCCGGATCGTCCAATACAGAACCGCTGTCCAGAGCTAATTCAACTATATCCGCATTGCCTGATTCCAGACCGAACTCAAGGATGCTCTTGAGGTTCACGTCGCGCACATACACGAGCGCAGGTTTTTTCCTTATCATCGTTTCCAGCTTCTCATAAGAATCCGTATCGCCGTTCTCGATATAGTCATCAATGGTCTCTGTAAACTCGGAAACAGTCCTGTGATAGATCTTGACTGTCCTGCCGTCAGGAAGCTCAACGCTGTAGAACGCGCTGCTTATGTATACATACCCGGCAAGCAGGATTATCGGCATGAGCATAACAGCTGCTATGATCATAAACACGGTCCCTGCAATGCGCGCTCCTTTGCTGTCCTTAACCTTCCCGACGATCTTTAATATTATCGCTGCCGTAAACAGCAGACCTATAATGCAAAGAACGATCACCAGCACGATCAGAAATACCGCACCGAATACCATCCCCATAAAAGCCATATGCCCTGCTCCCTGTATCCTTTTCTCAAGTCATTTCATTTTACAATATTTCTATTATAATATTATTGTTTTCTTACACTTAAGCGCGAGGTACATTAATGTTCTTAACATCTCTTTATATAGATCCCGGAACGGGCAGCATGCTGTTCTCCATAATCATAGGAATAGCAGGCGTTGCAGTTTTTGCTGCAAGGGGACTTTGGATAAAACTCAAATTCCTGTTTACGGGAGGAAGGAGCAAGGGAAATTCAGCCGACACGATGCCGATATGCATCTTCTCTGAGGGCAAACGCTATTGGCACATATTTAAGCCTGTCTGCGATGAATTCGAGAAGAGGGGCAAAGACATATGGTATCTCACCGCAACTGCCGACGACCCTGCCCTTACCGCGGGATATAAACACATCCATCCCGAATTCATCGGCGAAGGCAACAAAGCAATCTCGAAGATGAACCTTGCTAAGGCCACACTGGTCCTGTCGACCACTCCGAGTCTTGATGTATATCAGTGGAAGAGGTCTAAGAACGTTAAGTACTACGTCCACATACTTCATATGCCTAATGACGTTACCACATATAAGATGCTCGGCCTCGACTTTTACGATGCCGTACTGCTCTCGGGACAGTATCAGGCGGACGAGATCAGAAGACTCGAGAAGATCCGCGAGATCCCGGCAAAAGAGCTTACGCTTACGGGCATCCCCTACATGGATGTAATGAAGGAGCGCCTCGACAAGATGGACGTCCGGGATAAGAAAGATCACGAACCCGTGGTCCTGCTCGCACCCTCATGGGGCGTAAACGGCATTCTTACCGCCTACGGTTCCTCTTTCATCGACGAACTGATAAAGACCGGATACCGGGTGATCATAAGACCTCACCCGCAGTCTTTCACATCCGAGAAAGCGCTTATGGATGAATTGATGGCAAAGTATCCCGATTCCGACAGACTGAGCTGGAACCGCGATCCCGATAACTTTGATGTATTGAACGAAGCCGATATACTGATCTCCGATTTCTCGGGTGTCGTCTTCGACTTCTCTCTGGTATTCAATAAGCCCATCATCTACACGGAGCCCACATCGACCTGGGAGCAGTACGACTGTTCATGGGACGAGGAAGAAATGTGGACATATAAGATTCTGCCGAAGATCGGAAGGAAGCTCGACCGCGACAACTTCGGCAACATCGGCGCACTCATCGACGACTGCCTGCACGGTTCCGCTGCAGAGGACCTCGCCAGAGGAAGGGATCTTGCCCGCGAACAGACCTGGTGCAACATGGGCCACGGCGCGCAGAAGGTTACGGATTATCTCTTAGGAAAATACGAAGAGCTTACTTCTTGCTGAACAACTCTTTGTAATCAGCTGCCGCCAGGATCCCGCATCCCAATACAACAATAGCACAAATGATTGTTATCGGATTAAGGAGACTGTAGTTTCTTAAAACAACTATGCTTATCACAACAGCCCAAGCTGAATATGACACATTCAGTGCCATTGCCTTGGAAGCACCGATCTGCGATATTGCCTTGTAATAAAACAGATACGACACAGTTGCAAACAACGCAGCTATTGCTATTACAGGCAACAGCCATCCTGTTGAACCGGTGAACAGGCTAATGGTAAATCCCCAGCCTTTCAGGACCGGCAGGAGAATAATTCCGTAAGCAAAAGCTGAAGTTGTTTGCCTAATCTGCAAAGCAATCTCATCCGTTACGATAGGATCTTGAACGCTCTTCGCCACGATAACAGCTTCGATCCCCCAGCCGAACGCACACATCAATGTTCCGACAAATCCCAACCAGAAATTTGTGATATTGATCTCAGGGCTGTAAGACAATCCATATACACCCAGAAGAGTGATGATCAGGAATATCCATCTGTACCACTGCATCTTTTCTTTCAAAAAGATGTATGCAAGCACGGCACCTATGGCAGGAAAGACCGCACTCGCAACAGCTCCGATCGAAGCGCCCATATTAGCAACGGAAAGCACATACCCGGTCATTCCCACAGGACCGCCGATGACAGCAGCCAAAGCAACAAATCTACCGCTCTTTGTTTTCAATGCCTTCACAAATTGAGGCAGATTTCCTCTTATGAGATTATAGATACACGCGAATATCGCAGAACACGTATCGTGTAAAAAAGTTGATACAAACGGAGCCAAAAATATTGCCTGCTCCGTCGACACAAACGGTGTCATTGAAAGAGCAACACCGAGTATTATTGTTTCTATTGCCCAGGTTAAACCAGCTATGATCCCTGCTAACATGAATTACCTCCGTCAAGCTATTTTTTTATAAGCATCTATGTTCTTCTTCAACCTAGAGTATCTTGCATCTGCATACTCCTGCATGAATTCACCGTCAAACGGCACCCTTGTAAGCCCCCAGAGCGTCCAAAGGTAGTCAACATACATCTTTGCAGCTATGAAATACTTCTTCTTATCGGTATCTGCTCTTTTGCCCTCAACAGAGTAATACTGCTCAAGCAATTCATCATCTTCAGCTTCTGTAAACTCTGCCTCTATCGACAGACATGACAGATCCCACATAGCCTCATTCATGCCGCTGTACTCCCAATCGATAAGATACAGTTTACCGTTACTGTCGAGCACCCAGTTTCCTACCAAAGAATCATTATGACAGGGAACCCTTGTGACATCATTGATCTTGTCCATCTCGGATTTTATATTCATCACCGTCTGTTTTACTTCATCATAATCAGGATAAAGCGCAACACCCGCCTCAAGTATGATCCTCTCGTATAAAGCCGCCATCTCAAACACCTCGAATCTGACGCCCGTATCTTCTCCGCATGTATGAAGCTTATGGAAGATATGCGCCGCCTGAACGATATTCTCCTTGCGCCTTAAGACTTCTTCATTCATAGGCTGAGGGTCATGAATATACCTCATCACCTTATTCCCTTCATCATCGAAAAGAAAGAGTTCGGAATCAATTCCGAGTCTGCATGCAAGTTCTGTGCTCTTACGCTCATCCGAACGCACTATCATCTCTTCGGTTCCTTCACCGGGAAGTCGAACCGTAAGTTCGGTTCCGTCCCTCAATGTTATCCTGTAAGAGTGATTTGTCATCCCGCCGAGCCGCATAATGTCAGAATACTCTTCTTCAAAGCCTGCTTCCTTCAACACCGCTTTGATCTTAGGAATATCAGATTCCTCTATCTGTCTGATCAGTTCTGCCATGTCAACTTCCTCCTTCAACATTTTGAGTGTCATATAAATAAGCGTAATGTCCTTTGGGACAATCAAATTCAAATCCGATGGCTTCAGCAGTCAAATCCTTCTTAGCGATTATGTTAACGATGTCTTTCTCGGAAACCCCAAGCTTGCCCGCAACCGTCTTTAAAAGTATTGATCTGGAATCATCGATATAACTTTCATCGAATCTTCTCAGTTCATCCAATGAGTCAAATTCAAATATCACCCCGGGATCATACTTTCTGATTCTCATCTTGAGCACATCAAGATGCTGCATATATATCTTCTCCCACAGGCTCTTCCTCGTATCCGGAGTATCATATGTTTCCTCAAGTATCTTCAGAAATCTTGACGAGAATTCTTCGTTCCAGAATGTATGGCCCATCATGTACCACGAATCGTTTCCTCCGATGGTAACCTTGTCTATGTAGCCGGAACTGTCTTCAGTAATACACCATTCATTTGTAGGTCCCTCGGAGTATTCGGCGGCATAATATGAATCGTCCACGGCCTTTTCGAAAGGATTGGCGTTAAAGTAATTGTCAGAAGAACAAATATAACTGTTATGTAGTACATCACGGGCAGTCCAAATGCTGCCGTTATTATTGCGGGTAAGATACTCACTGTTAAAGATCAGCTTCGCATCATATTCATACGACAGATATTCCATCTGTTTCGCTTTATATCCTGTCACGATATAAACATCCTTGATTCCGGCTTCCCGAAGCTGCCTGATCTGGCGCTCTATGAGCACCTCGCCTTTTACGACAGTCAGCGCCTTGTGTCTCTCATATGACAACGGTGCAAACCTTGAACTTGTCCCCGCTGCCATGATTATCGCATTGTCTACGTTAAACACTACAGTTTGAACTCCTTAATAAGATGATCTGAATATCTTCTTGCCATCACGCGCCAATTGTATAAACTCTGACCCATTACCGCACCGCATGCTTCACGGTACAGCGCCCATACATACCAATAATAGGAAAGCACCGCGGTATAGGCGAGATAATGGAAGAGCTGCTGCTCCGTCATATCCGGACCGCAGTAATATGCAATGAACTTCTCGGCCTCAGGCACTTCCCACATGGAATCCATAATGTATGTTCCGATGTCGCATCCCGGATCGGCATTGCCCGCGTACTCCCAGTCGATAAGGATCGTCCTGTCATCTGTCAGAATCCAATTCGGAGCATAGGTATCACAATGGCAAAAACACATATCGATCCCGTCGCCGCGGCAGTGGTCAAAGCATTTTCCCACGCTGCTCTTTAATTCATCGAATTCGGTATCTGCGATACCGCCCTTTTCGCTTCTTAAGATGGTCTCGATCTTACCCGCTTCTTCCCACGGCAAAAAGGACCATTCGACGGAAAGGTTCTTATCGTGAAGTTTCTTCATAACGGAAAGCACGCGTTTTGAATCCTCAAACGATCCGTAATCGGGGGTCCTCACACCCTCTACATAAGAACTGATCTTCCAGCCCTGCGTCTCATCCATATAGATAAAAGTGGGGTCGATCTGCGCGGACTTTGCAAGTTCAAGCGCTTTCTTCTCGTGCGATCTTGAGATTATCGCTTCCGTGCCTTCACCGGGATGGCGGTATACGTATTTTTTCCCGAACACCTCAAAAACGAAAGATGTGTTGGTAAGACCCTCTTTGATGGTGCGGAAATTAAGGATATCCTTCTCTTCACATTTAAGGACTTTTGAGATATTCATCATGATCTTTGTGTTTGTATGATCCACATATTCGGAATCAAATCTGCGCAGATCATCGACTGTATCAAATTCAAAGATCGTCTCCTGAGGGTACTCACGGATCTCTATTGCCGGAAGGTCCTTCAGATCCTCAACAAGGATCTGTTCCCATACGGTCTGATCGTAGTTTCCGACTTCGGCATCAGCCTCAAGGATCCTCCTCATCGCGGAACTTAATTCCTTATTCCAGTATGCATGTCCGAGCATTACTGTTCCTTCTGTCCCGGTCTTTACGATCCTTCCGATATTCCCCTTGCGGTCCGGCACCATATACCATTCGCGGGTCTTGCCCCCGACGTGCACGCCGGCATAATAGCTTTGATAAACATGATCTTCAAAAGGGTTGATCTCAAAGTAATCATCCGAAGAACAGATATAACTGTTCTTCATGTATTCCCTTGCAAGATAAAGCGTATGGGTATTGTTGCGGGTATTGTATTCGTCATTGATGATAATCGTGATGCCTTCAAATCTGTTCTCAAGATAAAAGAAAGCCTCCTTCTTATACCCGAGTACCACAACGATATTATTTATCCCTGCTTCCTGTAATTGCCTTATCTGCCGCTCGATCAGCACTTCCCCCTTAACGGTCAGCAGCCCCTTCGGAGTCTCGAGCGTCAGAGGGACAAAATGAGTGCCCATACCCGCCGCCATTATGATGGCATTGTCGACTTTATACGGCTTAAGCGCTTTTATGCCTTGAGCCGTGATCCCTCCGTCGCCTATGAGTTTCTCATTGCGGAATGTTTCAAGTGTCTGGGAGATATAACCCAAAGAAAGCCCGGTAATATCCCGGAGCTTTCTTTGCGTATCCAGGCCATATCTCTTCACAGCATACAGGAGGATAAATTCATTCTTCGTCATACGATCTCAAGCTCGTCCCTGTCTCTCAGCATATACTTTTTAAGAGGGGTAAGACTTGCAAGCCAGTAGAGAAGTCCTCCCGCCACGGCAGTATAACCGCTTCCTGTCAGGATCATGAATACAGGACTCTTGATCTCGACCGTAAGGGGATTATATACAAACAGGATATTGGTAACAAACGCAATGACAATGCAGCCTAACCCTACAAGATTAAATCCGTGAGTAAACTCATATGCTTTATGGTTATCGATGCCGTAGAGGGACTTTAAGCTTATCTTTCTCTTCTTGACAATGAGGTAATCCACGACTGTCATGCCGATTATCGGACCCTGTATCTGGGCGGCCATCGAGATGAAGCTTCCGAAGTTATCCATTACCCATCCCCAGACGGTAAGCGCGCTGACATATACGGCAGCAAGGATAACAAGGAGCTTATAACTTACCTTGGGAAGTCCGCTCTTTACTATCATGCAGTTAACGTAAGAACCCGTGCCCTGTGTTCCGATGTTCGCGAACGCAACCATAAGAAGGCTCAGCAGAGCAAATCCGGGTCCTGCGAGGGTAGAGAGCATTACCGTGGGATCAGACTCATAATAACCGGCTCTTACAAACATGGCGATCGCCATAACTCCGCCCGCCGCAACAAAGAAAGGAGCAACAACGCCGTAAGCGAGAGATGTTGCCCAATATCCGCTCTTCTCACTCTTTGCAAGTCTGGGCATAACGAGCGCCTGTGTCGACCACGAGAACGCGAACGCGACATTACCCTCAGCGCTCAGCATGAATCTTCCCAGAGCCGAATCATAAAGGCTGGTATCAGGCTGGACTTTGAGCATCTCAGGCAGCGGTACCGCCGTAAAACAGATGATCACGACCACGGCGCCGACGATAAGAAGAGCCGTGACCAAGAACCGGTTAACCCACTTGATAACATCGGGACCTCCGAGTGCGATCACGGTTCCGATAATTACGCAGAAAACGCCTAACGCAGGCTTCCAGAAAGAGCCTGACAACGTAATGCCGAATCCTGAGAAAAGATTGATCATCGAACTTGCGAAAAGCTGTGAATCAACGGCATACCAACCGAAGTTAGCCATGCTTATCACAGTCGCAAAGATGGCAACACCTTTCTTACCCAATACCGACCGCAGCCAGATCCAAAGATCGATGCCGTAACGTACCGCAAAGAAGACGGGTACACACTCGATAAGTATCCAGATGATATTAAAACAGAAGATATTGATCAGCATCTGTTTAAATGACAGATACTGCGCGACATATGCGCCTTGCGTATAACACCATGTCGCAATGGAGAAACCGCTTGTAGCAAGGAAAAGATCCCAGAATGAATACTGCCTTTCCTTCATCGTCATCGGCACGGTGCCGGTGACTGTCTCCTGACGGATATATTCCGCATGACTGATCTTACTCATCAGACGATCACCCCCGTTAAGCACAAGATGATAAGTACCAGACACACGGCGACCGAGGCGATGATGCCGATCAAATCCTTCGTGTCCGCTTTTTCCGGAAACACATAATCCGGAGATGCCATTTGCTTCAGCCTGAGGTCCGTTTCCTCATAGATCAGTTCCTCGATCGATTTTTCCATTATGTCCTCCTGTCAGATAGCGTTATGTTCATTTTTGGAAAGTATACATACTTTTATGAACAAACACAAGGAGGATGCTTTTTATATCCGCAAAAAGCGTCGGCTTGTATTATAATAAGCAAATAATATTATCCGTAAAAGGTCGTCGAAAGGAACCGTTCAATGTTTTTTAAGTCTCTTTATATCGACCCCGGAACGGGAAGCATGCTTTTCTCGATCATCATAGGAATTGCAGGCGTCCTGGTCTTTGCAACGAGAGGTCTGTGGATAAAACTGAAATTCCTGTTTACGGGAGGAAGGGGCAGAAAAGGTTCTTCGGATACCATGGCAATATGCATCTTCTCGGAAAGCAAACGGTATTGGTCGGTATTCCGCCCTGTATGCGATGAATTCGAGAAAAGACAAAAGGACATCTGGTACCTCACTGCAAGCCCGGATGATCCGGCACTGAAAGAAGAATACAGATTTGTTCACACCGAGTTTATCGGAGAAGGCAATAAAGCCATCTCCAAGATGAATCTCATAAGCGCGGGAATTGTAGTATCGACTACCCCGAGTCTTGATGTATTTCAATGGAAAAGATCGAAGGGTGTCAGATACTATGTACATCTTCCGCATGCTGCAACGGACATCAATATGTACAAGATGTTCGGACTCGATTTCTATGATGCTGTCCTTCTTTCAGGTCAGTATCAGATAGACCAGCTTCGCAAGCTGGAGGAACTGCGTCATCTGCCTCCCAAGGATCTTAAGCTCGTGGGTATCCCCTATATGGATAAGATGATAGAGAGGAAAGATGCGCTTCCGGATACTGCTTCGCAGGATAAAAGCACTCCCACTGTCCTGCTTGCACCGTCCTGGGGTGTCAACGGCATACTCAGTCTCTACGGATCTTCCTTTATCGACGAACTGATCAACAGCGGTTATCATGTGATCATCAGGCCTCATCCCCAGTCTTTTACTTCCGAGAAGAAGATGATGGACGATCTTATGGACAAGTATCCTGACGGCGATAAGGTAACATGGAACCGCGATCCCGATAACTTCGACGTACTCAACAGATCGGATATCCTTATCTCGGACTTCTCCGGTGTCATATTCGATTACGCGCTGGTATTCAACAAACCCGTCATCTACACTACTCCGTCATATGACAAATCACAATATGACTGCGTATGGGATGATCTTGACCCGTGGACATTCAGGATACTGCCGAGTATAGGCAGGGAATTGACCCAGGATAACTTCTCCAACATCGGATCTCTTATCAAAGAATGCCTCTACGGAGCATCTGCCGGAGAACTGGCAAAAGGACGCGACACGGCGCGCGAACAGACATGGTGTGATATGGGGCACGGCGCCGAGAACGTAACAAATTACCTGCTGAAGAAGCACGATGAGATTGCAGATTCTTGATTACATCTTCTTTCTGTTCGTCGAGCCGTTAAAACTTCTGTTTGAAGTCATATTCTTCTATGCATACAAGTTCACAGGGAACGCGGGTCTTTCAATACTCATCATGAGTCTCGCAGTAAACTTCCTGCTGCTGCCCCTGTACTTCCGCGCAGATAAGCTCGAGAAGCAGCAAAGAGATAAAAAAGCTTCCATGAAATACTGGACCGATTTTATCAAGGAGAAGTTCAAGGGCGATGAGAAGGTCATGATGCTCCAGACTTACTACCGGGAGAACGATTACAAGTCGACGGACGTGCTGAAGGAATCCGTTTCCTTATTCCTTCAGATCCCCTTCTTCATAGCGGCTTACAGTTTCCTGTCGGGGCTTAAGATCCTTCAGGGCATATCGTTAGGCCCGATACCCGATCTTGGCTCCCCGGATGCGTTGATCAGGATCGGAGCTTTAAGCATCAATCTTCTTCCCGTATTGATGACTGTCATCAATATCATCTCGGGGTTCATCTATTCAGAGAAGGGTAATATCAAAGATAAGATTAAGCTTATCCTCATCGCTCTTGTCTTCCTCGTATTGCTCTATGATTCTCCTGCAGGACTCGTATTCTACTGGACGCTCAACAATATCTTCTCGCTTTGCAAGAATGCCGTCACAAGTTTTGGCAAGAAGGAAATAAAAGAGGTCAAGGATAAGGGGAGCGCGTTAATAAGCCCCCGCAATACACCGGCAATACTGCTTCCCTGCACTGTCCTTGCGGTATTGACAGGTATTATGATCCCCTCCGGCATAATATCCCAAAACCCGGAGGAATTCGCCAATACTTACGCAGAGTTCCCGCACAGCCCTACACTGTACATCCTGACAAGCGCCCTTACGGCAGCGGGTCTGTTCCTGATCTGGGGTCCCCTTTTCATATTCCTTGCAGGACTTGGCAGAAAAAAAGCAACTGCTGCTCTTCTCAATGCCGCTGCAGTTGCAGGCATCATGAATTACATACTGTTCAACAGAAACTTCGGTCTTTTGTCCAAGAAACTGATCTACGAATACAACATGTCATTTGCCGTCTCCGACACTGCTGTCAATCTTCTTGCAAACACAGCGGTATTCCTCGTTATCATCTTAATCGCAAAAAAACATAAGATGATACTTCGCTACGTAGCAACGATATCGGTGATAGCGGTCTTATTTCTTTCCGTAATGTACTGCACCGTGGTCATCATCTATGCCAACGGTAATCCCGGCGCCTTCAAAAGACCCGACAGCGATATCACGGTACCTATGACTACGACAGGTCAGAACGTGGTAGTCATCATGATGGACAGAATGCTCGGAGCCTATATCCCCTACATCTTTAACGAACGCCCGGATGTGGCCTCACAGTTTGACGGATTTACTTACTACCCTAATACGGTGTCGCTGGGGAAACATACTAACTTCGCAACTCCGTCTCTCTTCGGGGGCTACGATTACACCCCTGCAAAGATCAATGCAAGGGCAGATGAATCTCTTGTCTCAAAACAGAATGAGGCTCTTCTCGTGCTTCCCGTCCTCTTCGCCGGCAACGGCTGGACAGTCACCGTAGGCGATCCTCCATACGCGAATTACCACTGGATACCCGATACGAGCATTTATGACGGGTACGATAATATAACAGCTTACCGTTTGTCGGGCGCTTTTAACGCCAGGAGCGAACTTCTCGTTAATGCAGGAGAGGAATATGAGACCATGCTCAACAGGAATCTGTTCTGCTTCGGATTCATGAAGAGCCTTCCTCTTATATTACAGCCGGCAGCCTATTCGGACGGGACCTATAACGATATGAATTCCGGCAGCAACGGCTATGTTTACACATCATATTCGGGGATAACGCCGCACACCCAATACGGTGTCAACGAGACGCACGTTCAGGAACTCACGGTCCTTCAGTCGCTGAATGATATAGTGAGCGCAGGACCCGGCAACGGCAACTGTTTCTTTATGTTCTCGAACTGTGCAACGCATGATATATGTCTTCTGCAGGAACCGGAATACATGCCCGCTGCAGTTATCGATAATACGACTTATGACGAGGCGCACGAAGACCGCTTCACAGTCAACGGCGTGACAATGAGCATGGATTCCGATTATCTCGACTATGCAAGTTATGAATGCAATATGGAGACCTGCATCTGCCTCGGGAACTGGTTTGATTATCTTCGCGCGAATAATATCTATGATAATACGAGGATCATCCTCGTTGCCGATCACGGGAGCAACCATATGCAGTTCGAAGAAATGCTCCTCAATGATCCGCCCTTCGACGTCCAGTCGGTCAATCCGGTCCTGATGGTAAAAGACTTCAATGCATCAGGGTTTACGACCTCATACGATTTTATGACCAACGCGGACACCCCGGCTCTTGCGGTGCGCGGGATAATCGATGATGCCGTTAACCCGTTTACGGGAAATCCCCTGATATCAGATGACAGACCGGAAGAACAGATCATCTATATCTCTGAGAGACATAACATCTACACCAATAACGGCAATCAATTTGAGGATCCGAACGGATACTTCCTTTCAGTACACGATAATATCTTTGAAGAGGAGAACTGGAGCATATATGACGGCGCTTGATCTCATCTTCTTCCTGTTTGTCGAACCGTTAAAGCTTCTGTTTGAAGTCATATTTTTCTATGCGTATAAACTCACGGAAAATGCAGGGCTTTCCATATTCATCATGAGCCTTGCCGTCAACTTCCTGCTGCTGCCCCTGTACTTCCGTGCAGATAAGCTCGAGAAGCAGCAAAGAGATAAAAAAGCTTCCATGAAATACTGGACCGATTTCATAAAGCAAAAGTTCAAGGGTGACGAGAAGGTCATGATGCTCCAGACTTACTACCGAGAGAACGATTACAAGTCGACCGATGTGCTGAAGGAATCCGTTTCACTGTTTCTCCAGATTCCCTTCTTCATCGCGGCTTACAGTTTCCTGTCGGGACTTAAGATCCTTCAGGGCATATCGTTAGGCCCGATACCGGATCTCGGCGCGCCTGATGCATTGATCAGGATCGGAGCTTTAAGCATCAATCTTCTTCCCGTATTGATGACTGTCATCAATATCATCTCGGGGTTCATCTATTCAGAGAAGGGTAATATC
>JAFXPN010000001.1 GCA_017527865.1 Clostridiales bacterium
CACGGATATGCTCAGTATGACGATGGAGAAGAATGCATTCCCGTAAGTTTGATAGGACACGGAGAAAATGAACTCATAGATGAGCTCCAAAGGCCGTATCAGCAGAAAGTACAGGATGCTTATGATGTTCATATATCTGATAATATTCCAAAACAGGGAACCGCGCATAAAAAAGGGGACGTCCCATGAGGAACGTCCCCTGCGCTTATCAGATTCAGGATCAGATCATTTAACGAGCGTGAACTTATCTCCGATAAGAGGGATTGTGAACAATCTGTTCTGTGCGGCATAGACGATGCCCATGATCGCAAAGACAAGTACTGCGATTGAGCAGAGCCATCCTACTACAGGGATGATCAAGCAGATCAGACCTGCGATGAACAGGATAAGTCCGTTGTTTACGTGATTCTTAACATACGGATCGTTCTTCTCGGGTTCCGCAAGAAGGCCGATGAGCCAGAAGATGCCGATGTAAGCGAGTATGGCATAAAGCTTGCCGTTGCCTGCGGGAGCCTGAGGGTTGTTGTCGATAACAGGACCCTGATTGTTAATGTTCTCATTCTCCATTTTTCTTTACCTCCGAAAAATATTTAAAATATTACCACACATAATAACAAAAAACACACAAAATATGCTATTGCGCCATAAAAACAATCATGTTACAATCTAGCGGTTATTTAAGAAGAAAGTATTAATCCACTTTTACGGAGGGAAAAATATGCCTAACATCAAGTCGGCTATCAAAAGAGTAGAAGTTACACAGAAGAAGACAGAGGCTAACAAGTCCAAGAAGACAGCTATCCGTACTGTCATCAAGCAGTCCAAGGCTGCTGTTGCACAGGGAACGGCTGATCAGGATCTTCTTAAGAAGACACAGAAGGCTGTCGATCAGGCTGCTGCTAAGGGACACATGAGCAAGCAGGCTGCTGCAAGGGCAAAGTCCAGAGTTGCTAAGGCTGTAAACGCAGCTAAGTAATAATCTTCTTTAATACATGAATCAAAAGAGACTGCATCGGACGGTGCAGTCTCTTTTATTTGATCTTTACGCGTACAGGCGGTATGTTCCACTCGTAACCCGGCTCCATCGAAGCATAGCGGGCATATATATCATTGGCGAGCAGATCGAGTTCGAACTGTTCTTTCAGGGAAGGATCCGATGAATATGATTCGAGAGCATCGGAGCAGTTGCTGATGATAGGAAGCCTTGCGCATTTTCCCATTATCTTCAGACAGTATCTGCCTTCGTTCGTGAAGCCCAATATCCGTATGTAACGGACGTGTTTCTCTTTATCAACATAGGACCCCGTCTGTCCCGTCATCAATGAAGCGAGAGCACGGCGGATCCGCGGCATTGTAAAGTGCCTGGTGGCAAGATCCCCGCCGATGTTGTTCCTGATGAATCCGTCGAGTCCGTCAGTCATGTAAGCCGTTGCCGTAAGATCTGACGAGCGTCTTACCGCAAGGGCTGCATCGGTCATGTATTCGTCGTAAGAGGGAATCCTGAAGTCTTTGGAAGAAAGGGAGGCCAGCATGACAGACAGCGCTTTGTCGGGAATGATGCCGTTAAGATGATCCGCTATAGACGATACGCTTGATGTGTCGGATGAAAGAAGCCGTTCTCTTGCATCCGTTGCCGAGTGACCGGGCTTTCTCGGGATCATATGTATCCTGAACCCTGTATTGAGTCTGCGGCATGCCCTGAGATAATCGAGCGCCAGGATGGAATTCGGCTGTCTTAAAGTGTCCGCGGCAATGACGGGATCCGCATCACCCTTGTATGCTCTCAAGACGGCTTCGGCCCTTGCTGCGGGAAATGACATTCCTTCTTTAAGCGCATTGTGCAGGACTTCCTCATCGGGATCGACCTTGGACAGTTCAAGCAGAAGGGAAGGATCCTTACAGTCAATGCCGAATGCAAGATCCGTTACTACTCCGGTCCTGTACAGAAGTTCAACTGCGCCTGATGCAAATCTCTCGGAAGGGGCGCAGGCAAAAGTAAACGGAAGTTCGACGGCGACATCGGCGCCTGATACGAGCGCCTGTCTTGCCCTTACATGCTTCGGGGATACCGCAAGAGTGCCTCTCTGGGTAAACGGGCCGCTCATTACCGTCATAACGACTGCGCGCGGGTCGCCGGTAAGGCGCTTGGCTTCTCTTATGAGGTATTCATGACCTGCGTGAAAAGGATTAAACTCGGCGATTATCCCGATAACTCTCATTAAAGTCCGATACCTTTCTGTAAATTATGCTGATAGCCGTACTGTTCGATTATACAGCAATCAGTGTTAGAATTTAACTCGCACTTCGGAAGGAAAGAATGATTATGTCTAAGAAGAAAAGACCGTTTTTCGCGCATTATGCGAAGATATTTAGGAACGAATTTAAAGGATATAACACAAAATACCTGATCAACGACATGACGTCGGGGATCACGGTCGGAGCAGTTGCTCTGCCTCTTGCGCTGGCTTTCGGCGCTGCAAGCGTAGATGAGGCGCATCTTGCCGTGGGTATCGCAGGCGGCATGATAACGGCTATCATCGCAGGTCTCATATCGGGACTTCTCGGAGGAGGATCATTTCAGATATCCGGTCCTACCGGAGCGATGGCGGTAATCCTCGGTACGATAGTTTCCGGACAGTACGGTCTTCAGGGCATGTTCCTGGCGACATTCCTGTCGGGTGCGATACTTCTTACCGCGGGACTGTTGAGACTCGGAAGGCTCGTGCAGTTTATCCCCAAGCCCGTAGTTACCGGTTTTACTTCCGGAATCGCGCTCGTGATCGCGATAGGCCAGCTCGGCAATGCGTTCGGAGTCAGCGCATCGGGAGAGGGGACTTTGGGGAAGGTCGAGTCGTTTGTCCTTAATGTTAAGGGCACAAATATACAGGCTGTGATCGTTACCGTTATCGTCATACTCATCATGGCCTTCTATCCCGCAAAACTTGCAAAATATGTACCCGGATCCCTGATCGCGATAATAGCGGCAACTGCCATAGCAAAGATCGCGGGACTTGATGTTAAGACGATCGGTCAGATCCCCGGTTCCATAATCAACTCTGAGGTCCTCAATATCGGATCCGTTGATCTTGAGATGTTAAGATCGGTGGGCGGATATGCCGTGACGATCGCGCTCCTCGGTATGATCGAGAGTCTTTTGTGCGGAACGGCGGCAGCTTCCATGAAGAAAGAGAAATTCGATTCCAATGTCGAGCTCATCGCGCAGGGTGTAGCCAATATGGCTGTTCCTTTTGCGGGAGGAGTTCCGTCGACTGCCGCGATCGCCCGTACATCGGTCGCCATCAAGAGCGGATGCCGCACAAGGCTTACCTCGGTGTTCCAGTCGGTTTTCCTCATCCTTTGCATGTTCGTTCTCTCGCCTTTGATCGGAATGGTCCCGTACAGCGCACTTGCAGGGGTGCTGTTCGTTACTGCATTCAAGATGAACGATATAAAGACGATCAGATCCTATATCACGCACGGGCTTATCGATGCTCTGCTCCTTTGCTCCGTCACCATGGTTGCAACGGTAGTTTTCGACCTTACTTATGCGATCGTTATCGGAGTTGTCCTCGCGATGCTCATTACGATCAACAATCTTACCGACATCCGCGTGAACATCGAAGAAGAGACACTTATAAATAACAGGAATGCGGCCATAGTCTACAGCGTCGGCACATATTTCTACGCTAACGGAAAACAGCTTAAGCAGGCCATTGAGAAGTGCGAAAAGAAGTACGACACATACATCCTTTCTTTCAGGGGCGTCGTGTTCGTTGACGTATCTGCCGAAGCCGAGTTCCTCGAGGCCATAGAACTGATAAAGCGCATGGGGGCTGATTTCTGTTTTGTCGGTCTGAATCAGGATATAGAGAAGGCTCTTGAGAAGATCGGTTTCCAGGAAACCGTAGGCCGTGAGTATTTCTATCCGAATCTCGAAGATTATGTAGGGTCTCTTAACAGATGAGAAAGAAGATAGCGGTCATTATAATCTGTGCAGCCGCTGCGCTTTTGCTCGGAGGGGGTTATCTTCTTTACGGGCGGCTTTACGGCGGTGCAGACATAGATCTCAAGTACCGCACATTCGCAGGATACGAACAGAGGAAGACCGCATCCGACAACGGTATAGTTGCCGATTATCTGTGGATGAGGACAAAGCAGCTCATGCTTGGCAAGGACGGTGATATTCTTCTGATCCCGTCTTCATATACCATCGCGGGAAGGCTCGTAAGCCAGGAGGCTGAGTCCTCTGAAGAATACAGACTGTCAGATCAGGCCTTGCTGCTGTCGATGTATGTAAGGAATCAGGACCGCGCGTCAGCGGTCAGGCTCAGGGATCAGATATTATCCCGTTATGATCTTGAGAACGAAAGCAACTCCGGGATAGCGGCATTCCTTTCATCTTATCTGGAATTCTGTGATTCATACGGAACACCGGATGATATCGATACGGTCAGGCAGACCGTTGATATCCTTTTCGATGAAGAAGGGAATATGAGGACGGAACGGTTAAGTGTTGCGGTTTATGAGCAGGGAGGATTTTATTCGACTGCCGAACCGCAGAGCGGCGTGTATTCAACGCTGGAGCGCGGGACTGATGCAGGCGGGTCCGAGATGACTGATATCGAGGGCATAAGCATATCATCGGTCGATCTGCTCCTCATAAGAAATCTCGAGGATAACGGATTCATCCCTGAAGGCAGTTTTGACAGGAATCTCGAACTCGTGACGGGGGCGGTCATATCGGAGGATATCCCGCTGTTCGGATACGCTTATTCAGACGGGTCATATATCTATTCTCACGACACTGCCGCTGCGGTTGACGTTGCCGAGTCAGTCATCACGATGAGACACCTTGCCGAGGTGGGAGAGCTCCCCGGATCATCATTTGCGTGGCTTAAGAATCAGGTGCTCAATTCAGGATCGCTTGGCGCGCAGTATTACTATTCGACCGGAAGGACCGAGGGCGATGAGGCAGTCGATATTTATCCCGACATAATGCATATCGCTCTCGAGACGGGAGACGATGATCTATATGAGCGCATGTGCCGGTATGAGAGCTCCCGTGTTGCGACCTACACATCAAGTCCCGCCCTGTCGATGATATTCCGCGAAGAGAACGGAAGGTTCGTATTTTATGCCCGCGAGAATTTGGACGTTTGCCTTGCCGTGACTTAACCTTGGGGGTATACTTCTTTATTGTAAATAATAAAGACAGGAGATATACGTATATGGCAATTATTGATGATATCAAGGCTAAGGCAAAGTCAGACAAGCAGACTATCGTTCTTCCCGAGTCAATGGACAAGAGAACTTTCGAGGCAGCCGAGAAGATCCTTAAAGAGGACCTCGCGAACCTCATTATCATAGGAACACCCGAAGAGATCGAGAAGAACGGCGCAGGTTTTGATATCAGCGGCGCTAAGATCGTAGATCCCTTCAATGATCCCAATAAGCAGAAGTACCTCGATAAGTTCCTTGAGTTGAGAGGCGTAGATACAATGGTTGCCGCAGCTAAGGCAAAGGCCGAGAAGAAGGGCCTCTCAGCTGAGGAGACTGAGGCTGCTGTTGCAAGCGCTGCCAAGAAGGGCGTTACAGAGCAGAAGGCACAGCAGCTCATGGAGTCCGACTACATGTACTATGCCTGCCTCATGTGCAAGTGCGGTGACGCTGACGGTGCCGTTTCCGGTGCATGCCACTCCACAGGCAATACAATCCGCCCGGCTCTTCAGCTTCTCAAGATGAAGAAGGGCGTTTCTTCTGTTTCCGGTTTCTTCCTTATGGAAGTTCCTGACTGCGACTTGGGTGATAACGGCACATTCGTATTTGCTGACTGCGCCGTAAACACAGACTTCGATTCTCCCAAGCTTGCCGAGATCGCCAAACTCTCTGCTGAGTCTTTCGAGCAGTTCACGGGTCACCAGGCTAAGGTTGCCATGCTTTCTTACTCCACGATGGGTTCCGCAAAGCACGATGACGTTACAAAGGTTTCCGAGGCTGTTAAGATCGCGCACGAGAACTGGCCCGAACTCATCGTTGACGGTGAACTCCAGCTCGATGCTGCTCTTGATGAGACAGTAGGCAAGCTCAAGGCTCCCGAGAGCAAGGTTGCAGGTCACGCGAATACTCTCGTATTCCCGTCTCTCGAGGCAGGCAACATCGGTTACAAACTTGTTCAGAGACTTGCAAAGGCAAACGCTTACGGTCCCGTTCTCCAGGGCCTGGCTATGCCTGTTAACGACCTCTCCAGAGGCTGCTATGCAGATGATATCGTAGGAACCGTTGCCATCACTGCCGTTCAGGCTCAGGCTGCTAAGGCTAACGGCTAATAACTGATTACTATTTTAAGGAGTTTATATATGAAGATTTTAGTTATCAACTGCGGAAGTTCTTCCTGTAAGTTCCAGCTTTTCGACATGGAAACAGGCACTGTCCTTGCTAAGGGTAATGCCGACAGGATCGGTATCGACGGAAAGCTCTCATATAAGAGCTCAAAGGGCGTTGAACTTGAGAAGGATGTTGAGCTTCCCAACCACAAGGTTGCCGTTAAGCTCGTTCTTTCACAGCTTACTGATCCCGAGACAGGCGTTATCTCTGATGTTTCCGAGATCTCTGCCGTAGGTCACAGAGTCCTCCACGGCGGTAAGTATTACAGCGAGTCTGTCGTAGTGAATGATGATGTTAAGAAAGTAATTAAGGAGTGCTTCCCTCTGGGACCTCTTCACAATCCCGCAAACCTTACGGGCATCGAGGCATGCGAGGCTGTTCTTCCTGCCGGTACACCCCAGGTGGCGGTATTTGATACAGCATTCCATATGACAATGCCCCCCAAGGCATATACATATGCTCTTCCCTTTGAGATCTCCGAGAAGTATTCGATCAGGAGATACGGCTTCCACGGAACATCCCACAGATATGTTTCCAAGAGAGCTGCCGAGTTCCTGGGACTCAGCACAGAGGGCCTCAAGATGGTAACATGCCACCTCGGAAACGGATCTTCTTTTGCCGCTGTCAAGGACGGCAAGTGCGTTGACACTTCCATGGGTCTTACTCCTCTCGCAGGTATCTGCATGGGAACAAGAACAGGTGATATCGATCCCGCTATCGTTCCCTTCCTTATGCAGAGAGAGGGCCTTTCCCCTGAGGAGATCGACACTCTTCTCAACAAGAAGAGCGGCGTTCTCGGAGTATCCGGTGTAAGCTCCGACTTCCGTGATCTTGCTAAAGCTGAGAGTGAGGGAAATGAGAGAGCTCATCTCGCGCTCGAGATGTTTGCATATCAGGGCAAGAAGATCATCGGTTCCTATGCCGCTGCAATGGGCGGTATTGACGTAATCGTCTTCACGGCAGGCATCGGTGAGAATACAGATACTATGAGATCCGCTATGTGCAAGGATCTCGAGTTCCTGGGCGTAGAGTTCGATGAAGAGAAGAACGCGGGCTTGAGAGGTAAGGAAGCGATCATCAGCAAGCCTTCCTCCAAGGTTACGGTCTGCGTTATCCCTACAAACGAGGAACTTGCGATCGCCAAGGAGACTGAGGCGCTGGTGTGATGAGTTCATCCGTTTGAGAACTTACGGGCGGCCTTGCGGGCCGCCTTTTTTCTTGACAGTGAATGAGGTCATAGTTATAATTACCTATCAAACAGATATGTAAATGAGGACCGGATGAGTAACACTGTTACAAAGTTAAGGACTATTGCATCTGCGGGAGTTTTTGCCGCATTTGTATTCATAGCGACTCAGATCAGGATCCCGACCGCTATAGGGTATATAAACCTGGGAGATCCTGTTATCCTGATCAGTTCTTTTATCCTCGGCCCTGCAGCATTTTTCCCTGCTGCCATCGGTTCGGCTCTTTCGGATCTTATAGCAGGTTATGCTCAGTATATTATCCCCACATTCCTCATTAAGGGACTGATGGGTTATGCTGCAGGTGCGAGCCTGCGCAAGTTCAAGGTCACTGTCCTTAAGAAGATCCTTATCGGAGTTATCGCCGAGATCATCATGATCGCGGGTTACTTCATATTTGAGGCTCTGCCTTTTATGTACGGCCCCGAGGCTGCCGCAGGATCTTTGTTCTTCAACATGATCCAGGGTGTTGCCGCTGTCGTTATCTTCGTTCCCGTTACATCGATCCCTGCGATAAGGAAGCGTTCTGTTATATAATCATCTTCATGGTGAGTGATCACCGTGAGAAGGGAGTTATATAATGGCTTTCACCTTAAGCGAAAACGGCATAAGATACAGCAAGTTCCTAAAATCCGTGATGCTTCCGTTCAATGAGATCAGAAGTATCATCATAACGGAAGAAGGTACTTCGATAACTGTCAGAACAGGCGAGACTTATATGCAGAAGGAGTCGACGCCCGTAAGTGTTGACGATGAATTCTGCAATTACGTAGTGAAATACAACATCGAGTACCGTAACGATACCGAGTGTATTGAAGGAACCAGGTCTTATTCGCGAGAGGAACTTGATCCTGTCATAGAGCGTGTTATCAGTGCTGCCGAGGACTATGCAGATGCTGTCATCAAAGAAAAACTCGGTGCAGAATACGGATGCAAGACCGTCTTTAAGGAAGACATTAGATGGGGAAGTATCTATTTTTGCCTGACTAAGAACGGTGACATCATCGATGTTGCTGATGAATGCGCAGTGGATGTTGATGAAGAGGTGCCTGAATCCTACGATAATATGCTTCTGTTCTTCATGTCCGAATGGAATCCGGCTGTTCAAAGGGGATACTATGCCGTAACGGAAGATGTATTTCATGAAGATCTTCTTAAAACTTATGTGGAAGAATGGAGCAATTCCATGTGCACAGATTACCTGGATTATCTTGCTGAAGAAACATGAAGATTATAGGCGAATTCGTCGGTAAATATATGGCTTTGATAATCCTGGCAGTATCGGTGCTTGCGCTGTTTGTACCGGGATCCTGTCTTTGGGTGCTGACTTCAAAGCTTTTCGGGCTGGAAGCAGGGCTTCTTGCAGGTGTCATCCTTAAAGAGGATTCCTGTGCGAAAAACAAATAAATGTTCTTATAATGGGACATTGTTTTTCCATCTTTCTGTTATAATCTTATAAGAAATGATCTTTAAGCCTTAATATGATTTAAGCGGAGTTTATTGTGGACGGATTTGATAATGATGAAGAGCTCGATCTGTTAGATGAGCTTTCCGGTCTTTATGAAGAGGAATTGAATAATGATGACACGGTGAGAAGCGCCGATGCTCTTCTTGATGATCTTAATGCGGAGCAAAGACAGGCAGTAACTCATATTGAAGGGCCTCTGCTTATCCTTGCGGGCGCGGGATCCGGCAAGACCAGGGTCATAACATACAGGATCGCCTATATGATGGAGAGATTCGGAATAGCTCCCGGATCGATCCTTGCCATAACATTTACGAATAAGGCTGCCAATGAGATGAAGGAGAGACTTGAGGCTCTGGTAGGCTCGCGTTCTCAGTATATATGGTGCGGGACATTTCACAGCATCTTTGCCAGGATCCTGAGAAGACATGCCGAGGACTTAGGTTACGGCAAGAATTTTACGATCGTTGATACCGATGATCAGCTTAAGATCGTAAAACAGGTCATGGAACAGATCGGAGTGTCGGAGAAGACTTATAAGCCGAGGCTGTTTCTGTATGAGATAACCAATGCGAAGAACCATATGATCGGTCACAAAGAGTATGAGCAGCTTGCAGGGAGCGATACTTTTAAGAAGCTTTCTTCCGATATCTATATGGCATATGACAGGCGCCTTGCTGACAGCAATGCCATGGACTTTGATGACATACTCATTAATTTTGTCAGGCTTCTCGAGCGTAATGAGCAGATCGCGGATTTTTACAGGGACAAGTTCAAGTACATAATGGTCGATGAGTATCAGGATACCAATAAGCCCCAGTACGAGGCCGTGATGCTGCTCGGTAAGAAGCATGGGAATGTATGTGTTGTAGGTGACGATGATCAGTCCATATATGCTTTCAGAGGAGCCGATGTAAGGATGATCCTGAACTTCGAGAAGGATTTTCCCGGAACCGAAGTCATCAAGCTCGAACAGAATTACAGATCTACGGGTCATATCCTGCAAAGCGCCAATGAAGTGATAGCGCACAACAAGCACAGGAAGAGCAAGGTCTTAAGGACTGACGGAGAAGAGGGTGACAAGGTTATCGTAATGAATGCCGATAACGGTAATCTTGAAGCAAGATGGACTGCCGATACCATAAAAAGGATGGTCGAGAAGGGGAAGTTTGCATACAGGGACTGCGCGGTCCTTTACAGAGTCAATGCCCTTTCCCGTTCGATAGAGTCGGCATTAAGAGAGAAGCATATCCCGTTTAAGATATACGGCGGTCTGAGATTCTATGACAGAAAAGAGATCAAGGATGTCATTGCATATTTAAGACTGATCAATGACGGCAGTGATGATCTTGCATTGGAGCGGATAATCAATGTTCCGAGAAGAGGCATCGGAGATTCCACGATAGACAGACTGAGGCAATTGGCCGAAGACAACGGCATTTCCATGTTTGAAGTATGCTGCAGGTGCAGGGAATATCCCGAACTTCAGCGTTCTTGCGGCAAGCTTCTTGAATTTGCGGATCTTATACGCGGATTCCGTGCCGATCTTACGGAGGATATGAGTTTCAAGGATTTTGTCGATAAGGTGGAAACGGAGTCGGGCATCATCCAGGAGATCATTGAACAAAGGGAGAAGAAGGGCGAGGTAACAGACAGGGTCGAGAACCTGAAGGAGCTTTTGTCTGAAGCTTCCGAATTTGAGAAGGCACACAGGACTGCTCCCGGGCAGGAACAGATACAGAAACAGGACGATCCCGGGGATATATATCTTGACGAAGAACTTAAGACGGCGGATACGCTGGCAGGTCTTCTGACCATATATCTTGAGAATGCCGCTCTTTATTCTGCAGGTGATGAATACGATGAAGGCGATGATTACGTCAGACTCATGACAGTCCACAGCGCCAAGGGACTGGAGTTCGGTTCGGTATTCATAATAGGTGTGGAAGACGGTATATTCCCGGGCTACAAATCCATCGGTGATGCCATGGCAACAGAAGAAGAGAGACGGCTTATGTATGTTGCGATAACAAGGGCCAAGAAGAATCTGTTTATCGTTTTGACAAGACAGAGGATGCTTTACGGCCAGACACAGTGCCTTCCGCCATCGAGATTCCTTAAGGAGATCGATCCTAGGCATCTGTATAAGATCGGAGGCGCGAGGGAAGTAAGATCTGATATTTCTGCTTCCGCGGTTACATCAGAAGCCAGGGCCAGGGGAACCAAGGCGATATCGAGCGCGCTTAAGTCTTCTTTTGCCAGGAAGCCTGCAAAGCAGGACGGGCTGTCGTGGAATGAGATCGCCGAAGGAATGAGTGTCGTACATCAAAGATTCGGAGAAGGCATCGTGCTCAAGGTCGAACCGGTTGCGGGAGATGCTTTGGTAACGGTGGACTTCGACGGAATGAAGAAGAATATGCTCGCGAATACGGCGGGCCTTAAAAGGAGCGTGTGATCATGGAAAGCCTGTTTGATCTGTATCAGGATGCATTCGCGAATATACCTGAACAACCGCAACTTATCGATAACTATAAAGATATCAGAGAGATAGAACTGATAAGGAGTGAGAGGGAGAAGACACTCTCGCCTTTTGCCATGAAGACGGCAAATTCCAGGGGCCGCAGGAAAGAGGAGAACCCCTGCTCCATAAGGAGTCCGTATGAGAGGGATCTCGGAAGGATCATCTTCTCCCAGTCGTTCAGAAGACTGCGCCATAAGACACAGGTATTCTTTAATCCGGTGAACGACCATATCTGCTCGAGGATCGAGCATGTGATCTATGTAAATTACATATCGACCATTATCGGCAGAGCCCTTAACCTTAATATCGATCTTATACAGGCGATCGCGCTGGGACATGATATCGGACATTCACCGTACGGTCATACCGGGGAAAGAGTGCTCAACCAGTGCATTAAGTCAGTTGATCCGTCACTGTATTTTGAACACGAGGTTCACAGTCTCAGGGTGCTCGATGTGCTCGAAGAACACAAACCGGGAGAATACGGGCTTAATCTGACATTTGAGGTAAGGGACGGGATAGTCGCCCACTGCGGAGAGACATATGATGAATACAGACTGACACCTTACCGTGACAAGACGGAGAAGGAAGTGTCGGAGAAGCCTGAAAAAGACCGGACAAGACCTGCTACGCTTGAAGGCTGTGTGGTCAGATTTGCCGATAAGATAGCTTATGTCGGAAGAGACATAGAAGATGCGAGAAGAGCAGGGATAATCGGAGGAAATGACCATGTCAGCGACGAAGCTGCCAGGAGGCTCGGAACTACAAATGCCGAGATCATAAATATCCTCGTCGGCGATATCGTACACTCCAGTCTTAACAAGGATGAGATCTGTATGTCGCAGGATAATTTCCGGGCGATGAACGAGTATCTTAATTCCAATCTTAACGGTATATACAGATCGCCCAAGATCAAGACATATGAGGAAATGGTAAAGCTTCAGATCGAAGCGATATTCAGTGCCTTTATGGAATGCGTAGATGATATGGAGAAGGCGCTTAATTCCAATAACGAAGCTATAAAGAGCTTTGCTCAATTCTATATGAGGCATCCGGAGCCTGAATGTCAGCCGGTAAGGAAAGTCGTGGATTATATCGCAGGCATGACAGATACATATGCCAACTCATGCTTCGATCAGCTGTACAGGGTATGAACGTACCTGCCGAGTTTTTTGGATCACGGAGGTTTTAAATGGAAGAGAATTACGGATTTTATGCATTGCTGGACAGGATGATATATATCAACCGCTGGGCTCTTATGAGGAACAGCAGGTACGAGAATATAAAGGAACACAGTTTTGATGTTGCTGTCATAGCGCAGTCGCTTGCGCTGATCCATAATAATCTTGTGGATGAAGGGAAGACTGCCGTAAGAGTCGATCCGCTTCTGATCGCGACGTACGGTCTTTATCATGACTGTACGGAGATCATCACCGGGGATATGCCCACACCTATCAAATACAGGAACGATACTCTTAAGAATGCATATAAGCAAGTGGAGCGTGAGGCGGCTTTGAGCCTTACTTCACAGCTGCCGGATTCCCTGCAGGAACAGTATCTGTCATGGCTGTCGCCTTCGTACAACGGTGAAGAAGGGATCATTGCCAAGAGGATCGTTAAGGCTGCCGATAAGATAGCTGCTTACATAAAGTGCCTTAGGGAGAAGCTTGCGGGCAATACGGAATTTGATAATGCCATGAAGACAACAAAGCAAACTATTGATAATATAGACCTGCCAGAAGTAGGGATATTTATGGAACATTTCATCCCTTCGTTCGGGTTGACACTGGATGAGCTTAATAAGTAACGGAAGGAATGCCAGGTGGCAGCATCGGTAAAGAGGACAAAAGAATACCTTTTGATATCAGCCGTCGTTCTTGCGGTGTCTTTCATCGTCATGATCATCGGCATCATAGCTCTTGCGGGCATGAGCGTTCCGTATGAACCTCCCACGCAGAGACAGGAAGACATAATACTGAGGACCGCCGATGTAACAGGCATAGGCAATGTTTCTTACAAGGCACTTTACCGGGTCGGTGCGGGTTATTATTCGACCGGTGATTTTGTGGTAAGGGCATTTACGAGTTCTGATTATCTTGTTAACGGCAAAGATGATCAGGCGTTCCTTCAGGATCTTTATTCGGTTACGGGCGGACAGACTGACGGGGCTGAATATGCGGATTCGGCCGCAATGCTCGCGTCCAGATCCAGGATGTATGTAATAAATGATTTGCTCGGCAGCGAAGACAAGTCTCTCCGTACTTCGGCTTCGGTATCTTCGGATCCCGGTGACAGTTTTACGGAATGTGTCCTGACTTCGTCTTTAGAAGGCTCCGGCGGGATTACGATCGGCATCCGCAAGGTTGAAGGCAGCTTTGCCACAACCGGTGAACATATCAGAACGGATTTCTTTGTTGACGGCGCATGGTATCAGGGGAATCTGACCATAACCGATGCCTCGGACGGAACCAAGAATTTTGTTATGGCATGGAACAGTAACGGTGTGTCAGGAGGCGATCACGAGGTGCTGATCCTCTTAAGGTCTTCGGACGGCAGAGGGACAGTGCTTACCGGAGGGGATATCTTTGTTCCTGACCTCATGCCTCTGGTCAACAACAATGTTCAGCCGGGTTCTATCGCGCAGAGCAGCTCTTCTTCCTGGTATGTCCTTAACGCCGGGGACAATAATGCTTATGTCAACTTCGTCAATCTCAGCGGTGACATAAAGGCGTCGATATATGATGCTTACGGCAACTATATTGCGTCAAACGACATCGAAGGAAGCTACTGCGAAGTATTAAGGGCTCATGCCCAGGATGTCGGAGCGATCATGGAAGAAACCGGACTTTCGGATGTGTCAAATACCTTCTATATTAAAGTGGAACGCGGCGCCGGTAATGAGGATCTGACAAGTGCTGTTAACTATACCATGATCCAGAGCAAGGAAGCCGCTTATTACTCCGGCGGGTATGTCGCGGTGATAGGTGAGGTAACCGGCAGCAACACGGATCCGGTCCCGATAACGGGTAATTTTGCCGATTATTACGGAAAGACGATAGCAGTTCAGGATATAAGCAATAATGTGATCAATGTCCCTTTTGACGATCTGACGTATATTCCTCTCAACGGAGCCCTTGATACGCTTGATCTCAGATTCACGGGAACAGGTCTCGATTTTCCCGAGGTTCCGCAGTTCAGTCCAAGGACATGCGGTTACGGATATATGTCGGAAGATGTACCTGAAGCGATTACCGTCAGCGCATCTCCCAGGGAAGGCGTATTTGCCTCGGTGAACTATGAATTGCTGTCGGGCGGACAGACGCGGCCTGTGAATAACGGCGATTCCTTTACTTTTGCACAGGGCGAGAATGTGCTGTCGGTAAATGTTGTGTCTTTCGACGGTGTTGTGAATACATATAATATCTATGTGCTGATAGGAGACGATGAGGGTTCTTTCTGTGAAGACACGCTGTCTTTGTTCCCCGTAAGCTATGGCAGCGGACTGTGGCTTCTTCACAATCTTCACCCTTCATATATCTTTACTCCGTTCGATACCGGAATAGGTTTCAATACCACATTAAGCAATGAAGACAGCGGTTCCAGAAATCTTGCCAACATAAGGACGAACCCGTCGTGGACAGATGCTTCGAGTCCCGAGTACGACGGAGGCGGATGGCACCGGGCCAACAATGCAACGGTTAAGTATTTCCTCGATCCGAGAAATTATATTGATGAGGAGCATATATTCTCGTTTGAAAGATTATCTTTTAACGGCGATGTACAGACGATAGAAGGTGTTCGTACCATGCTGTCCGGAAGCTTTATGGACACGGCGACTCCCGATTATGCGCAGATCATTTACAACGCGGGACAGACCGCCGGGGTTTCTCCTTATCTCATAGCGAGCAGGATAATACAGGAAATGGGCTATAACGGCGAATCCATGCTCTCTTCCGGTACGCTTCCGGGATATGAGGGGTATTATAATTTCTTTAACATCGGTTCGACCCCTGACCCTTCGGTCGCTAACGGCGCGCTGATCAACGGAGCAAGATATGCGATGTGGGGAGCGAGGCCCGATGAGCAGATCATCGATGAATATGAAGCTTCCATTCTTCTGCCTTGGGACAATGTTGAGGATGCCATCACGGGAGGCGCTTTATGGATAGCGCAGAGTTATATATCTGTCGGGCAGGATACTCTGTATTTCCAGAAATTCGATGTGATCAACAACAATGACGGCCTTTACAGCCATCAGTATGCCCAGAACGTATCGATGGCATATACCGAAGGTGAACGTTACTTTGAAAGCTATGCATCTTCCGGGATGCTCGATGAATCTTTCGAATTTGTGATACCGGTCTACTTGAATCTTCCGGATACATACGGGCAATTGCCGTAACGGGGACGGTCAAATGACAGGCACAGAACATAAAGGAAGATCATTCATCAGAAAGATACCGGCGGTTATCATACCGCTGTTGACGGTAACGGCGTTCTTTGCGGGCACCCTGTTTGCCGACGGAACGATCACTCTTTCCTTATCAGCGGCGAATTCCGATATAAGTCCGGGCGATACAGTTGTTGTCAATCTGTACTGTGATGAGTTTGATTCGATCGTCAGGTTCGGACCTGTCGAAGTTGTCTATGATGTAGAGCAGTTCGAATTTGTATCGGTGACGGCAGCTGATATCCTGTCAGGTTATGATGTGACGACTGATGTATCAGACGACGGCATCATAACGATAAGCGGCGAGTTTATCGAAGCGACGGATGAAGAGAGCGGTAATGTTCTTGCTCCCGTCGATACGGATATCTCCACCATGCTGTTTCAGATCTCTTTGAGAGTCAGAAGCGATGCTTCCGGTGATACTTCGGTACGGATAGGCAGTGTCGGTGAATTCATAAGATCCGACGGAGCCGCGATCACGGCATACAGTTCGGAAGAACTGGATATAAACATCGTAAGGGCTGTTTCCACTGATGCGACACTGGCATCGCTTGCGGTCAACGGGGTCACCATGACGCCTGAATTCAGTCCTCAGGTTTATGAATACTCGGCGAATGTCAGCCGTGAAGTTACTTCGGTGTCCGTTAACGCCATTCCGAACAATCTTGAGTCAACGGTATCGATCACCGGAACCGATGAACTTGTCCCGGGCGAGAATATCATCTCCGTAAGGGTACTTGCGCCGGACGGCATCAGTTCGAAGGAATACAAGATATTTGTTAACCGTCAGGAGGGTTATGTTCCCGAGGGATCGGGCTTTGTGGATTCGCAGGGAGTGACGTATACTTTTATGTCTTTCCCTTCGAATCTTACGGTACCGGACGGATTCATACAGACAACAAAGACGATCAACGGATATACGGTTCCCGTTTTTGCGAGAGACGGCATAAGTTCTGTGCTGGTTTATGTATATAACGGAACTGATTCTCCCGCACTGTATTTTTACAATGCATCAACAGGGATAGCTACTGTTTACAGACCCGAACAGACTGTCGTATCGGCAGGCCGCGTCCTTACATTGGCTCAAGTGCCTGAGGATATAAGGATACCGGGCGGATTTACCGAGGGAACGTCCTATATCAACGGTGTTGATATGGAAGGTTACACAGATGCTGACGGTAATTTCCTGGCATATTATACCGATGACTCAGGAAACGGAAGCTTTTATCTGTATGATGAGAAAACAGATACCTTCTATGAATACATGAGCGTCGAGAAGTCTGCCGAGAACTTGTACAGGGCTCTGTTCTATGTGTTTATCGCGCTCAGCGTTATCCAGTCGACTTTTATTGTGATACTGGTGTATGTGATAAGACGTATAATCACCAACCGCACGAATCCGAGACCCAAGCGGGTATGACATTGATTACGGGGGAAAAGATTGGATATGGGGCACGGGCAGGTACCTGAATTTTTGAAAGAGTCCTTGAAATTCGGCATTAATCTCGGACTTGAGAGAATGGAAGAACTGGACCGCATCCTCGGGAATCCCGAGGACGGGCTTAAGGCTGTTCATATAGCGGGCACCAACGGAAAAGGATCGACAGCTTCATTCATATGCGCATGCCTTGCCGAGGCCGGATACAAAGTCGGCATATATACGTCTCCGTATCTTGAAAGATTCTCCGAGCGTATGCGCATTATCAACGGTAAAGAAGGACTGGACCGGAGCCTGACCGATGAAGAAGAAGGCGAGATAAGCACGGAAGATCTGGACCGTTTGGCGGAAAGGGTCAAGGCTGCTTCAGACGATATGACATCCAGAGGATTCGAGCATCCGACGGAATTTGAGCTTATGACCGCCCTGTGCTTCCTGTGGTTTAAAGAGAATGATGTGGATATTGCGGTTCTTGAGACGGGACTCGGAGGAAGGCTTGATTCTACCAATGTGATAAGCAAGCCGCTCGCAACTGTCATTACTTCGATAGGGTTCGATCATCAGGACAGACTGGGCGATACTATCGAACAGATAACGGCAGAAAAGGCGGGTATATTTAAGGAAGGCGTACCTGTCTTCGCCGCTGATCCCGCAATAATGCTCCTCGATGAGACTTCGAAGGAAAAGGTAAAAAGCACGCTCTTAACGGAAGCTAAAAGGAAAAATGCATATCCCGTAAAGTTTGCCGGAGACCCGGAATGCGAAGTCCGGTTTACGGATGACGGCAGGATGCTTTTCGAAGCAGGAGGAGAGGAATATCAGACTGTTCTTCAGGGACGACATCAGGCGTACAATGCCTCAGTTGCAATTGCAGTCCTCAAGGATGTCTTCGGCCTTTCTTATGAGACGATAAGAGCAGGTATAGATAAGACACGGTGGAAGGGAAGGGCGGAGATCCTCTCTTCGGATCCTGCCGTTATAATCGACGGAGGCCATAACGTTCAGTGTGCGCAAAGTCTTATGTCCGTGCTCAGGCAGATGTGCGGCGCAAGATTCAGTGATCTTCGGTTCCGCGTTGTCATCGGCGTTATGAGTGACAAGAATGTCGAGGGGATGATAAGGACCTTTAAAGAGGCGGGCCTGGATCCTGTGCAGGTATATGCCGTAAACGTGGATAACCCCCGTTCAATGTCCCCTGACAGTCTTTCTAAATTGATCCGGTTCGTGTATAATGACTTGATTATGCCTATGAGCTTTGACAGTGCAGAGGATGCGGTGTCTGAAGCCTGCCGGAAAACACGCGAGGACGGCATCCCTTTACTCGTAACCGGTTCGCTCTATCTCATAGGCGAGGTACGAGGTAAGTTATGCACGATTATAAACAACTGGCGTTGATGCTGCGGCCCATGGAGGAGAAAGACATGATCCTCTATGATATGAGCGCAGAAGATAAAGCGTACGCCGTTAAGCAGTTTAACCGCGCATTGATGAACCTTCAGCATGACGGCACCGATGTCGCGCAGATAATGTTGAAGCCCCTTATCACAAAGTATCCTACATGGGGAGATACAGCTCTGGTCTACGGTCTGTGTCTTGCAAGGGAAGGACAGTATAAAAGGGCGGCAGATGCCATAGAATACGCAGTCAACAATTCTCTTGCTTCCGAACAGCATCTTACCGTTGCCCAGGAAGCCATGAGGATGATAAAGGCCGACGAAGCTCAGCCCGACCCCGTGCCTGAGGTTAAGAAACACAGGAGCGGATCATCGGCAATGATCGGAGACGGTTCGTCGGATCCTTCGGCAAGAGTCGGAATGCAGGCGCCGATACTTATGCGCGCTTCCACAGGCAGAAACGATTTTAAGATGGCTTCCGAGAAGGAACGCCGCGATGTCATGATGCGGTCGAGTTCCGGAGCGGACGAGTTAAACGATGATGTTAACGTTGCTGACCTGCGGACACCGGCGGATAACATGAGACTTGCCGTAAAGATCATAGCTGCGGTCATTATCACTGCGGCTGTTGTCCTGCTTACGGTATTTGTGATAATACCGACTGCCGCGAAGGTAAAGAACAGTTCCGATACTTCCGCGAGACTCGATTTCCTTATAGCTAAGCTCGAGGAGAAAAAGGCTGATCCCGAAGTAGCGGCGATAATAGATGAATATGCACAGAACTATGGCGGAAACGGAGTGTAACACCAGAATATGAAGTATGTAAGCACCAGAGGTTTTGAAGGAAGATTTACTGCCGAAGAGGCTATCATTATGGGCATCGCGCCCGACGGCGGCCTTTTTGTCCCGGAGTCGATCCCCGTGCTGTCCGATGATGATATCGAACAGATGAAGAATATGAGCTTCTGTGAGATATCGGCAAGAGTGCTGTCGAAGTACATGGATGATTTTACCGAGGATGAGCTCCTGGGATACACGAGAGAAGCATACAGCGAGGAGAAGTGGGGAGAGGATCCCGTGCCGCTTGTCCAGCTCAATTCATATAACGACCGTGAATATATCCTTGAACTCTGGCACGGACCGACATGTGCATTTAAGGACGTTGCGCTTCAGCTTCTGCCCCACCTTATGACGGCTTCGATCAGAAAGACAGGAGAGTCAAAGAAGATCTGCATACTGACGGCAACATCGGGCGATACGGGAAAAGCTGCGCTCGAGGGATTTAAAGACCTTCCCGGGACGGAGATCATAGTCTTCTATCCCACGGGCGGTGTCTCCGAAGCCCAGAAACTCCAGATGGTGACGACGACAGGCGATAATACCCACGTAATTGCTGTCAACGGATGTTTTGATGATGCCCAGACCGGCGTAAAGAAGATCTTTGCCGATGAGGCCTTCAATGAAGAGCTCCTTTCGAAGGGGATAAAGCTTTCTTCGGCAAATTCCATCAACTGGGGACGTCTGGCTCCTCAGATCGCTTATTATGTCTATTCATACATCGAGCTTCTGCGCCGTGAGAAGATAACGAAGGGTGAATCGATCAATATCGTTGTTCCTACGGGCAACTTCGGCAATATCCTTGCGGCATGGTTTGCAAAACAGATGGGGATCCCGGTCCACAGGCTTATCTGCGCTTCCAACAGGAATAAAGTGCTCTGCGATTTCTTCTCATCCGGAAAATATGACAGAAACCGCGAATTCTATAAGACTTCATCTCCTTCTATGGATATCCTTATCTCGTCTAATCTCGAAAGGCTTCTGTACGAGATCACGGACAAGGATCCCGATAAGGTCAAGGATTGGATGAATAAGCTTAACACCGAGGGTGTTTATAAAGTTGATCCGCAGACACTGAAGCGCATGCAGATGCTGTTCGTCGGAGGGTTTGCCGATGAGACCGGTGTGTCTAAGACGATCCTCGATGTATATGACAGGACGGACAATATCGTCGATACGCATACCGCCGTTGGATTCAATATCTACAACCGTTATCACGGCAGATCCGGAGACGAGTGCAAGACAGTATTTGCTTCTACGGCATCTCCTTTTAAATTCTCTGCCGCGGTAATGGATGCGATCAAAGGTGAGGGATTCTCACGCGACAAGTCGATCGAGGAAGTCATAACGGAACTGTCTGACGAGAGCGGACTTCCGATTCCTGACGCCATAAAGGATCTTTCTTCAAAACCCGTTCTGCACAAGGACGTGATCGAGAAGGAAGACATGGAAGCAAAGGTCAGGAGCATTTTGTTAGGATAATTATTTTTTCAGGGGGAACGACAAATGCCAAAGAGAGAAGACATTAACAAGATCCTTATCATCGGTTCCGGCCCGATCATCATCGGTCAGGCTTGTGAGTTCGATTATTCAGGAACCCAGGCGTGTAAGGCTCTAAGAAAACTGGGTTATGAGATTGTACTTGTCAACAGCAATCCTGCAACCATCATGACGGATCCCGATGTTGCTGACAGAACTTATATCGAGCCTCTTAATGTAAATCGGATAGAACAGATAATCGACAAGGAAAGACCTGATGCGTTGCTTCCCAATCTCGGAGGCCAGTCGGGTCTTAATCTTTGTTCCGAGCTTTCCAAGGCAGGTGTGCTCGATAAATACAATGTTCAGGTCATAGGCGTTCAGGTCGATGCGATAGAGAGAGGCGAGGACCGTATCGAATTCAAGAATACAATGGATTCGCTGGGCATCGAGATGCCGAGATCTCACGAAGCTTATTCGGTGGAAGAAGCTTTGAAGATAGCTGAAGAGCTTCATTATCCGGTTGTTTTAAGACCTGCATATACTATGGGAGGCGCAGGCGGCGGTCTTGTCTACAATGTCGATGAACTGAAAATCGTCTGCGAGAGAGGTCTTCAGGCTTCCCTCATTCATCAGGTCCTCGTAGAGGAGTCCATCGCAGGATGGGAAGAACTCGAGCTCGAGGTAGTAAGAGACGCCAAGAATAACAAGATCACAGTCTGTTTCATCGAGAACATCGATCCTATCGGCGTACATACAGGTGACTCATTCTGTTCCGCTCCCATGCTCACGATATCTGAGGATGTTCAGCAGAAGCTTCAGGAGCAGTCCTATAAGATAGTCGAAGCTATCCAGGTTATCGGCGGTTGTAACTGCCAGTTCGCTCATGATCCCGTTACGGACAGAACCGTTGTTATTGAGATCAACCCCAGAACTTCAAGGTCTTCCGCTTTGGCTTCCAAGGCTACGGGTTTCCCTATCGCATTCGTATCAGCGCTTCTTGCCTGCGGTCTCACTCTTGATGAGATTCCCTGCGGCAAGTACGGAACACTCGACAAGTATGTTCCTGACGGCGATTATGTAGTTATAAAGTTCGCCAGATGGGCATTCGAGAAGTTCAAGGGTGCTTCAGACAAGCTCGGCACACAGATGCGCGCCGTCGGTGAGGTCATGAGCATCGGTAAGACATACAAGGAAGCTTTCCAGAAAGCGATAAGGAGTCTTGAGAAGGACAGATACGGATTGGGATTTGCCAAGAATTTTAATGAGCTTACGAAGGAAGAACTCCTCGCTCAGCTTATATATCCTACTTCCGAGAGACAGTTCGTTATCTACGAGGCTCTTCGAAAAGGTGCAACCATTGATGAGATATTCGAACTGACCAAGATCAAGCACTGGTTCCTCGAGCAGATGAAGGAACTCGTTGATGAGGAGAATGCTCTCATTGCCATGAAGGGCAGCGTTCCCTCTGAGGATGTACTTCGTAAGGCTAAGTGTGACGGTTTCGCTGATAAGTACTTGAGCAAGATCCTCGAAGTACCCGAGGAAGATATCAGAAATGCGCGTTATCAATACGGCATCAGGGAAGCATGGGAAGGCGTACACGTAAGCGGAACACAGGATGCTGCTTACTACTATTCCTCCTACAACATTCCCGAGGATAAGTCTCCTTCTTCCGACAACAAGAAGGTCATGATCCTGGGCGGAGGTCCCAACAGGATAGGTCAGGGAATCGAGTTCGACTACTGCTGCGTTCATGCTGCACTCGCGCTGAAGAAGCTCGGCTTCGAATCCATTATCGTTAACTGCAACCCCGAGACGGTCTCCACGGACTACGACACATCAGACAAGCTCTACTTCGAGCCGTTAACGCTTGAGGACGTACTCGCTATTTACGAGAAGGAGAAACCTCTGGGTGTTATCGCTTCGTTCGGCGGACAGACCCCTCTGAATCTCGCCGCAGACCTTAAGAAGTACGGAGTAAACATTCTCGGTACATCACCTGAGACGATCGATCTTGCCGAGGACAGAGATCTGTTCAGAGCAATGATGGATAAGCTTCAGATCCCCATGCCTGAGGCAGGAATGGCTTCCACTGTAGAAGAGGCAGTGCAGATCGCCAACAAGATCGGTTACCCTGTAATGGTACGTCCTTCTTACGTTCTCGGCGGACGCGGAATGGAAGTCGTTCATGACGATGATATGATGAGGATCTACATGGCTGCTGCAGAAGGTGTTACACCTGACAGACCTATCCTCATCGACAGATTCCTTCACCATGCCACAGAGTGTGAGGCCGATGCCATCTCTGACGGCGAGAATTGCTTTGTTCCTGCCGTTATGGAGCATATAGAGCTTGCAGGTGTTCACTCCGGCGACTCCGCCTGTATGCTTCCTTCTCAGAATCTTACTCCCGAACAGGTAGAGACGATCAGAGATTACACCAAGAAGATAGCGGTCGAGATGAATGTCGTAGGTCTTATGAACATGCAGTACGCTATCGAAGACGGTGTAGTTTATGTGCTCGAGGCTAATCCCCGCGCTTCGAGAACCGTACCTCTCGTATCCAAGGTAACTTCGGTAAACATGGTAAGGATCGCTACCGATATCATGACAAGCTCCATTACGGGCAGACCTTCACCTGTTAAGGATCTTAAAAACAAGAAGATCTCACACTGCGGTGTCAAGGAAGCGGTATTCCCGTTCAATATGTTCCAGGAGGTTGATCCTGTTTTGGGACCCGAGATGAGGTCTACAGGTGAGGTCTTAGGTCTTTCCGACAATGTCGGCGAGGCTTACTACAAGGCCCAGGAGGCAACACAGACAGTTCTTCCTTTGGAAGGCAGTGTTCTTCTCTCTGTATGTGACAGAGATAAGGGGGATCTCCTTGAGGTTGCTCGCGGGTTTAATGATATCGGCTTTAAGATTTTTGCGACAGGCGGTACATTTGACATGATCAAAGCTGACGGTATTCCTGTTACCAAGGTTAAGAAGATGTATGAGGGGCGTCCCAATATCTCGGATATGATAACTAACGGAGAGCTTGATCTCATCATTAACACTCCTGCAGGTAAAACATCTGTCCATGATGATTCCTACATCCGTAAGGAAGCTATCAGACACAAGGTTCCTTATATTACGACCATGGCAGCGGCAAAGGCTTCCGCCGAGGGTATCAAAGCTGTTAAGAACAATACTCACATCGGAGTCAAGGCACTGCAGGATTACCATGCGGAGATAGAAACGTAATCGATATCTTAACCGGGTAAGAATTGTGAAACGAAGACTGCTGATAGACTTAGACCTCGTTATCTGCGTAACGCTCATGCTGGTTGTTTGCATGATGTTTTTCTATAAGTCTGAAGGCTTCAGCAGTGTCATCATAAGCGAGAGTTATTCTGACGGCTGGTACTATGATGACGGCAGCAAGGTGGATTTTTCTGATCTGCGCAACGGGCTTGAGACACATGAGATAAGCAGGGTGATCACTCCGGAAGAGGTCAAAGGCGCAGATCTTTGCTTCGAGACAAGCAATCTGTTCTTTGACGTATTCATCGATGATGATCTCATCTACGATTATCATCCGGATATCATGAGGATATGCGGCACATGTTACGGGGAGAGCTTCCATACTGTCGATATCCCGAGGTTTTCCGAGCAGAGCGAGCTTCGCATTGTTTATCAGCCTTTAAGGGATTCATCATCGGTAACATTCCGTTTGATGCAGCTTAATGACGGCGGGTCATATCTTCGTAATCTGTACTCGGTCAATTTCCCGAAGTTTATGGAGTGTTTTGCCGTATTTATCATAGGGCTTACCCTTGTCGTGATCGGGTTTATCCTGAATAAGGATACGGACCGCATTATCGAGACCGTATCGGTAGGTACGATGGCTATTGTGCTTGCAATGTGGACGAGTTCGGGCACGAAGGTATTTCAGCTGATAGGCGGTAATCCCGCGTTTATCCGTCTTGTCGATTATCTGTCTCTGATGTGGCTTCCCGTACCTGTTATACTCTTTGCCGCGGCTGTTACCGATAAGGTCAGGTCAATATCGACAAAGATCGTATTGGTTCTTGTCAGTCTGAATACGGTGATCACGTTTACATGTGTGTTATGCGGCATGGGCGATTATCACGATATGCTGATCCTGACTCATATCGTTATCGGTATCGGTGTCGTCTGTCTTATAAATCTGCTCGTCTCGTCCATAAAGAAATCACAAAAGATCAGCAGGGGACTCAAGGTCCTTCTTGTGGCTTTCGGTATTCTGATATTATCGGGCATCGGCGATGCTACCAGGTATTATCTTATTACTGCGGAGGATTCCTCCAGAGTAACAAGGATCGGTCTTTTCATCTTTGTCATTGTACTTGCAAGCTACGAACTGTCGAGCTTTATCGGACTCCACAAGAAGAGCACCGAAGCCGAAGTCATGCACAGGCTCGCTCATATTGACGGACTCACGGGGATGCTCAACCGTCTTGCGTTTACCGAGGATGAGCGAGAGATAAAAAATGCGAAGGAAGGCAGATACCTTTTCGCACAGTTTGATATCAACTTCCTTAAGAAGATGAACGATACATACGGGCATTCCTTCGGTGACAGGTTCATAATCGCGGCAGCGGATGCCATTACGGGCAGCTTCGGAAAATGCGGCAAAGGATACCGCGTCGGCGGGGACGAGTTCATTGTCATCGTCGAGGGCGATTCCTGCGAAAAGGATTTTGATGATCAGATTCCTGAGTTTGAGCGGCTTGTTAAACAGGCGAACGAGGAACAGCAGTTCCCGATCCCTCTTGTTATAGCATACGGCAGATCGGTCTATACTGCGGGAGCAGGCTCGTTTGATGATACCGAGAAGACCGCGGATAAACTCATGTATGATAATAAAATGGCCTTAAAGGCTTCAGTATAAAGTTGGAGGAGTATATGTTAGAAACGCTGACAAAGATCAACGATGCGGTAAATTCGTTTGTTTGGACCAAGACGGGTGTATGGCTTCTTATAGCGACCGGCATCCTGATGACTGTTCTCACGAGAGGATTCCAGTTCTCGCATTTCAGACACTGGTGGAGAAAGACCATCGGTTCACTTCTGGATAAGAATGTTATCTCTCATACGGATGATAAGGCGACTATCTCGCAGTTTCAGGCACTTTGTACTGCACTTGCTGCCACGGTCGGCGTAGGCAATATCGCAGGTGTATCTGCAGCGATCATCACAGGCGGCCCCGGTGCGGTGTTCTGGATGTGGTTCGCTGCCGTCTTCGGCATGATGACAAACTATTCAGAGAATGTACTCGGTATCTATTTCAGACGTAAGAACCATGCAGACGAGTGGTCCGGAGGCGCAATGTACTATCTCCAGGACGGTCTCGGCGGATATCCTCATATGAAGATCGCAGGAAGAGTGCTCGCAGTTATCTTCGCCGTCTGTGCCGCGCTTGCTTCATTCGGTATCGGCAACATGGGTCAGGTAAACAAGATAGTTATCAACTTTACGTCTTCCTTTGATATCAAGGCGCTGTCCTCCCACGTTCTTTACACATCAGGCGGTAAGGACATTACACTGTACATGCTTATTGTAGGCATCGTCCTCATGGTCCTTGTAGGATTCGTTGTTATCGGTGGTCTTCAGAGGATAGCGATCGTAGCTGAGAAGATCGTACCGTTCATGGTGCTTGCTTTCCTCGCAGGTTCTTTCGTGATCATATTCGTAAATATAGCTAATGTCCTTCCTGCATTTAAAGCAATCTTCGACGGTGCTTTCAGTGCTCCTGCCGTTTGGGGCGGCGCTACCGGTATCGCATTCAAGACGATCATAACTCAGGGCTGTAAGAGAGGTGTGTTCTCTAACGAGGCAGGTCTCGGTTCATCCGTTATGGTTCACAGCAACTCCAATGTTAAGGAGCCCGTTAAGCAGGGAATGTGGGGCATATTCGAGGTGTTCGCGGATACTATAATTGTTTGTACCATGACGGCTCTTGTTGTTCTTACATCCGGCGTTATCAATCTTAAGACAGGCGCTATCGAGACCGATACCGATGCGGTTCTGGTTGATGATGCATTCGATACGGTATTCAAGGTCGGTAATGTTAACATCGGCAGCATGTTTATTGCTCTTGCTATCCTGTTATTCGCTTTCACGACTGTGCTCGGCTGGTCTCAGTACGGTTCAAAGGCGGTCGAATATCTTGCAGGCAAGCATGCACCTGTTGCGACTAAGGTCTATAAAGTGATCTTCGTATTGCTCATCCTCTCCGGCGCTCTCATGACATCATCCATTGCATGGGACATTTCCGATACTTTTAACGGCATGATGATGATCCCCAACCTTATAGGTGTTCTTGCCATGAGCCCGCTCGTTAAAAAGATCACGATCAATTATGCAGACAGAAGGATCAGAGGCAAGAAGGATGTAAAGCCCATTCTTTCTTATGATCCTAAGATCAACGAAGAGAATGCCAAGGCTCTTGCCGAGGATCCTAATCTCGACTGATAAAGGAGTTATAAAGTGCCGCTTTTTGGAGTAACATTCATAACAGTTTTTTCTTTGATATTTGCCTTTATCTTCGGTACTGTACTGGCGAGCTTCATTACCTGCACGGCGGGAAGACTTCTGGCCGGTATGGACTGGATCAATGAGCATTCACATTGCGATACCTGCGGACATCAGCTGGGCGCTCTCGATCTTTTCCCGATATTCTCCTATCTGCTTCTCGGAGGAAAGTGCCGCTATTGCGGTGCCAAGGTTCCGGTAAGGTGTCTTATCTCCGAGGTGCTTCTGGGTTTTGTGTTCGTTGCAGTAGTAATCCTGCACGGCAGGATAGATGTCATCATGGTACGTAACCTTCTTCTGGCTATGCTCATGATGGGGATCTCGTTCTGTGAGATCGACGGCAGTATCATTCACGAAGGATTCATTACAGCAATGCTCGTCATATGGATAGGGACACTTCCTTTTGTGCCCGATCTTCAGAACTATATTGCAGACGGTGTCATCGCATGCTTCCTGATCTGCGGTTTCTTTATGGTTATCTCATATCTTCGCACTTCCAAAGGCAGGGAATGTTTCAAGCCGGGTTTCATAAAACTTATGGCGGTTTATCTTCTTTATACGGGCCTGTATGCCGGAGTCGCATTCCTTGCGGTATCCTTCATCATTCACATGTTTGTTAAGCCCTTCAAGAAAACTATCGTACCCGCCATGTCCGTGTGCTGCCTCATCTTTATGTGCTGCATGACGGACAGGATGGATACTTCACAGATCCACGGGTATATTACGGCTGTTGCCGATTACATAAGAGTATTTTGATCAGAGGTATTATCAATGGCGTTAACCGATGTTGAGCAGATAAGAAGAAGAAGGACATTTGCTATCATATCCCACCCTGACGCGGGTAAGACTACAATGACGGAGAAGCTCCTTCTGTACGGCGGAGCTATTCATCTTGCAGGCTCCGTAAAAGCGCGAAAAGCATCCCGTCACGCTACTTCGGACTGGATGGAGATAGAGAAGCAAAGAGGTATCTCGGTTACATCTTCCGTCATGCAGTTCGAGTATGACGGTTATTGCATCAATATACTGGATACTCCCGGACACCAGGACTTCTCGGAAGATACCTACCGTACCCTGTGCGCGGCCGATGCCGCGGTAATGCTTCTTGACGGCGCGAAGGGTGTTGAGGCGCAGACGATAAAGCTGTTTGAGGTCTGCCGTAAAAGAGGCATTCCGATATTCACTTTCATAAACAAGATGGACCGTGCCGCCAAGAATCCGTTCGACCTTATAGATGAACTCGAGAAGGTGCTCGGCATTAGATCGACTCCCGTCAACTGGCCTATCGGGACTGACGGTGACTTCGAGGGTGTGTATGAGAGGTCGACCGGCGAAGTCATGCTTTTCGACGCGGCGAACAGAGACCACGGCGCATCGATGGTTACGCAGAAGACCGCCGGAATTGACGATCCGTCGCTTAAGGAGCACATGACAGCGGCGCATTACGAGACTTTGAGAAATGATATCGAACTGCTGGATATGGCAGGCGACGAATTTGACCTTGAGAAGATACTTGCAGGTCAGCTGACGCCTGTATTCTTCGGATCCGCGATCACGAACTTCGGTGTCGAGCCTTTCTTAAAGCACTTCCTCGCGATCGCTCCCGAACCCCAGCCTCATCATGTGTCTGATGACATCGGCAGTGTGGATCCGACGGATGAGATGTTCTCCGGATTTATCTTTAAGATCCAGGCTAACATGGACCCCAACCACAGGGACAGGATGGCGTTCCTTCGTATATGCTCAGGCAAATATGAGAAGAACATGTCCGTCAACCACATGCGTATCGGGAAGAAGATCACTCTTACCCAGCCGCAGCAGTTCATGGCGCAGGACAGGAACATCGTTGAGGAAGCTTACGCGGGCGATATCATCGGAATATTCGACCCCGGGCATTTCCGCATAGGTGATACGCTCATTTCTTCAAACCGTAAATTTGAATTCGATCCGATCCCCGTGTTCGCGCCGGAGAACTTCGCGAAGGTATTCCCGAAGGATTCGATGAAGAGAAAGCAGTTCCTTAAGGGCATCGAACAGCTCTCGGAGGAGGGCGCCGTGCAGCTTTACAAGCAGCCTGACATCGGAACCGAGACTTTTGTCATGGGTGTCGTCGGCATACTGCAGCTTGATGTTCTCGAGTACCGTCTCAAGACCGAGTACGGAGTCGATATCGTAAGACAGGCCCTTCCGTATAATCTTGCAAGATGGGTTAAGTCAGATGCAGATGGAGAGTTTGATTATAAAGAGCTGACCTTGACTTCCACATCGCTTATCGTTCTCGACCGCGACGACGAACCCGTAGTGCTGTTCGAATCCGAGTGGGCCGTTGACTGGGCGGTGCAGCATAACGAATCGAAGAAGTTAAGGTTCGAGAATATTCATTCAAAGTGATGAATAAAGTCTTAAAAGCGATCTTTTTTACAGGGGCAGCAGTTTTGGCTGTCCTGTTTTTTTTATCGATAACAGGCATTATCGACAACAACCGCGGCAATTCATTCGGATTTCCTTACCGTACCGATTATACCTGCTTCCTTCTTACCATGGCGCTCATATATGCCGTGATAACCAACGGGTGGCTCACGTGGCTTGGAGAATTGGGTTATATCGTGCTTGATGCTTACATTCTGTGGCTCGGAGGAAAAACTTCGTTTGTTCTTCTGACTTTGCTCATCTTATGTTTGTTTTACAGGCATTACAGTGAGGAAGGCGGTGTGCCTTTCAGGGACAGGGGCAGATACGGCCTGTTGTCATACCTGTTCCGGGTGATCTATCTTCCGGTAATGCTCATGGAACTCATTGCGCGTTCCCTGAAGCTTGGAAAGTGCAAATCTGCAGTTAAGAGACTCATGAGTTTAAGTTTCCTTTTATGCGGAGCGTTGAGTGTTATCCTTGCTTTGTCTTATCGTTTGCTTAAGCCCGCTTGGGATGTTCTGCCGCTGCCGTCAACATATAAGGACAGGTTCAAGTTCAGTTTAATGGCCTTCGAAGAATACCCCGTGGCTTTGACCGGTAATGACATCGGCATGACTGACGGCGGTCATACCGAGACATACGGTGACTTCTATTTTACTTTGGATATCGGTTATATAAGGACTTTGCTGCAGTTCGGGCTTATCGCCTTCGTGGCACTTATCGTGATACTCACTTTAATTCAGCTCTTTAATCTTCGAAAAGGTTACTTCATTCCGCTGCTGACGTTAACCGTATTTGCGGTTGATTTTACGGTGGAATTTCCTCTGACGAATATCCTTCTTTACCTGGTCTTTCTGGCAGGTGTCCTTGTTCACGCAGATATGCCTGATGAACGCGCTTGTGACAGGCTGAACTTCGCGACAATGCCGGTGTCGCGCAGATGGTGCCTGGCAGGGTTTACAGCGCTCGCATTGTCGGTGTTTTTCATATGGAGCGTTACCGCATATAAGATCTCGGATTGGAGAGGATATATACCTGCTTATAATGCTTCAGTCGTAATACCGGGAGATTATCCGGACTCGGGTGAAGAGCTTCTGAATGAGGCTGCAGCATACCTCGTATCACATGAGGACTCCGTGTGTATCGTAAGCCGAGATAACGACCGTGAGTCTTTAAAAGACCTCGGTATAGACGAAGAAAGGATATACTTCATTGAAAGCGCCGGCATAGATGAGATGCTCCTTAATGCAAGCAGGATCATCAAAGACAATGATCTTCCTGACCGGCTTACCGTGTGTGCTTACAGCGTCGAACAGTCAAGGATCGCTGATCATGCACATGCGCTTGGAATACCGGTCAATTCGATACCCGTTAAGCCGGACGATGGTTACTTTTCGCTCTTTGCGGCAGAGCAGTGGAGGATACTATGCGGGCAGTGAGTTTATTCAGTGTTGCTCTTGTTGCACTTGCTGTTCTTTGCTGTTCCTGCAGCAAAGACGATACGATAACCGTCGATATAAATGTTATCAATATAAGCGGGGTAGAATTAAGTGTTGTACGGGATAATCTGCAGCAGTGGGAAGATGATCACGCTGATATAACCGTAAGCGAGAGGATCAGGATCGAGGATTCCGATATGATATATCTGGCTCCTATGGGATCGGAGCACTTGCCTGATGTCTTTATCTGCGATCCTTCAACGGGAAGGGCTCTTGATGAAGCGGGACTGGTTTGCTGCCTTTCAGATTACGCTCCGGATATAGGGCCGTTCACATATAACGGTGAAGTATATGCGTTCCCGGTTTTCCGGGAAACGGTCTCAGTCGTTGTATATGACCCGGATAATTGGGAGCCGGGGTCTGCAGTCGGATATTCGGCAGAGAACGGGATCAGCATTTCCTGTGATTATCTGAGCGCATTTCTGGGGGATCCGCAGGGACAGGAATGGATCGGTCATATGACCGCCTGTGATGAAGAGGCGTCCTTTGCCGGCGATTATCTTACCGGCCGTATAGACATGATCAGAACACGCCTGGAAGACGACATACCGTATGCATCTGTGAATGAACTGACAGAAGCTTTTCGCGACGGAAGATGCCCTGCAGTGCTTCTTAGGGGCAACGATATATATGTGCTGCTCGAACAGGTGAGGCAAAGTGATCCCGCGCTTTACGGCAGGATCGGTTTTGCATGTCTTGAGGGTGATTACCTTCCGGCAGGATTCTCCTACGGCGTTTTTGTTAATGCGGGATTGGAAGGGGAAAAGCGTGAATACTGCATCGATCTTGCAAGGTGCATTGCAGAGGAAGTGCCCTTAGCCTATGATGATACGACATTAAGGCTCGAAGCCCTCAGGGAGGAATCCGTACCTGTAAGGATCATCACACACTGTTTTGATCACGGGTTCTGGAATTGCGCAAGAGAAGAGTGCTTCAGCCTTTTGCCTTATGGAGACAGGACTTCTGCGGAGTACGCCCTAACTTTACAAAATCGGTACGAGGAGTATTATTTCAATAGTAATCATGATGGGGGATAGGATGAAGATCTGTTTTGTCGGGTCCTCAGGGGGACATCTGGATCATCTTTACACGCTGAAGCCGTTCTGGGAAGATAAGGAACGGTTCTGGGCGACATTCGATAAAGATGACGCGAGGTGTACGCTTAAAGGTGAGAAGATGTATCCCGTTTATTATCCGTCCAACAGGAGCCTTAAAGCTTTGGCAATAAACACTGTACGCGCGGTCAGGATCCTCAGGGAAGAGAAGCCGGACCTCATAATATCAGCAGGCGCCGCGCCGGCTGTGCCGTTCTTCTATATAGGCAAGATGATGGGCGCGAAGACCGTTTTTATCGAGCAGTATGACCGGTTTGACAAAGGATCCCTGTCAGGCAGACTGTGTTATCCCGTTTCCGATGTCTTTATCGTTCAGTGGGAACAGATGAAGAAAGTCTACCCCAAGGCAGTTAATCTGGGAAGTATATTCTGATCATGATATTCGTTACCGTAGGAACACATGAACAACCGTTTACGAGACTGGTTGAATATATGGATAAGTGGGCTGCCGATCACGACGAGGAAGTAGTTATTCAGTCGGGCGTAACTTCCTATGAACCGAAGAACTGCAGGTGGCAGAAGTTTTATTCACAGGTTCAGATGGATGAATTCAACAAAGATGCGAGGATCGTGATAACTCACGGCGGACCACGCTGCTTTATGGAGGTTCTGCATCTGGGCAAGACGCCCATAGTTGTTCCGAGACAGCCGAAGCTCGTAGAGCATATCGATGATCATCAGGTCAAGATAGACAGGGTGTTCAAGGAGCAGTATGACAGCATTTTCCTGATCGAGGATATAAGTACGCTCGGTGAGACGATCGAGCATTATGATGAGCTTAAAGAAAAGCTTGGCAACAGAGAATATGTTTCCAACACGGCAGCTTTTTGTGAGCGTTTTTCCGATATAGTCAACTCGCTGATGAACGGAAAATGAGATGACTGACGGCATTTGTCTCTCGATCGTGATCCCGATTTATAATGCCGGAGCTTATCTTCGGCAATGCATGGAGTCCCTTCTTGCATCTGACGGTATTGAAGATACCCAGATCATTCTTGTAGATGACGGTTCTTCCGATGATTCCGGCGCGATAGCGGAAGAGTATGCATCAGGACATTCCAACATAACGGTTTTCCATAAAGAAAACGGCGGACCTTCCGCCGCAAGGAATCTCGGATTAAGAGAAGCTTCAGGCAGGTATGTCTTCTTCTGTGATTCGGACGATGAAGTCGATCCCGTTATCTTTAAGAAGATCATCAGTCTTACCCGGACATGTGATGAGGACATGATCCTCTGGGACGCCGAGCTGCGCTATGAAACATGGAATCTTCTTGTTCCAAAGAACAGGGACTTCTTTTCCCACGGTGGGCTCAAGAAGACAGAGCAGGTATATACAGGAAAAGAACTCGTAGAGACACTTCTCCGAAGCAGCGGGGATTTTGTTGCCACTATATGGCTCGGGACATACAGAAGAGAGTTTCTGACCGGTAACGGGTTGTTTTTTGAAGAAGGATTGATCCATGAGGATGAACTGCTTCTGCCCAAGATATTTCTTGCTGCCGCGAGTGTCCGTTATATCCCCGAGAAAGCATATATCTACAGGATCCATGAGGGTTCTATAATGAATCCCGGTACTATGGACAGAAAGAAGAGTTCCGACGCTCTCATGTATATATATCCGTCCCTGTATGAATTCTACGATGAGGTCCTTGACGGAGAACCGCTCAAGATACTCATTGAAGGGAATCTTACAAAACGGTATCTGCACATGATCTATAAGTACAGGATCTGGCGCTACGGATATAAGAAACAGATAGACAGGAAGCTTTTGTGGAGGACGTCCGTTAGGATGAGAGACAGGGCAATGGTGCTCCTGCTTTATTTGTTTATTCATTGAGGTTAATATCAGGATATGAGAGCAAGTACAAAGAGATCCTTGAAGATGACAATTCCGCCCGGTATCTGGAAGATGCTGGTATCCTGTTATTACGGATCGATGCGGATAAAGCACGGATGCATCATGCTGTTTGCGAAAGGAACACTGCCCTGTGAGTGTCCCTGCTGCGGGATGAGACTCAAAGGATTTACCGAGGGCACGGATTATAAAGGTTTTCCTGATTTCTATGATGTAACGCTTTTCGAAGGAGTCAGGCAGGATGTTGTCTGCCCCGTGTGCAGTTCTTTGCCCAGACACCGTATTCTTGCGTCATGGTGCGCGGATAACAAAGAGAAGCTGGATTCAAAGAAGATACTTTATTTTGCCCCCGAGAGAGGCATGGTGACGTGGCTTAAGTCCAATAAGATACCTTTTACGACGGCTGACCTTTTTGCACGGGATGTTGATCTTAAGCTTGATATTCAGTCTACAGGTCTGTCTGACGGATCATATGATGCGGTTATCTGTAATCATGTGCTCGAACATGTTGATGATTACAAAGCCGCGCTTAACGAGGTGAGACGGATATTAAGCCCAAACGGGATCCTGATCTGCTCTTTTCCCGTGAGTATGGATGAAGGTTCTGTCGTTGAAGATCCTTCAGTTTCCACCCCGGAAGAACGTCTTCGCAGGTACGGTCAAAGCGATCATGTCAGACTGTTTGGAAAGGACGCCGATAAGCTTCTTGCAGAAGCGGGATTTGATGTGACGGTTATTGACGGAAAAGATTATCCGGAGAGTATACTTCCCGTGACCGGTCCCTGTGCTTATGATATAAACAGACTGTTCCTGTGTAAGAAAGTGTGACGGCGCAAGGGGATACCGTGATGAAGATAGGTATAGTTACATATTGGAAGAGCTCATGTAATTACGGTGAACAGCTTCAAAACTATGCGCTGCAGGAATACCTGAAAGATATGGGGCATGAGCCTTTTCTTATCAGATATGATTATGACAGTGACAGGATAAAGCTTCCCCGCCATAAGAAGATCGGAAAGCTTCTCGATCCCAAACAGGCGCCGGGATATCTGAAAGCAGTAAGATGCGGCAGGAAACTTGCGAAGGAAAGCATTATTCATCCGAGGGGATTTGAAGCGTTCAGACAGAGACATCTTTCGATGAGCCGCATCTATTCATCTGCCGATGATCTTGCTGCCGATCCTCCGGCGGCCGATATGTATATTACGGGATCGGATCAGGTCTGGAATTCTTTTGAAGGCGGACTTGAGCAGATGAGAAACCGGCTGCGTGTTTTCTTTCTCGATTTCGGCGGGGAAGATGTGATGCGTGCATCATATGCGGCAAGCTGGGGACGCAATGATATACCGGATGAGGAAAAGGTCTTCATCAAGCCGCTGATCGACAGATTTGACGCTGTTTCCGTCAGAGAACGTACGGGGATCGGTATCTGCAAGGGACTCGGCAGGGATGATGCCGTTGTTGCATTGGATCCCGTGATGCTCTTTGATGCAGGGAAGTACCGGGAATTATACCGCGGCAGCAGCGTCGATCATTCCGGTGAAAAGTATCTGTTCTTCTATTACATGAATAATGACGGTGATTATAACAGAAAGGCCGTGTTTGACCTGGCAGAGTCAATGGGCCTTAAAGTCATCTATGTTACCGATGACTGGCATGACGGGCTTCCCAGATCTTTCCCGGATGTGTATGAGTGGCTTAATATGCTCGATAATGCGGAGTATGTAGTCACAAATTCCTATCACTGCAGCCTTCTGTCGATAGTCTTTGAAAAGAGATTCGGAGTGATAAGGCGTTTCGGAAAATATGCCGGCATGAACACAAGGATGGATTCTCTTTTCGATCTGTGCGGGATCGAACCCAGATATATTGATGATGACGATTTTGAAGTTCTCATGCGTCCGCCGCAGAAACCGGACGCCGGAAGGATCGGGAATGTATTAAAACCCGATCAGGTAATAGGAGCTGCATAAGATCATGAATAGAGTTATGAGAAAGATACTGTTCGGGTTGTCGTCTTTTGTAACCGATCTTCTGTACAGACGGCCGTATTTTGACGCGGAGTCATCGCAAAGAAATAAGCTTGAGGATGAGATACTGCATCTGGACCTTGTAATAACGGAGTGCTGCTCGCTCAAATGCCGCGACTGTTCAAACCTTATGCAGTATTATAAACATCCCGAGAATATCTCTTCTGATGAGGTGATCAGCGATCTTAAAAAACTCACTGACTGTGTCAGGATCCGTGAGCTGAATGTGCTCGGGGGTGAACCGTTTGTTAACCAGAAGACTCTTTGTGACGTACTTTGTTTTCTTGCCCGCGAGTGCGCTGACAGAGTTGATGCTATCAACATCATAACCAACGGTACGATCGTTCCGGGAGAGGCATGTATCAATGCCATGAAAGAAGATAACAGGATACGGGTGACGTTAAGTAATTACGGTCCGCTGTCAACGCGGCAGGATGAGCTGATCAGGAGCCTTTCCGATAACGGGATCGGTTATCAGATCATAGATGATTCGTTTTACTGGCTTGACTTCGGAAGACCTGTCTATTATGCCGAGTCTCCGGAATTCAAGAACAGACAGTACAGGAACTGCTACAACAGAAAAAACTGCAATACACTCTACAGGGGAGGATTCTATGTCTGTCCGAGACAGGCTCACGGCATACATCTGGGACTCATACCCGATGACCGTGATGAATATGTTGACCTGAACGATCACGGGTTTAAGGGAAGTGAAGAGCTGAGACGCGCTGTTATTTCTGTCGTAAGGCGCAGGGAGCATATATCGGCGTGCGGTTACTGCATTAACGGAAAGTACATTCATGTACCCAGAGCCGTGCAGGAAGACCATTCACGTTCCTTGGATGCTGATATTTGAGATATCACATTCTATCGGCGCGGAATCATCCTCATTCCACAGTATGATGCAGGCTCTGTTTCCGTCTATGATCTTTGTTCCGTTTTCTTTGATCCCGAGTATCCTTACTCCGTCAACATACATCTCGTAGATATTATCCGTCACTCTTATGCATATCCTGTGTTTGACAGCTAAGGAGAGGCTGTAAGGAACCTGTTCAAAAGGTTCCAGAAAATCGCCTTCGTAAACTGCTTCAAAGAGGCATGTCTTATTGTCCTTGATCATGAACCTTAATCTGTTGCCGAGGTCGATATAGCTGAATGCAGTCTGCACTTCCGTAAACTCGGTGTACAGGCATATGTCGAACGACAGTTCATAAGAATCCGGCAGCTGCTCTCCGATATAGAAACACAGCCAGTTGTTGCCGGCCGCCTCGGTTCTTACTTTAATGCCGTCTTCATGATATTCGTATTTGCATGAAGGACAGTCGTTGTCATCCCAGTCAGGACGAATACCTTTTCCAAGATATTCCTGATATTGACGCAGGTTCTTTATGTAGTTCCATGATTCGTCTTTGTATGTAAGAAGTTCGGGAAGACTCTTCCTGCCGATCAGATCCTTGCCGAAGACGGTATCCGTTTCCCGGCCGGATACTTCCATCTTTGAGTAGACTGTTCTTACCCGTCTTTGGTGTTCTGCTTTGTATTTCCTGTTTCTTATGAAAGTGAAGATCAGTACCGTTATCTTACGGTTCACGATCAAAGCCGTGACGAATGTGATGATGACCGATAATGCATTGACATAAGGATCTTTAAGGTAGTAGCAGAAGCAAACCGCCGCACCCCAGATCAATGCCGGTATCAGGATACTGAATGACGGCCTGATGCCGAACGATCTGTTTACCGTTATGCATCTTAATACCGCAAGAACCGTGAATGCCGCAAGCGTTGATAAAGAGCCTGCGAATATGCCGATCTTACCGACCAGAGCGATATCGGCAATAATGTTTACAAGCGCTGCGATAATGCTTGTGACAGCAATGCTCTTTGTCTTTTTTGAAGCTATCAGGACCGCGCTGTAAAGACCGACCGTTGCCTGGCTTAATACAGCCATCAGAAGTATGGGGATCTGGGCGAATGAATCGGAGTATTCTTTGTCGATCAGGACAAACAGGTACGGGATAACCGCGATGAAAGCAAAACAGCCTGAAGCAAACAGGATGAACAGTCTGTTGAGTATGCCGGAAATGTACTCTTTGGCATCTTTATCCTTAAGATGAAGCGAGGCCGATTCCGTCCAGGACAGGTTTATGCTGTCAGTCACGGAAGTATATATTGACGAGAATTTATTGGCCAGTGAATAGATACCGTTAGCGGCAATGCCGATCGCGCCGGAGATGACCAGTCTGTCCGAGATGACTATCACCCACCAGGCAAGCTGGTTCGGTATCAGAGGAAGGGAGTACCGCAGCATATCCTTTGCTGTGGCAGGACTGAATCTTCGTATACTGAGAAAGCGCCACGGACGCACCGCGTAAACTGCGTACAGGAGCGTAAGAAACTGGGATGCGGCGGAGCCGATGATTATACCCGTAACTCCCAACCTCAGAACGGCGACAAGGATAACATTTATGATCAGGCCCGAAAAGGATGTAATGAAGACAGCAGCGGCATATCTGATATTCATTCCCAGCCCGCGCATATACTGCAGCAAAGTGTTTACCGGTATCATGAGCACGACATTGAGCAGTATGTAATCCTTATACACAAGCCCGATAAAAGGTCTTACGGCAAGATATATCAGGACCGATGCAATGATCTGGATGAGATTAACGACGGTCACCGTACTGAAGAGTGTCTGCTGTTTTTCATGATCGTTCCTGCAGTCGACCGTGAATCTGAACAGCGCGGTATCGATCTGGACTCCGACAAAAGGAAGTATCAGGAATACGATAGTGTTTATGAGATCGTAAGTTCCGTAATCATTCGGTGTGAGCAGCGCCGAGTATAGAGGAAGGAGCAGAAATGCGGCGAACTGGGCAGCTATCCTTCCTGCCGTAAAGATAAATGAGTTTTTTGCAATATCCCGTTCTCTGTTCATTTGAAGATGGTTCCTGCAAGACCGCCGTTTGCTTCATTCTATAACGGTATTATAGTTTACTTTCCGTTAAATATTGCATTTTTATATTAGTGTTATAATTCACAGGTGGGTCAAGACCCGCTTATGACACATTTGGAGGTTTGATTTATGCAGCGTGGCGGAGGAGTGTTGATGCACATCGCATCACTGCCGGGACCGTTCGGTATAGGAGTGTTGGGTCAGGAAGCTGTAGCTTATGCAAAGCAGCTTAAGGAACAGGGTATGAAGTATTGGCAGGTTCTGCCTCTGTCATATCCCGGCATGGGTGATTCTCCTTATCAGAGTTTCTCCGCATTCGCGGGCAACTGGCTTCTCATCGATCCCAGAAGGCTTATGCTCAACGGACTTCTTACAGCAGAGGATGTCGTTAAGTCCGAGTATAACGAGAATAAGTGGAGGATCAATTACGACTACCTTAGGATTTCCCGCGAAGAACTTCTCCGCAAGGCGTTTTCCAATGCAGACGAAGGTCTTTTGTCCAAGGTTAAGAAATTCCTTAAGGAGAATAAATGGGCCGATGATGTTGCATTGTATCAGGCTGCCAAGGATATGTTCGACCAGAAGGCCTGGTGGCAGTGGGAAGATGAAGCATTAAGGGATTATAAGCCTGAAGCCGTTAAGAAACTCAAGGGAACCGAAGACTATCTTTTCCACGGATTCGTTCAGTATATCTTCATAACCGAGTGGACCGAGATAAGATCCGAGATCAACGAGCAGGGCGTTCAGATCATAGGCGACATGCCTATATACGTATCCGGCGATTCTGCCGACGTCTGGGCAGGAAGAGAATTGTTCAAGATGGCAACGGATGCACAGAAGAAAGCCGCACGCAAGGCCTGGATCAAAGAGAATCCCGATAAAGATCCCGACAGGGATTATGAGGATATCGTTTTCGAGTGCGGAGCGGGCGTGCCCCCGGATTATTTCTCGGCTGACGGTCAGCTGTGGGGAAATCCTATCTACGATTGGAAGAAGCACAAGGAAACAGGGTATGCCTGGTGGATGGAAAGGCTTAAGGAAAGCTTTAAGCTTTATGACATCATAAGGATAGATCATTTCAGGGCTTTCTCTTCATACTGGGAAGTTCCTGCAGGTTCGAAGACTGCGAAGACCGGCAAATGGGCGGAAGGACCCAAGATGGATTTCTTCAAGGTGTTCGATAAGACGTTCGGCGACAGATCGAGACTGATAGCGGAAGACTTAGGCGAGATAACCCCCGACCTGGAGGAATTCCTTAATGAAGTCGACCTTCCCAGGATGAAGATCATGCAGTTTGCATTTAACCCGTGGGAGAACAGCTCATATCTTCCTCATAACTATGTCCCGAACTGTGTCGCATACACGGGAACACATGACAATAACACTCTTCTGGGCTGGCTTTGGGAAGCTCCCGACAACGAGAGGCAGGAGTGTCTCAAGTACTGCGGATTTGAAGGCGAGAACTGGGGCGAGGGCGGAACAAAGTCAAAATCATGCCGCGCGGTCATCAGGACCTTATGGGCAAGCTGCGCTAATACTGTCATCATACCGATACAGGATATGCTTGGCTACGGCGGCGATACGAGGATGAATATCCCGGGCACGCCCGACGGGAACTGGAGGATCAGGTTCTCAAAGGAAGACCTCGATTCGATCGACAATGAGTGGTATAAGGAGCTTAACAGACTTTACAGAAGGTGATCCTTATGAATGAGTACATTCTCGCGGTAGATCAGGGTACTACATCGACCAAGGCTTTTCTGCTCGGAAGGGACGGGGAACTGATAAGATCATGTCCCGTTCCTACGACACAGCATTTTCCCGCACCGGGATATGTGGAGCATGATGCTTCCGAGATCTATGTCTCTGTGCTTAAAGCCATGGCGGATGTGCTCATCAATAATCCCGGCGCGAAGATAAACGGAGTTGCCATTACGAACCAGCGTGAGACGACGATCGCATTTGAGAAAGAAACGGGCAGGCCTTACTTCAATGCCATTGTATGGCAGTGCCGCCGTACGGCGGATATCTGCAGGAGACCTGAATTTGTCTCGCGCGCCAAGGAGATAGCAAGGATTACGGGACTGAAGCTCGATCCGTATTTTTCCGCCACTAAGATGAGATGGATCATGGAGAATGTCCCGGGGACCGAGAAGGCGGCCCTCTCGGGTGAGCTTCTGTTCGGTACCGTGGACGGCTATCTTGTCTATATGCTGACCGGAAAGAAGGTTTTCGCAAGTGATTACTCAAATTGCTCAAGGACGCTCCTGTTTGATATCACAAAACTCGATTATTCGGATGAACTGCTCGAACTGTTCGGCATACCGCGTAAGACTCTTGCGGATCCGCTGCCTTCATGTTCGGACTACGGAACGGTCGTGATAGACAACGAAGAGCTGATAGAGCTCGGTCTGTCGTCAGATGAGATAAAGGCGCTCGGCAGGCTGTCAGGCATTCATATCAATGCGGTTGCGGGCGATCAGGCAGCGGCATTGTTCGGTCAGTGCTGCTTTGAGAAAGGTGCCGCAAAGACAACTTACGGCACCGGCTGTTTCACGCTGATGAACGTAGGTGAACAGCCTCAGTTCTCTGATAACGGACTTCTTACGTCCGCAGCCTGGTCAATAGGCGGAAAGACCGTTTATGCTCTGGAAGGAAGTGTTTTCCAGGGAGGTTCGATCATTACCTGGCTTAAGGATGCCATGGGGCTGATCGGCAAACCTTCGGACTGCGATCCGATATGTAATTCCGTTGAAGACAACGGCGGCGTGTATCTTGTACCTGCGTTCTCGGGACTCGGAGCCCCTTACTGGGATCCCGATCTGAGGGGAGTGATCACCGGACTTACCGGAGGCACGGGAAGGGCGCACATAGTGAGAGCGGCCATCGAATCGATAGCATATCAGGTAACCGAACTGGTCGATCTTATGATGCATGATACGGGGATAATCTCCACGCATATGAAGGTCGACGGAGGCGTGTGCGCTTCCGATTTTCTCATGCAGCTTCAGGCAGACCTTCTGGGAGTTACCATCACGAGGGCCTCGTCGGATGAGATGACGGCATTCGGCGTAGGTTCTTTGGCGGGGCTTACATCCGGTTTTTACGGATCACAGACGGAAGTGGAAGGTCTTTACAGATCGAGCAGGGTGTATAAGCCCGCAAGAGCATCTGCCGAGGCAAGGAAGCTTCTTGAAGAATACAAGAGGGCGGTCAATGCCTCGATCTGTGTATCGGGAAAGGAAACAAAGAGTTGAGACAGTTCTATATTGTTTTCTTCGAGATGGCGGTAGTCCTGTTTCTGGGATTCATACTTACCAGGAAAAAGGTGATCTCAGACACGGGGCGCAGAACGCTCACGGATCTTCTGCTTAAGGCGGTACTCCCCTTTACGATAATCTCATCGAGTCAGTATGCATATTCCGACGGCATGATGCGTTCCATCGTCGCAGTAGCGGCAGGCGCGATGCTCTATTATCTTATATCGCTTATAACCCTTCGACTCATAGTATGGAAGACGAAGAGCGCCGACAGTGAGAAAAGAGTACTTGTAACAACCTCCGTTTTTGCCAATACGGGTTTTGTAGGGATGCCGATCATGTATTCCCTGTTCGGCGACGGCGGACTCCTGCTTGCCGCCATCTATAACCTGATCTACAATCTCTTCTTCTATACTTACGGAGTGCATCTTTTGTCACGAAGGAAACCGTCGGTAAGAGAGTACCTGAATCCGGTGTCCGTTGCCTCTGTTCTGGCCGTTATCCTTTTCATGATCCCGTGGCGCGCGCCGTCGTTCGTTGTGAATGCGGTAGATCTGGTAGGAGGAATGACATTTCCTTTGTCCATGATCATCATGGGTTCGACCCTGTCGACCATCAATATCAAAAACCTCTTTACCGACAAGAGATCTTATGTTGTGAGTTTCTTAAGACTGATACTGTTTCCGGTCCTTATGGCAGGCGCGATCATACTGGTGAAGAGGTTTGTTCCTGTTGCAGCTAACACAGCGCTTACTTTGATACTCATGACAGCATTGCCTTCGGGCACCATGAACGTTATCTATTCGGAGATGTTCGACTGTGCTCCGAAGTTCTGTGCAAGGACGGTAACGCTCACTCTTGTCTTTATGGTCGTCACGATGCCTGTTATCATAACTTTGGGCCTTGTATTCTTTTTCATAGGATGACGAAGCCGGAAGGATATGCTGCAGATGAATGAAGATATCTACATCAAAGAAGAACTGAAGAATGACGAGCTGTTAAAGCTCATGCATGAGATGAGAACGCAGAATACCCCTCAGAAGATGCTCGAAGTGCTGCAGCTTGCGGCAGCGTCGTTCTTCATCGTCCCCGTGGATCGCTCTGCTGACGGCAGATTCTCTTTTCACGCTGTGGGAGATAAGAACGGAAGAAGGTTCATGGCCGCATATTCCGATACCGGATCGTTCGTTACGGCAGAAAAGGATGAAGATCAGAAAGGTGTAAAGGCTTCTTTTGAAGATCTTATGGAAGCCGTTCTCGATGACAGGCTGAAGCTTGACGGGGTGATCATCAACCCGGGCGCGTCCGAGGTCATCTTCGGCAGGGAATTGATGAATTCCATCAAAGGACAGATGAAACCGCAGCCTCAGGGATCCGACATGGACATGACCGTAGTAAAGCCTGCGGAGTATCCTCCTAAGTTAAAGCCTATGCTCAATGAATTCTGCAAAGACAACAGGAGCATCAGGCGGGTATATGCCGTTCTTCTTTCCAATCCGGATCAGACATTGTTCAGATGGCTTATCGGAGTGGATTCTTCGATGGAGGGAGATGAGGAGAAGTATCTGCTCGACACTCTCGCCAAGTTCATGACACCTTACCTTCAGGGCATAGAACCGTTAGCCGTGAGCACTGATGAGGATTATGTGAAACAGGCAATAAAGGACAGTGAACCTTTCTATGAACGGACGTAATATCGCGGCAGTTGCAATAATCCTTATCTTTACCGGTTTTGCAGTCATATTCATGATGTATGAGACAAGACGGATCGATGTCGGCATAGGAAATCAAAGAACAAAGCAGAACACGGAAGAGCTTTGCGCGCAGTTAAATGAACTCGATTATGAGATTTATTGGATCGGTTCACTGCCCATGTATCTTGACGGGATCTCAGAACATGTTACTATCCTTACCGCGGGACAGGCGGGTTATTCGACGCTTCCGGTATCAGACGGCGATACGGGTTTTACCGAATACGATGAGGCCGGCAATGTCCTGCAGGATATCGAGAAGAGGGATTATGCCGATTACATGATGATAGTCATCAATACCGAAGAAGAGATAAGCCGAGATACATGGGAGCAGATCAGGGACTGTACCGTGAACAACAGGGTGCCTGTCCTTCTCATCGGAAAAGATAATATCGATGCGTTTCGCGAGTATATGATATTCGTACATAAGGAATATGACGATAATGCCACTATGTTGTTCGATATCGGGCGCGGGCCGATCGATAACCCCATAGAATCTGAGACCGTGGAGGCGGGAGGCCACGCTTATGCGGACCGGCTCCTCGGTTTCTTCGCGGATACGTTCGCGGACAGACCCGTTATCTATGTGACTGCTGCGCCTGAACAGACGTCTGCTCCGTCAGATGCTGAGATCACGGCAGAGCCGGAGACCGAAGAGACCGGGGAGGATCAGCCGGATGCCGCTTGATGAGACAAAGGCACTGGCCATAACGCAAAGATATGACGAACTGCTGTCATCGATGAGCGATCCTTCCGTGATCGCGGATCAGGACAGGTATCTTAAGCTTACAAAGGAGCTTTCAGACCTGACGCCGAAAGCGGAGGCTGTAAAGCGGTACTTTAATGCAAAGAAAGAAGAGCAGGAAGCGCTCGAATTACTGAAAGAGGCCGATGAGGATATACGTAAACTCGCTTCCGAGCAGCTTTCCTTAAGCAAGAAGGTAATCGAAGAAGAGCAGGAGAAACTGGTTGTCCTTCTTTCCGAAAAGGATCCGAGAGACGAACGGTCGGTCATCATGGAGATAAGAGCCGGCGCGGGCGGAGAGGAAGCCGCATTGTGCGCCGCGACCCTTTTCCGCATGTATCAGGGTTATTCGGCAAAGAGGGGATTTACGACAGACATCATCGATTATAACGACACGGAGCTCGGAGGATACAAAGAGATAGTATTCGAGGTGAACGGGCAGGGGGCGTACAGCAGACTCAAGTTCGAGAGCGGGGTTCACAGGATCCAGAGAGTTCCCGTAACCGAGGCGGGCGGAAGGATACATACATCTACGGCCACGGTCGCCGTGCTTCCGGAAGCGGATGCGACCGATGTCGTCATTAATCCCGATGATCTTAAGATCGACAGGTACAGGGCGTCCGGCGCCGGCGGACAGCATATCAACAAGACCTCATCCGCGATAAGGATCACCCATCTGCCGACGGGGATAGTTGTCCAGTGTCAGGATGAGAGGAGTCAGTTCGCCAACAGGGAGAAGGCCATGGCCGTTCTTACGAGCCGTCTGTGGGCTATCGCAAAGTCGGGGGATAAAGATGCCGAAGATCAGAAACGACGCGAACAGGTCGGTACCGGAGACAGGTCGGAGAGGATAAGGACGTATAATTATCACGACGGACGCGTGACTGATCACAGGATAGGCCTTACACTGTATAAGCTCGATCAGATCCTCGACGGGGATCTTGATGAGATAGTGGATGCGCTTACCGTGGATCTTGCAGCAAAGAAAGAACAGGAAGAACAGTGATGGAAAGAAAGAAGATATATGATACGAGACTGATCAGCCGCAGCGACGAGGAAGGAATTGCCGATGCCGCCGCAGCCATAAGGCGCGGGGAGGTCGTGGCATTCCCGACCGAGACGGTCTACGGCCTCGGGGCGGATGCGACAGATCCGCAGGCCGTCAGCAAGATCTTTGAAGCAAAGGGAAGACCTGGCGACAATCCCCTGATCGTCCATATTGCCGATAAGTCGCAGATCGATATGCTGGTCAGGGATGTTACCCCGGCCGCCCGGGCTCTTATCGATGCGTTCATGCCGGGTCCCATTACGGTAATAATGAATAAATCGGATGCTGTTCCCGATATCGTTACGGCGGGTATAGGTACGGTGGGAATAAGGATGCCGTCGCATGAGGTGTGCAATAAGTTCCTTAAGCTTGCGGGGTGTCCCGTTGCAGCTCCTTCAGCCAATCTGTCCGGAAGTCCGTCACCGACAACGGCGCTCCACGTCATGAATGACATGGACGGGTACATATATGCCGTGATCGACGGCGGAAGATCGGAAGTCGGACTCGAGTCCACCGTTGTGGATGCGACGGGCGATGTTCCCGTGATCCTGCGGCCCGGAGCCGTCACTTCGGAGATGATAGATGAGGTCCTTAATGTGAAATCCGAATATGCCGGCGCTTTAAAGCCCGGCGAGGTTCCTGCATCTCCCGGCATGAAATACAGGCATTATGCGCCCAGGTGTGAGGTTAAGATACTTACTCTTCCGCAGGACATAGGTGATATCGATCCCGAATCGGATGATCTTGACGACGATAAGAAGCAGAAGCTGTTTTCCGTTGCATCCCCGTTTATACTTGAGGCATCGAAGATCATCAAAGACCGTCCGTTTGCCAGGATCGGGATATACGCGGGTAGTGAAGTGGTCTCATTGTTCCGGAAGGCGGGAGATCAGATCCTCTTATCACATTGCGAATTCTATGATTACGGAAAGACCTGTGATGTCAAAGCGGCTTCTCACGGACTTTTCGACGGGATGAGAGTGCTCGACAGGCAGGAAGTCGATGTAATACTGGCTTCCGGGTTCAAGGGCAGCGGGCTTGAAGTCGCTTATATGAACAGGCTCTCCAAAGCAGCAGGTAAAAAGGGGGAAGACGTTCCTTCTGCAGGTTTTGATGGAACTCAAATCAGAATTTCTGACATACCTCTTGATATGTTCAACAACGTGTTCACGGCATCCGTTCTCTTTATCAGCGACGAAGATCTGATCCTGGGGGCGTACTGTGAAGGCATAATGACGGATCTGATAAGGCGTAAAGGCGGTTTCTGTTCTCAAGACGACATGAATACCGCTGCCGAACTGTATGCCGAATCGGCGGGTCTTGCCGCAGAGGACGGATATGCGCCTGACAGGAAGGCGTGTGACGTATTCAAGGCTAAGACGGGATCAGATATATCCCACCATCTTTCAAGGCGCGCCGGCGTATCGGTCTATGACGCCAATGACCTGATCCTGACGATAAACGATGAGCAGGCATTCGGGATACTGAATGCATATCCCGAACTTACCGGCAAAGTTTATTCGCTCAGTTCCTATATGGCATCCAAGGGACTCGTTATAAAAGGGGACGACGGAAGAGTCGCGTCAGTGTCGCTGACCGAGCCTTCGGAGGATGATACCGATGCATGCGTTCATACGGTGTCTGCTCTCAAAGCCTGGCTCGAGATATTATTCCCGTATATCATCAAGGATCTCGGCGCAAGAAGGTTCTGTTAGAAGACGGATAAATTGTAACAAAACAATTGTTCTGTTTTTGTGGACAAATCGATGCCCTGAAGTTATAATTGTCTCAAATACAGGTTTTTTGATTATTGACGTTTGATAATTGAGATCGCGAAGATTGCTTGACTTTAAGACTTTTACTGTGTTAACCTTACACTCGCCGTTTGTGACGGCATAATCCTTGTTCGGCACTTAAGATGCCGGACCTAATGTCCATAAGGAGGTGAAATCTATGGCAAATCAGTATCAGTTGGTAGTAGTTCTCAACCCTGCCCAGGGCGAGGAGGCTGTAAATGCTCTTATCGAGAGCATCCAGGCTAAGATCGCACAGGCGGGAACTGTTGATGCACTTGACAATCTCGGTACCAAGAAGCTCGCTTACGAGATCGACGATGTCAAGGAGGGAACATACGTTAAGGTTCTCTTTACAGCACCCGTTGAGTTCCCGAGAGAGCTCGAGCGTGTACTTAAGATTACTGCAGGCGTTCTTCGTTTCTTGATTGTCCGCGTCGGTGAGTAAAATTCCGGACACGGAGGAAGAACATGAACAAAGTTATCTTGATCGGAAGACTTACAAAGGATCCTGAGGTGAAGAATACCGCTTCCCAGGTTACGGTATGCAGATTTTCTGTCGCGGTAGACAGAAGGTTTAAGGATCAGAACGGTCAGCGTCAGACTGATTTTATCAACTGTGTCGCATGGAGACAGACAGCGAACTTCATAAGCTCTTATTTCCATAAGGGTTCGAGGATCGCGGTGGTCGGAAGCATACAGACGAGAAATTATGATGACAACAACGGACAGAAGCACTATGTTACCGAGGTAGTCGTAGATGAAGCCGAGTTTGTTGAATCATCCGGTTCCGGTAGCAACGGTTCTTCACAGGGGAACGGCGGTTACGGCAGCGGATACGGCAATAACAACGGCAACGGCGGAAGCTTTAACAGATCTTCACAGGAGAGAGCTCCTGCCGATTCGACTGCAGCCTCTGCCCCTACTGCGCCTAACAGGCAGATCGTACCCGAATCATCGGGCGATTCGTTCCAGGGATCTGACGACGATATGAGCCTTCCTTTCCCGATCGATGACGACACGGGAAATCTTAGTTTCTAACTTATTAATCAAGGAGTAAAAAAATGGCTGAGAACAAAGAGAGAGAACCCAGGGCAGCACGCGAGTTCGGCAATGCCCCTATGAGACCCAGAAGAAACAGAAGGAAGACATGTTCTTTCTGCGCCGAGAAGGTTGAGCAGATCGATTTCCTCGATACCGCAAGACTTGGCAAGTACATCTCTGAGAGAGGCAAGATCCTTCCCAGAAGAATGACAGGTACATGCGCAGCGCATCAGAGAGAGCTTACGACAGCGATCAAGCGTGCCCGTCAGATTGCACTTCTCCCTTATGATGCAGGCTGATCCTGACATCAAGTCGTAAATACCTGACAGGTGGTATATAATGAACGGGCACCCTAAGCGGTGCCCGTTTTGCGCCTGTTATGCGGATAGGAGGAAAGTATGAAGGTTATTCTTTTACAGGACATTAAAGGTCTCGGCAAAGAGGGACAGGTCGTTGAAGTGAGCGACGGATACGGCAGGAATTATCTGCTCAAGAAGAAGCTTGCCAAAGAGTCTTCGGCAGCGAACATGAACGAAGTAAAGCTGAAGCAGGGAGCCCGTGCGGAGCACGAGAAGAGAGCTTTGGAGGCTGCACAGGCGCTTAAGGACGACTTGGGAGGCAAGTCCTTCACGCTTAAGATGAAGTGCGGCGAGGGCGGAAAGCTCTATGGCGCGGTTACTTCTGCCGATGTTGCCGATGAGCTTAAGAAGAACGGTTACGACATAGAGAAGAAGCAGGTAGTTATCAATACGCCTATCAAGAGCGTCGGTACATTCGGAGTCAGGATCAAGCTCCATCCGAAGGTCTCATGTGAGATCAACATGAATATCGAGGCGCTCTGATGTCAGAACGCGATCTTAACGACAATCTGGCCGGCGCCGGTCCGCAGACATCATATAATGTGACAGAAGCCGAGAAGGCGGTCCTTTGCCTTTGCATGAGGTCAAAGGAGGCGCTTGAGAATTCCCTGGTGAACAGTCTTGTTCCCGGTGATTTTGTCGATCCGCGTCATGCTGCGATATACGGCGTGATACTTGACATGTATCTTAAGAATCAGACCGTAAACAGGGTATCCGTCTGTGAACGCTTAAGGTCATCCCCGGATAAAGCGTTGAGATCGGTGAGCGATGAATATGTTTATGCAGTAGCCAATAACAATGCGGTCATATCGGCACTCGATTCATACGTTGAGGTCGTTTCAAGAAACAGTCAGTCGAGAAAGCTCATTAATGTACTGAATGAACTTCAGAGCATTGCGGCCAAGAGGGAAGCTTCGGTCAATGACATTGCCGATATGGGCATCTCAAAGCTCAACATGCTCAAGGTCAAAGATGAATCCGAAGGATTTGAGGATCTTAAGACGATACTTACCCGTAATTTCATCGAGTTGAAGGAAGCGGCGTTCGGCAACGGAACGCACAGGGAAGTTAAGACGGGTTTCTCTTATCTTGACAGTGTAACGGGCGGCTTTAAGCCCGGAACCGTTAATGTCATAGCGGCAAGACCCGGTATAGGTAAGACTGCTCTTGCCCTTAATATCGCCGTTAATGTTGCTGAGATGTATTCGAAGACCGTTGCGATATTCTCTCTCGAGATGAGCAAGAGCGAGATGGCAAACAGGATACTTGCATCGAGATCGCGTACTGATTACAAGGCAATCGAGCGCGCTACGATAACCCGCGAGGAAGAAGATGAGATAAGCTCCGTTCTCGAGAGACTTTCTCCGCTGCCGATCTATATCGATGAGAAGACTGATACCAATCCTGTGGATATCAGGGCAAAGTGTCAGGAACTGATGGCAAAGACGACTCTTTCTCTTGTCATCATCGATTATCTCCAGCTTATGAGTTTTCCGGGCAAAGGCTTCGGATCGAGACAGAATGAGGTGGCAGAGATATCAAGATCGCTCAAGGTGCTCGCAAAGGATCTTCAGGTTCCTGTTATCGCATTGTCACAGCTCAACAGAGGCGTCGAGAACAGAGATGAAGAAGATCAGGTCCCAAGGCTTGCCGATATCAGGGAATCCGGTGCTATAGAGCAGGATGCCGACTGTGTAATCTTTATCCACAGACCCAAGGCAAAGAGCAAGGGTGACGGCGAAGGTGATGAGCCTAAGACGAAGATTCAGGATGCTCAGCTTATCGTGGCAAAGAACAGACACGGTGAGACCGCGACCTGTTATGTAAAGTGGTTTGGAGCCAAGACATTGTTCTTCGAGCCGGACAGGAAGGATGAGCCTAAGGATCCCAAGGGAGGCGGATCTTCATATACCGCCAAGGCTCCTCAGGACAGAGCCTCGTCGGATTATCACTTTGATGATGAGGATGTTCCTCCCGAACCCATAGATGACTATCCCGAGCCTTCGGATCCCGATGAATACGAGAACGAGCAGAATTCGGATTTCTTTGCATCTGATTCACATAACGATATGCCTGACGGATTTTATTGATGGCTTTGTCAGGATTTGCGGCAAGGATCTACGATCATTGTAATAAGTACGGTCTTCTTACGGATACCGGAGCGATAGTCTGCGGGCTGTCGGGAGGGCCGGATTCCGTTGCTCTGATCAGCGTTCTTCATGAATTGACCGAAGAGTATGAAGATCTGCCGTTGATATTCGCCGTACACGTAAATCACGGTCTCCGCGATAATGCGGATAATGATGAGAAACTCTGTATACGCCTATGTGAGGATCTTTGCATACCGTTAAAAGTCTTTCATTTTGACGTAAGAGCGGAATCCAAGTCGATGGGAAGAGGCCTTGAGGAGACGGGCAGATTATTAAGATACCGCGCGTTCAATGAATATGCGGACGAGATAAGCAGGGATCTTGATATGCCCGGGAAAAAGGTCAGGATCGCAACCGCCCACCACAAGGGAGACCTTGCGGAGACGTTTATGATGAATCTTTACAGAGGCGCGGGATTGGACGGTCTCACTGCAATGACAGGTGATCCCGGGATAATAAGGCCGCTGCTCGGATCTTCCAAGGAAGAGATATTAAGATATCTTGGCGGCGGTAATATCCTTTTCGCGACGGATGAGACTAACTTTCAGAGTGATTATACGAGGAATAAATGGCGTAACGATATCTTCCCGCTTATAGGCGAAGTGTCTGTCAAAGACCCGCAGGAAGCTGTTTATGATACATATATGCTGCTGAAGGCCGATGCCGATTATCTTAAGGAAACCGCGCGGCAGGAATTTGAAAGGATCCGTGTTAAAGAGGGCGGGCACATCTTTATTGACGGTTCCTGCATCAGCGGACTTCATGAAGCGGTTGTGACCCACATCATAAGGATGTTGTGGAAAGATACATTCGGAAGTCTCACCGACTTTGAGAACAAGCATGTCGATATAGTAAGGGAGCTCGCTGCGGCAAAAGACGGTACAAGGTATGCCGATATGCCGTTCGGGAGGATGTGTGTTTGCACGGAAGGCCTTATCGGATTCTGCCCCGGAGACGGGAAGGACGGTCTTTCCTGCGCGATGTCGACTTATATGGGTTTTCCTGCGGCCCTTGCCGACCTTGATATTGAAGTCTGCGCCGCCGATCTTTCTTCCGGTCCGAAGACGGTATTCCTAGAGGATCCGGGAGTGCTGATATCGGTCTCAATCGTTGAGAATAACGACGCAATAGTATATAATACTCATTCGTGGGTCTGTGCAGCGGATTCCCTGAGGATAACTGCGCAGCCTCTCGAAGGAACCTTCAGAAGAGCAGGAAGCCTGTATTCCAAGGATATCAGGAAGATCCTGTCTGATATGAAGGTTCCGAGAGATGCCAGATCTCATCTGATCTCGGTCCGCAAGGATGATGAGATCCTGTGGATCCCCGGAATAGGCCATGCCAAGGGCTTTATATCGGAAAGATCCAGAGAACTCTGGCTTAAAGAAGACGGTAATTCCGGAAAAGCCCGGCTTATAAAGATCGAGCTTGCGAGGAAAGGAGATATGCTTGGATAGATTTGAGTCCTTCATCTCCGAGGAGGAGATCAAACAGAAGGTTAAGCAGATCGCTGCGAAGATAAGCAGTGATTATGAGGGAGAATCTTTATTTGTCATAGGAGTCCTTACGGGGGCATTCATTTTCACGGCCGATCTTGTCAGAGAACTTACCGTTGATGTGGAAGGCATAGATTTCATCCAGATCTCGAGCTATCAGGGTGACCGTTCAACAGGCAACTTTGTGTTTAAGAAAGATATCTCCAGTGATATTTCCGGTAAGAACATCCTCCTCGTAGAAGATATCATCGATACCGGAAGGACATTGAAGAAGCTTAAGGAGATGCTCTTAACGAGAAATCCCAGATCGATAAAGATCTGTACCGCGTGCGATAAGCCGAGCAGAAGGGTTACGGAACTCGTACCCGATTATAATTGTTTTACCATACCTGATAAGTTTATCGTAGGGTACGGACTCGATTATGACGGCGTTTACCGCGATTTTAAAGATATCAGGATAGTGAGGCCGGAGAATGAGCAATAACTCGAATAAACACGATTCTTCCAAGAATTCGCCAAGGACGCCTAACAGGCCGCCGAGATTCGGTTCTGCGCTGCTCTTTTACGGCATCCTTATAGTATTGCTGCTCGTGTTCTCGACCGTTATGTTCGGGAACCGTAACGGAACAGCTGCCGAGACCACGCTTTCCGATGTTATGGAGATCATCGAGAATTCTGATTACAGCGTCAGCGAGGTCGAGGTAAACGGCACAACGGTAACCATTCAATACAGGGATCTGTCGGGGATGCAACAGACTGTCACGCACAGCGTCCCCTACGCTTATGTTCCCGATCTGATCAATAAGCTTGAGGACTATAAGAACGACGGTCTGATATCGAGTTATGATTATACGGAACCCATAGACTGGACAGCCATCCTAAATGCGCTGTCGATCATCGGGTTCATTGTTCTGGCTGTCGTTATATTCATCAATCTCAACAGGCAGTCCAGAGACGGCAACAGCGTGTTCTCGTTCGGTTCGAACAGGGCGAGGCTCACTTCTCCCGATGAGATCAAAGTCAAGTTTACGGATGTCGCGGGTTCTGTCGAAGAGAAGGAAGAACTGGCAGAAGTCGTAGACTTCCTCAAGAATCCTAAGAAATATAAGGAATTGGGTGCGAAGATCCCGAAGGGCGTTCTTCTGCACGGACTGCCCGGAACAGGTAAGACACTTCTTGCTCGTGCTGTTGCAGGTGAAGCTAACTGTCCGTTCTTTTACATCTCGGGTTCTGACTTTGTCGAGATGCTCGTCGGTGTCGGCGCGTCGCGTGTAAGAAGCCTTTTCGCTGATGCCAAGAAAGCCGCTCCTGCCGTAATATTCATCGATGAGATCGATGCCGTAGGACGTAAGAGAGGCGCCGGATTAGGCGGCGGACAGGATGAACGTGAGCAGACGCTCAATCAGATCCTCGTGGAGATGGACGGATTCGATGTTAATACGAACGTCATAGTCATCGCTGCCACGAACCGTGTCGATGTCCTTGATCCTGCATTGCTCCGTCCCGGTCGTTTTGACAGGCGCGTAATGGTCAATCCTCCCGATGTGGATGAGCGCGAGGCTATCCTTAAGATACATGCCAAGGGCAAGCCCCTTTCACCCGAGATCAGTCTTAGGGAAGTTGCCCTGTCGACAGTAGGATTTACGGGCGCGGATCTTGAGAACCTCCTTAACGAGGCTGCTCTCCTTGCCGCAAGGCGCAATAATAAAGAGATAACACCTCTCGAGATCAATGATGCCACGTTCCGTGTAATGATGGGTCCCGAGAAGAATTCCAAGAGACTGACGGATAAGGTTAAGCGTCTGACCGCTTACCATGAAGCAGGTCACGCGGTCGTGCTCCGTGCAACATCCGATATAGAGAAAGTAGACCGTGTAACTATCATACCTGCGGGACAGGCCGGAGGATTTACGGCATATAAGCCCGTAGAGGATCTTGACTACTACACGGAGAAGATGCTCCTTGATTCCATACGAATGGCATTGGGAGGCCGCGCCGCCGAAGAGCTGTTCCTCGGAGAAGTATCGACGGGAGCCGCTTCCGATCTTAAATCCTGCAACCGCACCGCCATGGCAATGGTCAAGCGGTACGGACTGTCGCCCAAGTTCAGGAATATGGTATTCGGCGATGACAGTGAAGAGATATTTGTAGGTCAGTCGTTCGGACAGGTACAGAGTTACTCCGATGCCACCGCCTATGAGATCGACAAGGAAGTTCAGAGGATCATTACCGAGTGTTATGAAGATACCAAGCGCATCCTTGAGGAGAAGCGAAGCATCGTGGAAGGTCTTGCCAAGAGGCTTATCGATGTCTATAAGGTCGACGGTCCCGAGTTCGAGTCGATATATGAGGCAGACGGCGATCTTGAGGCTGCTGCAAAACTCTATGAAGAGAAGAAGCAGGAGCTTAAGAAGGCTGAGCAGGAGCGCAGGGAGAAGTCCGAAGCAGAGGCAAAGGCCTCGGAAGAGGATAACGGATCCGGAAAGGATGATGCCGATGACGGTCTTTCCGATGAGATCAGCGATACGGAACACGATACCGGTTCAGAGCACACGGATCTGAAGGAGAACTCTGACGAGGATGACTCCGATGAGAAAGATCAGGCAGAATGAGCTTAAGTTCTGTGCGGGACTTGCCGCGCTTCTGATCCTGTGCGGATCATTTGTTACCGCCTGTTCTGATAATCCGGCAGACGTAACTTCGGAGGAGGATACCGTTCCTTCCGGGACCCTTGGCGAAGATATCATGGTCGGCGTTGTGTATCCCGGGAACTCGGATGATGATACGGAACCGGCATATGTGCACTGCCTTGCCTTATCGGATGCCATGGAAGATCTCGAATTGGATACAGACACGAATCTCAGGATATGTGATGATATATCACCCGATGACACTGCCGGACTGCAGGAGGCTGTTGAAGAGCTTGCCGTAAGAGGCTGCGATATAATCTACTTTCTGGATCCGGGTTATATGTACACTGTCGCTTATGCGGCTGAAGAGTATCCCGATATCATCTTCTGCCAGGCTGACGGCTTTTTCTCCAATAATGCCAATCTTATCAATTATTCGATGAAAGCATATCAGGTTATGTATCTTGAAGGCATCGTGGCGGGAAGAAGATCACTGGAGTCGGAAGATAACGTGATCTGGTACGTCGGAGAGGAGGATCCGTGGAATCCCGGTCATTATTCATGTATCAACGCATTTGCGCTGGGCGTTCTCTCGGTCAATCCCGATGCCGGCATAAGGACGGTAAGTTCGGCGGATTCGGTAAACGGGGACAATTCCTATGCGGCTATTGCGGCTGCTGACGGTTCTTCGGATGAAGATATCACGGTTCCTTCATATGACTGGAAGTCTTTTTATACCCTGTCTTTGAGCGCTGCGATGAACGGATCGTCAGCCTCCGGGTTCGCATCGGACATGGGCGGTAATTATTATTGCGGTCTGGAAGAAGGCGTCCTCGATACGGCAGACCTGTCAGACGATTCGGACGTTACGAATACGACTGTCGATCTTGCAAGATCGCTGATGCTGTCGGGCGAGTGGGATGTGTTCTCGGGAACGGCGCTTGTCTTTACGGAAGACGGGGGAGAGGTTCTTTTCGAACGCTTGCCGCGCGCTCTCAAAGATAAGTACGGGAACGATATCGTGGAAGCGGGAGGCCCGTCTCTCAGCGATGCCGTGATCCGCGGGTATATGGATTATTATCTGTACGTTCTTAACAATTGACATGCATTTACCTGCAAACTACAATTACAGGGTGATCTGAGAGAGAGGTGAGCGGCATAAAAGAACTTGAAGACAAGATACTCGCGGAAGCGGAAGTCTTTCCGGGAGATATACTCAAAGTAGGAAGCTTTCTCAATCAGCAGATCGATACTTCTTTTATGACGCTTATGGGACAGGAGGGCGCCTCGCTTTTTAAAGATGCGGGTGTTACCAAGGTCCTCACCGTCGAGGCTTCCGGCATAGCTCTTGCTTTTGCCGTTGCCCAGAAGCTCGGTGTTCCCATGGTGTTTGCCAAGAAACATGGAGCCCTTAACATTTCAGGGGAAGTATACAGTTCTCCCGTTTATTCATTTACACATAAAAAGACTTTTAACATAGTCGTCAGCAGGGAATATATCGATCCGTCGGACGTTGTGCTGATCTGCGATGACTTTCTTGCAAAAGGGAACGCCCTTAACGGACTTATCGATATCGTGGAGCAGGCAGGCGCGCGTGTTGCCGGAACTTTAATTGCGATAGAGAAGGGTTTCCAGGGCGGCGGCGATGCGTTGAGGAAAAAGGGGATCCGGGTTGAATCACTCGCCCTCATCGATTCTATGGAAGGCGGCAATATAGTCTTCCGCAGATGATCAAACGTGATATGTATTGTTGATACATATAAAAGAACTATTAGGAGGAGTATATGAAGAAGTTACTTTCAGTGCTTGTTGCTTCAGTCGTAATGTGCGGCGCGCTCTTCGCGGGATGCGCAGACACGGGCAGCGAAAGCGTCGAGGGCGGCAATACGGGCAGTGATTTTACCGTAGGTGCCATTTACATCAACAGCCAGAATGATACCGCAGGTTACACCTATGCGCATCATAAGGGCATCACGACAGCTATGGAGAATCTCGGATTATCCGTTGCAGATAACCTTAAGATCATTGACAATGTTCCCGAGGATGACGAGCAGGTAATGACTGCAATCGAGCAGCTCGCAGGACAGGGCTGTGACATCATCTTCGGAATAAGCTTCGGCTATCTCAACGCTTTCGCAGAAGCAGCAGAAGAGTATCCGGATATCGTTTTCTGTCATGCAACCGGTTATCTTTCCAATGATACAAACTTCAACAACTATTTCGGCCGTATCTATCAGGCCCGTTACCTTGCGGGTATCGCCGCAGGCTACAAGTCACTCGAGATCGGCAATAACGACTTGGGTTACGTATCCGCGTGGGGAACTGAATATGCAGAGACATGTTCCGGCATCAATGCTTTCACATTGGGCGTGCTTTCCGTTAATCCCGATGCGGTTGTTCATGTTAAAGAGATCTCCACATGGGGAGACCAGGAGCTTGAGCGTCAGGCTGCAGAGGTCCTTATCACAACATACGGCTGCGGCGTTATCGCACAGCACTGTGACTCGGCTCAGCCTCAGATCGTAGCTAACGAGCAGGGTGTTTACGGCTGCGGATATAACTCCGATATGTCTGTTGAAGCACATGATGCGCACCTTACGGCTCCTGTATGGAACTGGGATGTCTTCTATCAGCTTGCAATGGAGACTGCTATGAATGAGTCTTCCGCTTCCGAGTTCGTAAGCAACATCGGCGGCAACTATTACGGCGGCCTTTCCGAGGGAATGGTCGACATCTCACCTTTGACTGACAACAATGCTCCCGAGGCTGCTGAGGCTATAGCTCTCGCTAGAGACCTCATGGTATCCGGTGAGTGGGATGTATTCTCAGGCACCGCATTGAGATTCTCGGGTGAAGCCGGCTCGGTTACTGTAGAGCAGGTGAGCATGGATCTCATGGATAACGAAAACAATATCATTGTTGCTGGCGGTGAGCCTTCTGTCGGTGACGATGTTATTCAGGGATCGATGAACTACTACGTCGCAGGCGTAGTTGATGAATCCTGACCTCGAAAGGGCATCAAACGATGGCAGCAGCTGATTACGCGATAGAACTTCGGGGTATCTCAAAGAACTTCGGGTCTGTTGCTGCCAATAAAAACATCAACCTTAATCTACGCAGAGGCGAGATATTGGCGCTTCTCGGAGAGAACGGTTCGGGCAAGACCACTTTAATGAACATGCTGTCGGGCATCTATCCGCCCGACAGCGGTTCTGTTTTTATGGACGGAAAACAGGTCGTCATCAATTCACCTGACGATGCGAGGCGTCTCGGGATAGGAATGGTCCATCAGCACTTTAAGCTTGTTGACCGTTTCACGGCGGCCGACAATGTGTGGATGGGGAAGAAGGACAGCGGATTCCTGCTTAAGAAAGACCGCAATAAGGAGATAGAAGCCATCGCGGCCGAGTTCGGATTTGAACTTGAACCGACAAAGATAGTTGCTAATATGTCTGTTTCCGAGAAACAGACTCTGGAGATAATTAAAGTCCTTTGCTACGGCGCAAAGATAATCATACTGGACGAGCCTACCGCGGTGCTTACGGTTCAGGAGACAAAGAAGCTTTTCGATGTGTGCCGCAAGATGAAGGAAAGCGGACACTCGATAATAATAATCACCCACAAATTGAACGAGGTGATGGAGATAAGCGACCGCGTCGCCGTTCTTCGAAAAGGTGAGTACATAGACACTGTCGAGACGGATAAAGTTACAAAGATGAAGCTTACCGAGCTCATGGTGGGCCGCAAGATCGAACTCAATATCGACAGGCCTCATATGGAGAAGACAAAGCCTCTGCTCGAGGTCAGGGATCTGTGTGTCGATTCCGATGAAGGCACGACCGCTGTCGATAATATGAGCTTTTATATAAGAGGCGGAGAGATCCTCGGTGTTGCAGGCATAGCCGGGTCCGGCCAGAAGGAACTGTGCGAAGCGGTTGCGGGACTCAGAAAGATAAAGTCCGGCAAGATCGTTCATAAAGGCCGGAATCTGGTCGGTATGAACGCCAAGCGCATATCCGCCGCCGGAATAGCGATGAGCTTTATTCCGGAAGACCGTCTCGGAATGGGACTTGCGCCTTCGTTATCCGTTGCGGACAATGTTATCCTCAAGGATTATTCTGACACCAAAGGACTTATGGTCGACCGCAAACGCGCCCGTTCACAGGCGGAGTCCATAGTTAAGATGCTCAATATCGCGACTCCCTCGATCGATACACCCGTGAGAAGACTGTCGGGCGGTAATGTTCAGAAGGTTCTTCTCGGGCGTGAGATCAAATCGGATCCTGATGTCCTTATAACGGCCTATCCCGTGCGGGGACTTGATATCAATTCTTCATATACTATCTACGATATCATCAACGAGCAGAAGAAAAAGGGTGTCGGAGTGCTGTTCATCGGAGAAGACCTCGATGTTATGATGGCTTTGTGTGACAAGATAATGGTCATGTGTCACGGCAGGCTTCAGGGCGTGGTCCATGCGAACAAGGTTACCAAGGAAGAGCTCGGTCTCATGATGACCGGTGCCGTAAGCCTTGTTAACGTCAAGGCCGACAGCCCTGCCGGTATTGCGCGTGATTCGGCTTTCACCGAGGAGGAATGGGAAGAGGCCTCCGATATGAGCGAGGGGGAAGATAAATGAGATTCCACCTTGTAAGAAGATCTGAAGTAAGACTGATACGCAAGATATGCCTTTATCTTGCAGGCATTGCCGTGTCCTTCATAATAGGAGGGATAATACTCTCGTCATTGGGGATCAATCCTTTGTCATATTACCGCGATATGATCACTATCGGACTTATCGGAAACCGGTATCCCGGAAAGAGCGTGGAAGGACTGCTCAAGCTGTTCGTTCCCCTGCTCATAACTTCACTGGCTTTGGCTCTTGCATTTAAGATGCGTTTCTGGAACATCGGCGGTGAGGGTGAATTTATTGCCGGAGCGATTCTTGCCGCTGTTGTTGCCTTTAAGCTCGGAGATTCCCTTCCGGGACCGGTCGTGGTGCTGCTGATGTGCATCGCCGCATCTGTGTCTGCCGGTGTGATAGGTCTTGTCACGGCTCATCTTAAGGTGCGGTTTAATACCAACGAGACCCTGATGACGCTCATGATCAATTACATCATGCTCTACGTCATTAAATACTTAGGCGAGACCAAAGCCGATTGGAATTTCTTTCTGAGGGAGGATTCGGAACGCCCGATCTTCGCAAAGTTCCCGGAGAATGCCATTATGGACGGGATCGAGATCGGGAACTTCAAACTGCTTTATACCGTTCCTGCAGCCATATTGATAGCGGTCCTTGTCTACTTTTATCTTAAGAGCACGAAGCAGGGTTATGAGATATCAGTAGTCGGAGACAGTGTTAATACGGCTAAGTATGCTGGCATGAATGTTTATAAGATAACGGTCAGGACCATATTCCTGTCTGCCGCGCTCATAGGCCTTGCCGGCGCATTCACCGCTTCCGCTTCCGGAACGATATCTACCGATATTACCAATAATGTCGGCTGGACCGGCGTCATCGTTGCATGGCTGTCAAAACTGTCGGTGCCCGTGATCGGGATCGTCAGTCTGCTCATCTCAGTGCTTCAGTACGGATGTCAGGCCGCATCTGCTTCCTATTCGCAGATCGACCATAATTTTGCGGATCTTATGCAGGGCATATTCCTGTTCTCGATACTGGCGGCCGATTTCTTTGCTAATTTCAGATTGGTCAGGGTGCACACGGCAAAGACGGAGCCTTCCAAAGCTTCTGACGGGGGGAGCGGCAAAGATGTTTGAAGTGATCACTCTGTTTCTTTTTAATATCGTTATCTACAGCATTCCGCTGCTCTTTGCCACGAGCGGAGAGATCATGGTCGAGAAGTCGGGATCCCTTAATCTCGGCGTCGAAGGGACTATGGCTGTCGGCGCAGTAGCAGGCTACCTTATCGGATGCAGATGTGATTCGCTTCTTGCGGGCGTCCTTGTAAGCTTTATCGCTTCTGCACTCGTCGGATCAATCTTTTGTCTGTTTACCATAACGCTGCAGGCTAACCAGAATGTCACCGGACTTACGATAACCACTATCGGAGTTGCCGTGTACTTCTTTATCGGCAATGCTTTAGGTCCGAAGTGGCCTGCCATGCGTGAGTGCGAGCGCCTTGTAAACAGCATCTCCGCCATAGAGATCCCGGGATTGTCAAAGATCCCCGTTATCGGCAAGGCATTTTTCTCGCACAATATCCTTGTTTATCTTGCCGTGATCATCGCGGTCGTCATATGGCTTTACTTCGGGAAGACCACCTGCGGACTGCGCCTCCGCGCGATAGGTGAGAATCCGGGAGCGGCGGATGCACTCGGAATAAACATCGTCCGCTATAAGTATCTTCACATAATGGCAGGTTCGGGCATCATGGGTATCGGCGGCCTTTACATGGGACTTAACATGGGAGGCACATTCGAAGGATCCAACTGCTGGATCAACGGCTACGGCTGGATCGCGATAGCTCTCGTCATCTTTGCTGACTGGTCCACGGCGAAGGCGATCTTCGGTACATTCGTCTTCGGTTTCTTTAATACGCTGCGAGTCTATAATATGCCTCTTGCCACTACCTTCCCCAAAACGCTGGGCTGGCTTTCCGGCATTCCGGCGCAGTTCTTCTCCGCGCTTCCTTTCATCGTCACTTTGATCGTTCTCATCGTAAGCTCCATAAGAAGCCGCAGGCACGGCAGCTCCAACGCCCCTACGGCGATCGGCCTCAATTACTACAGAGAGGACCGCTGATCCTTTTCTTTTCGCGAAAAGCTGAAGTTTTCCGTGTTCCGGTAAATATGTGACTTCCTTGAACCCGTTTCCGTCTTAAAGGCGAGAGGGGGTGTTATAATGTATCCATGGAAGACAACGTCATCATCGATATGTATTTTGCCAGGGATGAGCAGGCGATCGGGTCCACCCGTGATAAGTACGGGCGGCTCCTGCGCAGCATCGCTTACGGGATACTGAGGAGCCATGAGGACTCTGAGGAATGTGAGAATGATACTTATCTCAAGACATGGAATTCGATCCCGCCGGTGAGGCCCGCGTCGCTTCAGGCTTTTCTGGCGAAGATAACGCGCAATCTGAGCCTGGACCGTTACGACAGGATGCATGCTCAGAAGAGGGGCGGAGGCGAAGTCCCTCTCATGATCGAAGAACTGGAGGAGTGTATCCCCGATGAATCGGCGCAGAGGACGGATGATGATTCCGACAGCGAGGAGCTTAAGAGGATAATCAATGAATTCCTGGGAACACTTGCGGATGATGCAAGAAAGATCTTCATGAGAAGATACTTCTTCGGCGACTCCGTAAAAGAGATAGCCGATAAATACGGATTTGGTGTAAGTAAAGTGAAGATGAGCCTGTCAAGGTCCAGAGAGAGCTTGCAGGCAGTGCTTAATAAAGAAGGTTATTATGGATAACAGACAGCAGGCGGAAAGACTTCTGCGCGCGTTAAGCGAAGCGGATGACAGATATATAGAGGAGGCGCTTTCCCCTGCGCGGAAAGCAGCCGTTACGCCTTTGCGGAAGTATTCGGGTTTTATCGCGGCTATAGCAGCTGCATTGATATTCCTGATCGGAGGCGGCGTGCTGTTTAAGCTTTCAAATACCGGCAGAAATGATTCCGCCAGGCCGGAAGCCGACTCTGAGGAAACATTTGCAGAAGCAATGTATATTGATGCTGCTTCTGATGAACTCTCGATACGTTCGGCGGCTACAGAGGCGAATGACATGACCTACGGCGGAGAATGTGAGGAGGACACCTCGGATGAAACTGTTGCGGAATGCATTGACGGAGCGGTCGGCGAGACACCGGTCGCAAATGCTGTGATCGAAGCGGGAAGCGCAGAGGAGCTTTATGCGATGTCGGGTATCGGAGCGGACTTCCCGGACAGTGTTAACGGAAGTGTTTCAACACGGTATTATTACTACTCGTTTGGCATGATCGAGGTTCAGTATCTCGATAAGCATGATAATCTGCTGTGCACGATCCGCAAAGCGCCGGCCTCAGAGGTGCAGGCGGATATCCCCGGTGACTATGCCGATTATGTGATGTACGAACAGCCTGATATAGACGGTCTTCAGAATGTGATGATCGCGGGCGCTGACGACCGGTTCTTCATGGCGACATGGAACTGTGAGACGCAGGATGAGACATATGCTTATTCGGTCTGGTACGAATCCTCCGTAAGCCGCGACGACATTGTCGATGTAATTATGCAGACATCATAATAAAAACTCTGCTCCTCAATTCTGTATCGCGATAAAGTGTTTATTATGCTACAATACGCGGGTGGTCAACAAAGGCCGCAGAAAGAAGGGTTTGTTATGAAGAAGTTTATTACTGCTGTTTTGACGGCTGCCATGCTCGTAATGCCTTTGGCAGCATGTTCAGATGCCGCTACTGAAGACGGTTCTGCATCCGCCGGAACATTTACTGTCGGATTTGATGCCGAATTCCCTCCGATGGGCTTCGTTGCCGAGGACGGTTCCTACACGGGTTTCGATCTTGATCTTGCGGCTGAAGTTGCAGACAGACTCGGCAGGGAATTCGTAGCTCAGCCTATCGCATGGGATTCCAAGGATCAGGAACTTAATTCCGGAAACATAGACTGCATATGGAACGGATTTACGATCAGCGGACGCGAGGAATCGTATGCATGGACCGAAGCTTACATGGCCAATAATCAGGTAGTAGTCGTAAATGCCGATTCCGGCATTGCATCTCTTGCCGATCTTGCGGGAAAGACCGTTGCGGTCCAGAAGGATTCATCGGGACTTGCTGCACTTGAAGAGAATGCTGACCTTACGGCAACATTTGCAGAGCTTGTTCAGGTCGATGATTATCTGAATGCCATGATGGAACTTGAGACAGGCGCTGTCGATGCGATCGTTATGGATGAGATCGTTGCACGTTACCAGATCCAGCAGTCAGGCAGCAACTTTGAAGTTCTTGATGAGGCTATCGCTGCTGAAGAGTACGGTGTCGGATTTGCCATCGGAAATGAAGCTCTCCGCGATGAGGTTCAGGCTGCTCTCGAGGATATGGCTGCCGACGGAACACTTGCGCGCATCTCCAACGAGTGGTTCGGCGAGGACATCACGACCATCGGTTAAGTCTTGAGCAGCTTAAATTCCACATTAGTTCAGCTTGCTGGCGGATTAAGATTCACATTAGGGATCTTTTTCCTGACATTGCTCTTTTCCATACCCCTCGGGCTTCTCGTAGCCCGGGGGCGTATGTCTAAGAGCCGCATCATCGCGGGAATAGTCCGTGTCTATATCTCCATAATGCGCGGAACTCCCCTCATGCTGCAGCTCCTTCTTGTCTATTTCGGCCCGTATTATGTGTTCGGCTTTAAGCTGTCAGATCTCGACGTCGGTCCGTTCAAGTACAGGTTTGTCGCAACCATTATCGGTTTCTCTTTAAACTATGCTGCATACTTCGCAGAGATCTTCAGGGGAGGCATACAGTCCATGCCGGAAGGTCAGTACGAAGCAGCGCAGATACTGGGCTTTACCAGGATGCAGACTTTCTTCAGGATCATTCTGCCGCAGGTGGTAAAGCGCGTGCTGCCGTCGATCACGAATGAGGTGATAACGCTTGTTAAGGACACGTCGCTTGCCCAGGTGCTTGCGGTCACCGAGATGTTCACAATGGCAAAGAACCTTGCATCCGCGCAGGTTTCCGTCATTCCTTTTATTGTCGCGGGCGTGTTCTATTATGTAATGAACGGCATCATTGAGATCGTCATGAACCGCGCCGAGAAATCAATGAATTACTACTCGTGAGGGACCTATGAGTGTACTTGAGATGAGAAATATCCATAAATCGTTCGGTTCCCTCGAGGTGCTCAAGGGTATCGACCTTACCGTGGAGAAGGGACAGGTAGTCGGGATCATAGGACCTTCGGGCGGCGGCAAGTCAACGCTCCTGCGCTGCGCCACGACGCTTGAGATGATCGACAAAGGCGACATAAAGATATCGGGGCAGACGCTGGTCACCACTTCCAATTCCGGACTTACACAATATGCCGACAGGAAGACTCTCCAGCAGATAAGGGGCAGATTCGGACTGGTGTTCCAGAATTTCAATCTTTTCCCCCATTTTTCCGTGAGGAGGAATATCACGGAGTCCCTCGTTGTAGTACACAAGAAGTCGCGCGACGAAGCAAATGAGATCTGCGACAATCTGTTAAGAAAGCTCGGCATGCTCGAAAAGGCTGATGCATACCCATGCAGCCTCTCGGGCGGACAGCAGCAGAGAGTCTCCATAGCAAGAGCGCTGGCACTTAATCCCGACATACTCTTCTTTGATGAACCCACATCGGCGCTCGACCCGGAACTTACGTCCGGAGTCCTTAAGGTCATAAGGGAACTCGCAAAGGAACATATGACGATGGTAATAGTCACTCATGAGATGGCTTTTGCCAGGGATGTGGCTGATCATATAGTATTCATGGACGGCGGCGTTATAGTCGAACAGGGAAGCGAAGTCATCAGCAACCCGAGGCAGGAAAGGACCAGGGAATTTCTTGCAGGCTATTGATCAATTGACTTTTTAAGCCGTAAATGCTTTAATTACAAAAAGGCGCTGAAGGGAAAAAAGATGCGCGTATTCCGTTAAAGAGAGCCGTCGGGCGGTGCGAGACGGTGCGGTAAGCGTAATGATGAGTCATCCCGGAGCCGTAAGACCTAAAGCTTTTGTGTTATTAAGTCTTACCGGGTTCTCCCGTTACAGAGGAAGGTGTTGTAAGACACCGGTGAGCGGGGTCATTGTGATCCAAGAAGAGTGGTACCGCGGAATATAAAAGTCATTTCGTCTCTTCTTCGTGCAAAGTTCATTTGTGCGAAGCGGAGACTTTTAATTTTAAGATAAGGAGAGTCAGGATGAAACTCAGCGGAGCGGAAATCGTTATCGAGACGCTTATAGAGCAGAATGTCAAGACGATCTTCGGATACCCGGGCGGTACCGTTATCGATATCTACGACCAGCTCTATAAGAAGAGTGACCGCATTACCCATGTGCTCTCGGCTCACGAGCAGGGCGCGGCGCATGCGGCAGACGGATATGCAAGGGCAACGGGTGAGATCGGAGTCGTACTCGCTACGTCGGGCCCCGGCGCTACCAATCTTGTTACGGGAATCGCGACTGCGCACCTTGATTCGGTGCCTCTTCTTGCGATCACGGGCAATGTCGCCAACAACATGATAGGAAGAGACTGTTTCCAGGAGATCGATATCGCCGGTGTGACACTTCCCATTACAAAGCATAATTTCATCGTTCATGATGTGAACGAGCTTGCCGATACCATAAGAGAGGCCATAAGGATCGCTAAGTCCGGCCGTCCCGGTCCCGTACTCGTGGATATCCCCAAGGATATACAGCAGGCTAAGTGTGAATTTGCTTATAAGGCTCCTGTTGTCAAAACGGCAGGGGAGCCGGCTCCCGAGGATAAGGTCATCGAGGCGGCAAATATGATCGCGGATTCGAGCCGTCCTTATATCTATTTCGGCGGAGGCGCCGTAAGGGCGGGAGCAGGCGCGCTAATATCCGAACTCGCGGATAAGATCGATGCTGTCATCGGATGCTCCATGATGGGACTTTCAGAGCTTCCGACAAAACTTGACAGGTTCCTCGGAATGCAGGGGATGCACGGCCACTTCGCATCTTCCAAGGCGATGGCCAAAGCGGATCTTATCATTGCGATCGGCGCGAGGTTCTCGGACCGTTCCACAGGCGATGCAAAGAAGTTCTGCGCGGGTGCTCGCAAGATACATATAGACATAGACGATGCCGAGATCGGCAAGAATGTCAAAGTGGATCTGGGTGTTTCCTGTGATATATCCGATTTTCTGCGCAAGCTTATCGAACATGTGGATTATAAGCGCAATCCCAACTGGATGACTAAGATCGAGAAGCTCCTTGAGCAGGAAAAGGAATTCGGATACGGCGATGATTTCCTTCCGGAACTTGCCGTTAAGGCTGTTTCCGATATCGTTGATGACGATACCGAGATAGTGACCGACGTTGGTCAGCACCAGATGTGGACGGCCCAGTATTACGAATTCAAGAAGAAGAGGACCTGGATCTCGTCAGGCGGACTCGGGACCATGGGATTCGGAATGGGCGCTGCAATAGGAGCATCCTTCGGGACCGGCAAGAGATCAGTGCTTATCACCGGCGACGGCAGCTTCGGCATGGATATGATCGAACTTGCCACGGCGATAACATACCATGTTCCCGTTACGGTGGTCGTTGTCAATAACGGAGCGCTCGGCATGGTCCGTCAGATGCAGAATCTGTTCTATAACAAGACCTATTCGAATACGACACTCGACAGGAAGACGGACTTCATAAGACTCGCAGAGGCTTTCGGATGCGAAGGATACAGAGCGTCGGATATCGGGCAGTTCAGGGAAGCGTTCGCAAAGGCTTATGAAGCAGAAGGACCTGCACTTGTCGAACTGATCATCGATAAGGACGACATGGTGCTCCCGATGCTCCGTCCGGGCGGCGCTTATGACAGGCTGATACTTGATAAGGAGGACAGGATATGAGCAATACAAGCTATGTTATAGCGGTTTATGTCGAGAATAAGTCCGGTGTCCTCATGAGAGTGACCAGCATGTTCAACAGGAGAGGCTTCAATATCGACACTTTGACCGTAGGTGAGACGGAAAGGCCCGAGTTCTCGAGGATAACCCTTACTTTCTCGGGAGACGAGGATGATCTTAATCAGCTCGTAAGTCAGCTTAAAAAGCTATATAATGTCAAGAAGGTCGAGGTCATCAGCGGCGATATCGGGATAAGAAGAGAGCTTATGCTGATCAAGGTCAGGAATTCTTCCGAGACCCGCGCGGATCTGCGCGATGCCATCGATGTGTACAAGGCAAAGATAGTGGATTATTCCGCTGATGCCATGTGCCTTGAGATAACAGGCGACACGACGAAGATCGATGCCTTTATTGATAATATGAAACCATTCGGTATCATAGAGATGTGCAGAACGGGTATCGTCGCATTGGAGCGCGGTCCCGAGAGCATACTTACAAAGTAATTTAATATACGGAGGTATATATAAAATGGCAAACGACAACAGCAGGATTTTTTACGAGAAGGATTGTGATCTTTCAAAGCTTGACGGCAAGACCGTAGCTATAATCGGATACGGTTCACAGGGACATGCTCATGCCCTGAATCTCAAGGATTCGGGCGTTAACGTGGTAGTAGGCCTCTATGAGGGATCCAAGAGCGCAGATAAGGCTAAGTCACAGGGCCTTACAGTTCTGAGCGTAGAAGAGGCTGTTAAGTCTGCTGACATCATCATGATCCTTATTCCCGATGAGAAGCAGGCTAAGCTCTATAAAGAATCCATCGAGCCCAATCTTGTTCCCGGCAAGACTTTGGCATTTGCACACGGCTTTAACATCCATTTCGGCTGCATCAAGCCTTCTTCCGACATCAATGTCATCATGATAGCTCCCAAGGCTCCCGGACACACGGTCCGTTCCGAGTATCAGATCGGCAAGGGCACGCCCTGTCTTATCGCAGTTGAGCAGGATGCCACAGGCGATGCATGGGATCTGGGCCTTGCTTATGCGGCAGGCATCGGTGGCGCAAGAGCGGGCGTTCTTGAGACTACGTTCAGACAGGAGACTGAGACAGACCTGTTCGGCGAGCAGGCTGTTATCTGCGGTGGCGTTACCGCTTTGATGCAGGCAGGCTTCGAGACACTGGTCGAGGCAGGTTACGATCCCCGTAACGCTTACTTCGAGTGTGTTCACGAGATGAAGCTCATCGTTGATCTTATCTATCAGAGCGGCTTTGCCGGTATGAGATATTCCATATCCAATACTGCTGAGTACGGCGATTATGTAACAGGTCCCAAGATCATCACAGAAGACACAAAGAAGGCCATGAAGAAGGTCCTTAAGGATATCCAGGACGGTTCTTTTGCCAAGGAATTCCTTCTCGATATGAGCGATTCCGGCGCACAGGTTCACTTCAAGGCTATGAGAAAGCTTGCTTCCGAGCATCCTGCCGAGACAGTAGGCAAGGAGATCAGAAAGCTCTACAGCTGGTCTGACGAGGATAAGCTCATCAACAACTGATGCAGGCATCTTTACTTTAGTATCAACTTAAGGGCTGCGTTTACTCGTGGCCCTTTTCGAAAAGAAAGCGAGCGAGATTATGATCAAAGATACGATAGTTGACGGTTTTGCCAATGCCCCCCACAGATCCCTTTACCATGCTCTGGGACTTACAAAAGAGGAGCTTGAACGCCCCCTTATCGGAGTTGTCAGTTCCTATAACGAGATAGTTCCGGGACACATGAACATCGATAAGATAACCGAGGCTGTCAAGGCGGGCATCAGGACTGCAGGCGGAACACCGATAGTATTTCCCGCGATCGCCGTGTGTGACGGTATCGCGATGGGGCACGTCGGAATGAAGTATTCGCTCGTGACGCGTGACCTGATCGCGGATTCCACCGAAGCTATGGTCATGGCTCACGGCTTTGACGGACTTGTCATGATACCCAACTGCGACAAGAACGTGCCGGGCCTTCTGATGGCAGCCGCAAGGCTTAATCTGCCGACTGTGTTTGTCAGCGGAGGTCCGATGCTCGCGGGCAGGGTAGACGGGAAAAAGAGATCCCTGTCGGCGATGTTCGAAGCAACAGGCGCATACGCTGCCGGTAAGATGGATGAGGATAAGCTCGAAGAATTCGTTAATAAGGTATGTCCGTCCTGCGGCTCGTGCTCCGGCATGTATACCGCGAACTCAATGAACTGTCTTACCGAAGTGCTCGGAATGGCGCTTGCCGGAAACGGCACGATCCCTGCGGTATACTCCGACCGTATCATCCTCGCCAAGCATGCGGGCATGCAGGTCATGGAGTGTGTAAGGCATAACATAAGACCCCGCGATATCCTGACTCACGAGGCGTTCGAGAATGCGATCGCTGCAGATATGGCTATCGGATGTTCGACGAATTCCATGCTCCACATTCCCGCGATCGCCAATGAATGCGGGATCACGATCGATCTTGACCACATCAACGAGATATCGGAGAGAACACCCAATATCTGTCATCTCGCGCCTGCAGGCCCGACGTATATGGAGGATCTCAATGAGGCGGGCGGCATTTATGCGGTTATGAAGGAACTGCTTGATGAAGGCCTTATCTACGGCGATGTCATGACGGTAACGGGGAAGACTTTGAGGGAGAATGTCAAGGATTCCAAGGTTATCGATCCCGGTGTCATCAGACCGATAGACGATCCGTTCACTAAGACCGGCGGACTTGCGGTGCTTAAGGGCAATCTCGCTCCGGACGGCTGCGTTGTCAAGAGGTCTGCTGTAGCTGAAGAGATGCTCGTTCATGAGGGTCCGGCAAGATGCTTCAACAGTGAAGAAGAGGCGATCGAGTTCATATATTCGGGCAAGGTTCAGCCGGGCGATGTCATCATCATAAGATATGAGGGTCCTGCCGGAGGTCCCGGCATGAGAGAAATGCTCTCACCGACATCTGCGATCGCAGGCGCGGGCCTTGATAAAGAAGTCGCTCTGATAACAGACGGCCGTTTCTCCGGCGCAACGAGAGGCGCTTCGATAGGCCATGTAAGCCCTGAGGCTTCTTCCGGCGGCAACATCGCTTATATCCAGGACGGTGATATCATTTCCATCAATATTCCCGAGTATAAGATCGATATCATGATATCCGATGAGGAACTCGAGAACAGAAGGAAGACCATGCCGCTTCCCGAGAAGCCCGAACTTACCGGGTATCTCAAGCGTTATGCGAAGGCTGTGTCATCCGCCGATAAGGGTGCGATAATAAATTACTGACAGATGGCTGAGAGTTATTCTTTTTACGGTTGGGAAAAGGCCGATCTGCTTCCGGCAGATGAGAAATACCGCAATGCCGGAACTCCGCGCGAGCTCTATGATACCTTAAGCGCTCTGTGGTGCGCACAGACCTGCGCGCCCAGGATGCGGGACAGATGGACGCCTGATAACAGGACGATGGGTCAGTGTTCCGTAACCGCGTTCCTTGCACAGGATATCTACGGGGGAGAGGTATACGGCATTAAGCGGCCGGACGGAAACTTCCACTGTTATAACGCGGTTGGTGACGTGGTATTCGACCTTACCTCGGAACAGTTCGGGGATGAAGCCCGCGAATTGATCTACGAGGGCAATCCCGTGCAGGAGCGGCAGGTGCATTTCGCGAAGGAGGAGAAACGTCACCGTTACGAATACCTGAAGAGCCTTCTTGAGGACGCACTCTCAGGCAAGGAGGAACGGTCATGTCTTTACTGAGGGAGATCTGTTCAATAGCGCTCTTCCGCGGAGTACGCGAGAAGGAGCCTCTGGCAAGTCTTTGTGATTATCTGTTTAAGCTCGAGCCGGGATACAGTATCGAGGAGATGATAGACAGTTACGGCCATTTCTGCTCGGTCCTGTATTCACTTCGCCCTGACTGCGATCTTTCCGCAGCCATATGGGATGTTCTCGTTGACGATATGAACCCTTATCTCAGATATAAGATCGATTCGATCGTTGATCCGGAGAGCGCGGGAAAGCAGAGTTCCCTGATGAAGCTCACCGCGCAGCGCGAACTTGAGCTTCTGACCCGCATCGGAAGCTATACCTCCTTTGATCTTAAGGAGCAGCTGGTATACGACGGATATCTTCCAGATTTTACTTCTTCGAGGATCGATCTTAAGAAACGTTATCTTAAGATGATCGATTCAATAGATACTTCCGGTTACGGCATTTTTACCCGTTACGATTTCTTCAGGATAAAGGACGGCAGGCTTGTCCCCGTGATCAACCCCGATCCCGTGAGTGCCGTTGACCTGTTCTGTTATGAGAGGCAGAGGGATATGGTGGCAGCTAATACTGCGGCCTTTGCGCAAGGGCTCCCGTTCGAAGACGTGCTGCTCTACGGCGACGCGGGTACGGGCAAGTCTTCGACCGTTAAATCTTCTGCGAGGATGTTCTTCGATAAAGGCGTGAGACTGGTCGAGATCCCCAAGACCGAACTTTCGCATCTGTCGGACATAATAGAATCTTTGTCACGTGAACCCATGAAGTTCATTTTGTTCATGGACGATATCTCTTTTGATGCGGACGATGACAGGATAGGGGTTCTCAAGTCCGTGATCGAAGGAGCCGCATCAGGCGGAAGGAGAAATACCGCAATATACGCGACGTCCAACCGCAGACATATGATAAAAGAGACTTTTTCATCCCGTGAGAATGAGATACACAGGACCGATACTATCGCTGAACAGCTGAGCCTGTCTGAACGGTTCGGCATACGCATCCTGTTTGATAAACCTGACAGAAAGACATACCTGATGATAGTTAAAGCTCTTCTGGAAGCGAAGGGGGTATCTTTTGATGACGAACAGATCGAACGGGATGCCGAGCTGTATGCTCTCCGCAAAGGCGGCCGTTCCTGCCGGACGGCAAGACAGTTTGCCGATTCGCTCTGATCTGTTTTGTTTTCAAATGAAAGCGAAAAGCTTTTGCCGCATTTTTAACTAACTTTATTTACTTTTGCTTAATACATAAACGGCTGCCCGGTGTTAGGATATAATCATAAAAAACATTTTAGAGAAAGAGGTGAGGCCAATGTACGAAGAACAAACCGTTGCGGGACAGCTGGTCTCGCACAAACTTACCTCCTAAGGTTTTTGGTTTTATTTCTTATCACTTATAGGCAATTTGAAAGAGAATAAAAGGGAACTTCTTCCGAAGTTCCCTTTCTCATTGTTAAGATGATGCAGACCGTCAGCTCATGAAGTCAGTGAGATTTGACAGATAGTCGGGGTTGATGGCCGCATAGATGAGACTTGCAACCCAGATGAGGGTTCCTATGATTCCCATTATAAGACCTGCCATTGACATACCGGATCTGTTGCCCTTGTTTCTTGCAATGATAGCCGTAATAAGAGCTGCAACTGCGCTGGGACCGCAGCATAACAGGCCGAAGATTCCCGTTACAAGCGATGCGATAGCAAGACCTTTGCCGTTCTCCGACGAGGCATCATTGTTCCATGTCGGCTCAGGCTGATAATACTGGGGCTGTTCATAATTGTTATTATCCATTAACAATCTCCTCCTTTTTTGAATAATTGAAATATACCATATATTCAGGGTGTGTTTCCACGGCAATCGTGAAATTTAACAAGTCTTTACCAATGGAGCAGTATCCTGAGAATACCGAATGTCAGCAGGGCGGCTGAATAGACCGTTATTATCATTACATTTGTCCTCGGGATATCTTTCCTGCTCTCCATAAGATAGATGAGATATATGATCTCGCATGCAGCAAACGGCCACGTCAGGAAGAGAAACTGATTGTCTTTGAATGCGCTCTTAAGGTCGCCGTGAAGAAGATCTATAAACATGTGCGTTATCCCGCACGAGGGGCAGCGCAGTCCCGTGAGGCTGCGGAACAGGCAGGGCAGCCCGAATCCCGTGAATCTGTTGAGAAGATAATACGCGAGGCCTGCCAGTATGATGACCGCCGTGTCTCTTAATGTTTTGCGTACTGCTATACTCATAACGTGTAGTATAATGGAAAATATGAGGAAGCAAAGCGGTAAATGAAGTTTTTTGTAGTTTCTGACATTCACGGAGATTCATATTGGGCTGCAAAAGCAGTTGAGACTTTTGAAGCGGAGCATGCCGACAGGCTTGTGCTGCTCGGCGATATCCTTTATCACGGTCCCCGTAATGATCTTCCCGGACATTATGCTCCCAAGGATGTTATCGGCATATTAAATCCGCTCGCAGATAAGATACTGGCGGTGAGAGGCAACTGTGAGGCCGAGGTCGATCAGATGGTCCTGGGATTCCCCTGTATGGCGGATTATATCTATATAGTGAGCGGGGAGGTGCCGTTTTTCATTACCCACGGGCATCTGTATTCACCTGACCGTCTGCCGCCTTTACTGACTCCGGGAAGCGTCTTTATCTCGGGACACACGCATGTGACGGAAGATCTCATGAGGGACGGGATAAGATTCATGAATCCCGGATCTCCCTCGATCCCCAAGGAGAACAGCAGACCGTCATATATAATCATTGAGGACGGGCAAGCCCGGTTAAAGGAGTTTGACTGATGGTAAAGAACGATGAAGGCATAGTAAAGCTCAAGCATCATATCATGGAAGAGGTGTGCCGCCTTGCGTGGAAAGGTGAGCTTACCCCGGAGAATGAAGAGAAGCTCGTTTATGAGATAAGCCCGGGACCTAAGCCCGAGTACCGGTGCTGCGTTTATAAGGAAAGGGAGATCAACCGTCAGAGGATAAGACTTGCCAAGGGACTTTGCGCTACGGCAGAGCCCGATAAGCAGCATCATAATGTGGTCCAGGTCATAAATCCCGCCTGCGATTCCTGCCCTCTTCAGTCTTTTGTCGTTACCGATAACTGCAGGTTCTGCCTCGGAAAGGCCTGCCTCAATTCATGTAAATTCGGAGCCATATCGAAGGGTGAGCTTCATATGCATATAGATCCGCATCTGTGTAAGGAGTGCGGCAAATGCGCAGCAGCCTGCCCCTATGAAGCGATCATCCATCAGATCAGACCGTGTAAGAGAGCGTGTCCCGTCGGAGCGATAACCTATGATGAATACGGCCTGTGCCTCATCGACGAGACGAAGTGCATCCACTGCGGGCATTGCATACACAGCTGTCCGTTCGGCGCGATCGGATCAAAGACATATCTTGTGAACATCATAGAGGATATCCTTGCGGGGAAAGAAGTAATCGCCATGGCAGCTCCGGCAACTGAAGGCCAGTTCGGTGCCGATATTACCATGGGTTCCATAAGGAAGACCCTCATGGATATGGGTTTTGCCGATATGGTCGAAGTAGGTCTGGGCGGCGATATGACCGCTGCATATGAAGCCCTCGAATGGGCAGAGGCTCTGGAGAGCGGCAGGAAGATGACAACATCATGCTGCCCCGCCTTCAAGTATATGCTGAAGAAGCATTTCCCCGATCAGTATAAGGAGAATATGTCGCAGACCGTATCTCCCATGGTAGCGATCAGCAGATACCTGAAGCTCACGCATCCCGGATGCATCACGGTATTCATAGGGCCCTGTATCGCGAAGAAGTCGGAGGCCAATGACAAGACGATCCCGGGTACCGCAGATTATGCGGTTACGTACGGAGAACTTCGCGCTCTGATACGCTCAAAGGATATGGAGATAAAACCGTCTGACGACGGATATCAGGAAGCTTCAGTATGGGGCAAGCGGTTCGCGACCAGCGGCGGTGTTGCCAATGCCGTCATGGAAGTCATGCGCGAGCGCGGCATAGATACGGAGAATATCAAACTCGAGCGCTGCGCGGGCGGGGATGAGTGTCGCAAGGCGCTGCTTCTTCTTAAGGCAGGCAGAATAGAAGCGGATTTCATCGAAGGAATGATCTGTCCGGGCGGATGTGTCGGAGGACCTTCCAAGCACAAGACCGAGGCTGAGATCACGAATGCGCGTAATGCCCTGCTCGAGAAGGCGGATGGCCGCGGTGTGCTCGACAACCTTAAGAACTACCCCATGGATAAGTTCTCAATGATGCGGGACGGGAGTATGTGATGTCTGACAAGTCATTTATCGATAACCTTATAAGTCAGATGACGCTTGAAGAGAAGGCCGCGCAGATGGTCCAGATACCTGTATCTGCCGTAGGCATGGAGGAATCCTTAAAGTGGGCGGAAATGGGCGCGGGATCCTTCTTAAATGTATTCGGCGATGACATCAAAGAACTTCAGAAAGCAGCTATGGAGAAGTCCAGGCTTAAGATCCCGGCGATATTCGGAACGGATGCCGTAAGAGGGCATGCGGAGAATAAAGATGCAACGATATTTCCCTCATCCCTTACCATGGCGGCGACATGGGACAGAGATCTTTTAAGACAGGTCGCAGCCGCGACTGCGGCAGAGGTTGCCACAGACGGACTGCACTGGGATTTCGCGCCTTTATTTTGCCTTGCAAGGGATCCCAGGTGGGGCAGGACGGGTGAAACATTCGGAGAGGATAAGTATCTTGCGGGTGAACTCGGCGCAGCTCAGGTAAGAGGATATCAGGGGGATGACCTTTCTGCTGATGATACGGTGCTTGCATGCGCCAAGCATTATATTGCCTACGGAGAAGCAACGGGCGCGCGTGATTCATATGATACAGAAGTTACTTTCCGCAAGATAAGAGATGAATTCCTGTCACCGTTCCGCAAGGCGATAGAAGCGGGATGCGGTTCATTCATGACAGCCTACGGCTCGATCGACGGAACTCCTCTTACTGCCAATAAGAAAGCCCTGCGTGATATATTGAGGGATGAACTCGGATTTGACGGCATCGTGGTTACGGATTGGGATACTGTCAATTATCTCGTCGTTAGGCAGAAGGTCTGCAAAGATATCAATGAGGCATCAAGGGCTGCGGCATCGGCAGGCAATGACATTATCATGTGCACTTCGGCGTTCTATGATGCGGTGATAGAAGAAGTCAGAGAAGGAAGGCTTGAAGAGAAGATCCTTGATGATGCGGTAAGACATATACTGTCGGTCAAGCTTAAGATGAAACTGTGGGACAAGCCGATTAAGAAAGGCATTCCCGGAAGTATCGGCTGCAAGGCCCATCTCGAACTTGCAAAGAAGGCCGCTGAAAACTCCGTGATCATGCTCAAGAACGACGGCGTTCTGCCGATATCCTTTAATAAGAAGATCAGAAAGATCGCGGTCATCGGTCCCAATGCCAATGACATCCGCGCCCAGTACGGCGATTGGACTTACTTTACGCATCCGCTGCCGGGGGTAAAGAAGGAGCCTGCCCGTCCGTATGTGACGCTGCTCGAAGGCGTGCGCGCTCAGACAGAGGGTTCGGGCATAAAAGTCGAATATGCATACGGCTGCGCGGTAAACCGTCCGGATTACCATAGGGAAACGAAGGACATAGGCGCTTTTATCGATATGTGCTACGAGATAAACGAGCACGGGACCGATAATTACAAGCAGATGCCCTTTATCAATGAAGCAGCTTCTCTTGCAAGGGAGAGCGATCTAGTGATCCTTGCATTGGGAGATAACTATACGCAGGCAGGAGAATACACAGACAGGGCGGACCTTGATCTTTCCGGCATGCAGGAGGCTCTGGTGAGGATAATAAGCGGGTTTAAGGTGCCGATAATAACTGTGCTTATCGCAACCAAACCTCTTGCCATCCCCGATGTCGTAAAGAGATCAGATGCAGTGGTATGCGCTTTTAACGGCGGTATGTTCGGCGGGGAGGCAGTGGCGGAAGTGCTTTTCGGGAAGAAGAATCCCGAAGGAAGACTGCCGATATCTTTCCCTGTCATGACGGGTCAGGTCCCTGTTTACTATAATCAGTTGCCGGGGTGGCACGAAGGGCGCTATGTCGATTGCCCTAAGGAGCCTCTGTTCGTGTTCGGCGAAGGTCTTTCCTATACATGGTACGAGTATTCAGGTCTGAAGTTTGATGCCGGGACCAAGACTGTGACCGTGACCGTTGCCAATACGGGTGACATGAAAGGAACGGAGACTGTACAGATCTATATCAACGATAAAGTAAGCTCGATCATGACCGCTGATAAGAATCTCGCGGGGTTTGAGAAAGTCGAGCTTGAGCCCGGCGAAAGCCGTGAAGTGAGCATCAGGCTCGATGATGAGGCATTTGAGGTTACATTGCCGGACGAGACCCGAGTGATAGAACACGGGGAATTTGATATAATGGCCGGGCACAGTTCGCGTGATGAAGATCTGATCAAGATAACGGTGGTGTTATAAAGTGGTTTTTAATAATATTCTGGAAGCGTTGGGGAATACACCGCTTATCAGGCTCAATAAGATGGTTCCGGAAGGAAGCGCTGAGATACTCGTAAAGTTCGAAGGACTTAATGTCGGAGGATCGATCAAGACCCGTACCGCTCTGCGTATGATCGAACAGGGTGAGAAAGACGGACTCATCGGACCCGACACAGTAATAGTCGAGCCGACATCCGGAAACCAAGGGATCGGACTTGCTCTCATAGGCGCGGTAAAGGGATACAAAACGGTAATAATCATGCCGGATTCCGTGAGTGTTGAGAGGCGCAAGCTCGTTGAGCATTACGGCGCCGAAGTCATTCTCACACATGACGACGGCGATATAGGACTTGCGATCAAGGAGTGTATCCGTATCGCGAACAGTATGAAGGAAGAAGATCCCAGGGTGTTCATACCGCAGCAGTTTGAGAATCCCGCGAATGTAAAAGCCCAGTACGAAGAGACTGCGCGCGAGATACTTGATGCGGTCGAAGGCAGGATCGACGGGTTTGTGTCGGGCATCGGCACCGGAGGAACGATCACGGGAATCGGCAGAGCGTTGAAAGAAGCCAATCCCGATACTGTTATCTGGGCGGCTGAACCCGAGCACGCGGCTATCCTTTCGGGCGGGTCGATCGGAACTCACATACAGATGGGGATCGGAGACGGACTTATCCCGCCCATCCTTGATACCGGTATCTATGATGATATTGCCATCATTACCGATGAAGAGGCTCTGACGACATCCAGGGAGCTTTCATCAAAAGAAGGCATACTCTGCGGCATCTCATCCGGGACGAATGTCGCGGGCGCGTTGAAGCTTGCCCGGAAGCTTGGCCCCGGAAAGACGGTCGTCACCATATTGCCTGATACTGCGGAGAGGTATTTCTCAACGCCTTTGTTCGATTGAGTGTCGCTTTACTTTTCCTGAAAGTACAAGTATATTATTTTTATTAATTCTTGGAGGGTGAATCTATGAAATTAAAGAAATTGACAGCTGTTCTGTTGACTTTGTCTTTGGTTGCATCTGTTGCAGGATGCTCGAAGGTTAAGTCCGTATCAGCGGAAGATTTTATCGCGGCATGTGAGAAGATGGATGCATCAGAGGTCGATCCCGAAGATATGTCCGATCTTGATGCTGACGATTATGAGGACGGCGTCTATTGTGTTATGGATGCTGATTACATCGAAGACAACTGGGATGATGCCGAAGGCGATATAAATGCATACAGCGCATACGGATTGTCTACCCCTAATGTGTTTGATGATTTCGAAGCTGAAGACTTCGAACAGATGGTAGTCTTCTGCAAGATGGCTCAGGATGGTGTGGATGATATCGATGCGCCTGAAGATGTCGAAGATGCCACATTTGATATCGTTATGGGCATGCAGATAACACTTGCGGATGATGACAGGACAGAAGAGATAATGAATAACATTGCCGATCTTCTCGATGAGATCAACATCGATGTTGATGATCTGTCATCCGGCGAGTACGGCGCAAGCTCTAAGGAAGGCTTCCTCAAGCTTCACATGGATCTGGCCGAATTTGCTCAGGCTATCAAGGATTCCGATGCATATGACATGCTTTCCGGATTCGCGGGTGATATGGATGATATCGATGCGGTCCTTGACTCACTGTCGGGCGATCTTGCCGTTGCCGTTTATGTAAAGGGCCAGAATATCGTTATCGTTGTAGGATCTGCATTGAATCAGGATGCCGATCTTCTTCCCACATTCTGCTCCAAGCTCGGTGTAGGCGATCCTTTAAAGGTTGATTCAAATGAGATGATCGCAGAGGGATTGTGCGATTATATCGATGATAAGGTCGGAACACTCCTCGGGTTAGCTGCCGGCGGTCTTACAGAAGATACAGCTTCATACTATTGATATCCGAACGCATATGACAGAACAGGCGGGGCAACCCGCCTGTTTTTTATGAAAACAAATAATAAATGATATAATCTTTTGAAAAGATGCATATCAAGGTGCCGGGTATTGCCTGCATATACGGAGGTGCGGTTAATGTTAAGAAGCAAGTTTATCAAGACGGTGTCGGCGGTGCTCGCAGGATTTGTTGTGTTTACTGCTTTGTCTGTTCCCGGAACGGCGGTTAAGGCTGATGATACCATCGATTCTGCGGCGATAATAAATGATGCACTGAATTCCGGAGCTCACCGCTGCAATGTAAATGCTCCGAGGTCCGGCAATGTATTTGTACAGCTTTACGGGAATTTTGATGCTTATTCGAAGGATGCTCTTATAGACCAGATCAATTCTTACAGACTTGAAGCCTGTCAGAGCGGTGTGCGTGATCCCCGTAATCCCGGAAGAGGCCTTACGATGGCCGATTATGTGCCTTTAAGATGGTCGAGGAGTATGGAGGAGATGGCGATGCTCCGCGCGGCAGAGTCTTCATATACCCTCGTTAAGCTCAAGATGACGGGTGAGAATTACACGAATTCAAGTTACGACGTGGCTTGTTTCGGTGAATCGCTGGCGTTCTCGGAAGGACTGTCCCAGGGACTGGCCCAGTGTTATGCGGAAAAGCAGGCTTGGAACACAAATACCGGTATCGCAAGCAGTAATTACGCCGAACTCATCAATCCTTCGTATCAATACTTCGGAGCCGCGGGCTTTAACCGTGCTCAGGCGTTTGAGTTTACAACTCAGGGCGGACTCGATGAAGGCAGGATAGATGTTTCTTCTTATAACTCGCAGCTTGCCGAGGTGCCTGCCGCGTATATATCCGCGGTTACCGTAACGAACAACTGTCTGCTCAATACGACCGCAAGACTCTCGCTGACATGCATGATCAAAGTCCAAAGCTACAACAAGTGGCTGAATTACTCGGGTATCAAGCTTCTTGCCACTACCTGGTGGTCGGCTGATCCCAATATGATAACAGTCGATCCCCTCGGAAATGCGACCGGCAAGGTCAGCGGTCTGTACGGTGTCTGGTACAGACTGAACGGTGTAAACTACACATCTGCGGTAAGGGTAACCGACGGATCTCTTATAAGAGACTTTGCCTCCAGGCTTTATTCTGTTGCTCTTACGAGAACTCCCGATCAGGCAGGTCTTGACTACTGGACGAACAGACTTGCATCTCATGAGGTGACAGGAACGCAGGCCGCTTACGGCTTCTTCTTCAGCGATGAATTTACCGGTCTTAATCTGTCGAACGAACAATATGTTCAAAGACTTTATCAGACATTCCTCGGAAGAGATCCCGAGCCTGCCGGATATGCATACTGGCTCACATTGATGGCGGACGGAGCTTCACGTCTGGATGTATTTAACGGATTCTCCGGTTCTTCGGAATTTACACGCATCTGTGCATACGCCGGGATCACCCCGTAAGGTCTGACCAATGGGAATCGTTGAACTGCTTCTTCTTGCGGTCGGCGTATCGATGGATGCCTTTGCGGCAGCGATATGCAAGGGTATCGAGACTAAGAAGGCAACTTTTAAGCAAAAACTCCTGTGCGGGGTCTGGTTTGGCGGATTCCAGGGGCTGATGCCGTTCATCGGCTTTATCCTCGGCGTATCATTTGCAGGATTCATTGACAAAGTTTCTTCCTGGGTGGCATTTCTGCTCCTGTTCATATTGGGTGTCAATATGTTGAAGGAGGCTTTTTCCTCTGAGGAAGAAGAGACTCGAAAAGGATTTAATGTCAAATCGATGTTTATCCTGGCGGTAGCGACATCGATCGATGCATTGGCGGTCGGAGTCGCATTTGTCGCTGTACCGGTTGAGATCCTTGATGCTTCGTCTATTGTCAATACCGCTTTCGCCTGCATTGTCATAACCCTGACTACATTCCTCTTTTCATTCTGGGGCGTTAATGTCGGAAATCTATTCGGAAGCAGCTATAAGTCCGGTGCAGAAGCTGCCGGCGGATTTGTCCTCATATTCATTGGAGCGAAGATCCTGCTCGAGCATTTCGGCATTCTCGATTTTATGAGCAACGGCGATGTGCTGTTCGGGCTTCTTATTCCTTTTGTAGGGACTGTGTTCGGATCTGCGATAGTGTTCATCGTCAAGCGCGATATCAATGAGACCGTAAAGATGATATTGACCGGAATGACAGGGGGGATCATGCTCGCCTGTTCCGTTTGGACATTGCTCTATCCTTCTATCCTTGACGGCAAGGTTATGACAGTTGCCGCGGGATTTATGATAGGAATACTGTTCCAGTATGCATTGGACAAAGCCATTCCGCATACACATGTGTTTACCAATGCCGAAGAAGGTCCTTCGACCAAACTCAACCGTTCCAGCAAGGTGATGCTCTCCGAGATCATTCACCATGTACCTGAGGGTATGGCTATAGGTGTTATGTATGCCGGGGTGCTGAACGGATCGGGAGACATAGCTCTTACAACGGCGATCGCGCTTACGCTCGGAATCGCCGTACAGAATATCCCGGAAGGCGCATTTGTATCATCACCCCTTCATACGGAGAGCGGTGAAGTTAAAGGCAAGTCTTTCCTTATGGGCGTCGTATCGGGCGTAGTAGAGCCGATACTCGGCATAGCGGCTATCATACTGGGAACGGCGCTTCCGGGGATCCTGCCGTTCCTCATGTCGATGACCGGCGGCGCCATTGCATTTCTCGTTCTTGAAGAGACTATCCCGTCTATGTCGGCCGGGAAGCATACTGATAAGGGTACAATATCATTTGCGGTATTCTTCTGTCTGATGATGGTATTAACATTCCGGGCAGGAGGATAAGAAAGAGGTACGTATGAATAGATCTGTGAAAGCATTATTTGCATCGGCGGCTGCGGTCATGATGATAGCATCGGTCTCCTGTTCAGGGGATGTCGACACCGGCCTGACCGTTGAAGAAGAGGGATCCGGGGAGCAGGCATCCTTCATGACTTATGATGAATATACCGCTGCGCCGGTGAACTCCGATGTTGCGGTCCAATGCACCGTGCAGGCTACGCAGTCCTGGTGGGATAATAAGATAACGGTCTATGCAGCAGATTCTGACGGCGCCTATTTTATCTACAACATGGCATGTTCCGAGGATGATTCCGAGAACCTTGTTCCCGGGACTGTTATCCTCGTAACCGGGATCAAAAGCGAATGGGAAGGTGAGATCGAGATAATCGATGCGGTGTTCGAATTCGTCCCGGATGCCGACGGGGAGGTAATTGAGCCTGCCGATCTTACGTCGGAGTTCGGTGATGATGAAGCTCTGGAGCTTCATCAGAATCAGTTCTTCAGGATGACCGGACTTACCGTTGTTCCTATCGGTGATGACGGAGAAGCTTTTCTGTACAACTGGGACGGATCAGGCTCACGTGAGAACAATTCCGATCTGTATTTCAAGGTATCTGACGGCGAACACGAGATGACATGCACGGTCGAGTCATATCTTACAGGAGCTGTTACGGAGAATTATGCAAATGTGGAGGCTCTCAATGCCGGAGATATGATCGATATCGAAGGATATATGTACTGGTATCAGGGACCGAATCCGCATATTACTTCGGTAACGGTAAGGTGATAGTATAAAACAGTTGTGGTAAAATGTTAAAAATCATGGAGGAATGATATATGGCTGATCTGGAAAACGAGATTAAGAATGCAAAGCCTGCAAGTGAGATTCAGGCTCTCTCTCCGGTAAAGACGGAGTCTGCAGCTGAAGAGATCATGGTTCCCGCTGATACTCATGAATTTGTGGACAAGGCAGCCCAGGACCGCATCGAGGCTGAACAGAAGGCCGCGAGAAAGGCTCAGAGGGAACAGGAAAGAAAGCAGAGAAAAATTGAGAAGAAAGCTAAGCAGGCTGCTGCTTACCAGGAGAAGGTCGAGCAGTGCCCGAGAGATTACAGGCCGGTGAAGACGGGAGTCTTCTTCTGGACCGAATTCCTGTTCGCTATTCCCGGCATTGGCCTTTTATTCATCCTTCTGTTCTCGATCTTCCCGATCAATAAGAATTTCAAGAATTATGCGCGCGCCAAGCTCTCATGGGCAGTTATCGGTCTGATCGTAGTGCTTATCTTTGCGGTGATCTCCATGTTTGTCATGGGTCAGTCGGTCACTGACTTCATCTGGCCGTTCGAGAAGTTCTTCTCGGATATGGCTGCCGCATTGGGCTTCTGATAAGCTTTATACAGTTTTTTATCGGGGGACGGCTCCTGCCGTCCCTTTTTGTATTCTTTAAAAAACCGCGATGACCCCTATCTGTAACATTGTTACTCTACAATTGTCTTATCAGGATGAAAGTGAGGCAGTATCGCTTATGGAAGAACAGCTGATCTCTAAACAGGAACTTCTTAAGGTAACGCACATATCTTACGGAACTCTCTACAGATGGAAGAGACTCGGGCTTATCCCGGAATCGTGGTTTATCCATAAAGCGACCGAGATAGGACAGGCTACATATCTGCCCCGCGAAAAGGTTATCAGCAGGATCGAGAGGATAAAGGAGCTTAAGAGCGAGCTCACCGTTGAACAGATGCAGGAACTTTTCTCTGCGAACGTCAAGAGCTTTAAGATCCCTCTTAAGGATTTCTCGGAACTCAATATCGTATCGAAGCTTGCCGTAACGGCATTTACAAGTGTTTTCCCCGCTAAGGAGAAGCTTGATTTCAACGATGTGTTCTCAGTATATGTTGTGGATCATCTTATGAAACTTCAGGGATTCTATCTTGAGGATGCGAAGCAGGTATTACGGCTTCTTTGCAAATATCTGTCGCGTGAGACTTCCAAGGATTATCAGCTTCTGCTCCTTCGTAAGCTCGGTGTCCCCATGACTGTTCTCGTAAAGGGTGATGAGGAGATCCTTCTCGAAGACAATACCGAGATAATAGCGTGCGCCAATCTCGTCGAATTCGAGTCCGCGCTTAAGAACAGGCTTATCGCATAATGGCTGTCAAGACTTCGGACCTCATGAACCGCCTCACGGTCCTTGCGGAACCGATGCGGCTTGAGATACTGATGATGATCAGTGATAAAGGTTCTTGCTGTGCTTCGGATATCCTGCCGCATTTTGATATCACACAGCCTACTTTGTCCCATCACATGAATGTTCTCGCCGAGAATTCTATCGTTAATGTTCAAAAGCAGGGCCGTTTCATGCGTTATTCAATCAATAAGACTGCCGTAGGCGAACTTAAGGATATCCTGGATCATCTGTGTGAGGACCATGATGACTCTTCTTCGCCCGTTACGGCGGCGCCCGTTCCCGTTAAGGCGAAGGCCGGTCAGCAAGGCAAGACTTCCAAGAAAAAAGACAAGGATAAAGATAAGAAGAAGAAAAAAGACAAGAAAAAGAAGAAGTGAAGATGCCGCCGTCTGTGCGGCATTTTTGAATTATTCGCATAATTTTAACTTTTATCTATTCAAAAAACTGTGCGATTAAACTAAAATATATTTATCCTCAAGGAGGATAATAGCAACATATCAAGGAGAATGCATTATGATCAAGATTATTGCGGGTGAGAAGGGGACAGGTAAGACAGCCAAGCTTGTTGATGAGATCAACACAGAAGCAAGGAAAGATAATAATATCGTCTGTATCGAGAGAGGTAACAGATTAGACCAGCTCCTTAAGCCCAATGTACGACTTGTAAATATGAAGGAATATCCGGTTGACGGATTTGATCAGCTTCTTGCCTTTATCGGCGGCATATGCTCAAAGGATTATGATCTTACTCACATCTATATCGACAGCATCTTTAAAGTAGCTAATGACAGCAGCATGGAAGCTCTTGAGATATTCATAAAGAAACTCGATGTATTCCTCAAGGACACACCCGTTACCGCTATGATCATCTTGAGCGGCAAGGAATCCGATCTCCCCGAGGATATCAAGGCTTACATATAATACCGGTCATAACCTGTAATTTCGCGGGCTGCGGAGTATTCTGATCTCAGATCGGATCTCCGCAGTCTTTTTTTATTAATATTAATTAACAAACCGTTTAATCATTCCGATTATGCAAATGTGTATAATTATAATCAAATATTCTTAACATCGGGAGGACACTATGTATTATGCCGCGATCGACCTCATAGCCATCCTGGTGTTGATCATAGAGAATCAGGACATATTATTCGGTCGCAGTAAAACATATAATATCAAGCCTTGGCAGGTATACAGGCAGTTTCTTTTCTCTGTCCTCATTTATTATGTTGTCGACGTTCTGTGGGGTGCTATCGAATACTATAAGATGCCGAGGCTCCTGTTTGCCGATACTACCGTTTACTTTATCGCTATGGCATTGAGCATAGTATTATGGACGGCAGGCGTATTCTACTACCTTGAGGCACAAGGCAGGTTCGCCAATGCCCTGAGATGGACAGGACGCCTGGTTGCAACGGCCATCACTTCCATGACGGTCGTAAACATATTCGTGCCCGTCCTGTTTACTGTTGACAGTGACAGCGTATACCATGCACTGCCGTTGAGGAGCATGCTTCTCGTAGCTCAGATCTTAGTACTGCTTCTTGTATCAGTCTACAGCTTTACGGCATATATCAGGGTCCGCGACCGCGGTGATGCGAATAAACACCGGTACCGTACGATCGGACTGTTCGGTGTTATCGTATCGTTGTTTCTTTTCATGCAGCTGTGGTTCCCGTATCTTCCTCTTTATGCCATCGGATACATGCTGGGCACCTGTCTTGTAAGGACATTCGTTATCAATGACGAGAAGGAGAGATATAAGCTCGAACTTAATGAGAGCTTAGAAGTTATGGAACTAACGAAGACCATATCTTCTCTGCTCGATAACATGCCGGCCATGACATTCACCAAAGAGCCGGAAACGAGCATGTACCTTGCGTGCAATCAGAGCTTTGCCGAGTATGCAGGCAAGAAAAGACCGGAAGAGGTTGTAGGCATGACTGACAAGGAGCTTTTCGATGAAGAATTGGCAAAGAGATTTGCCCAGGACGACCGTGTGGCTATGTCGATGGACGAACCGTATATCTTTATCGAGGATGTTGCCGATGCAAATGGGAATCCAAGACAGTTTCAGACTGCAAAGCTTAAGTACACCGATACATTCGGAAGACTCTGCGTACTCTGTATGGCTCATGAGACAACTGATATTGCACAGGTGAGGCGTGAGTTCGCATCGACTAAGGAAGAATATGAGAAGGCGAAGGTCAATGCCGTTATCTACAGCCACATATCCCAGGCTCTTGCTTACGGTTACGATGAGCTGTTCTATGTATATCTCGATACCGAGGATTATATAAACTTCGGAGTCGATGATAAAGGACAGCTGGTTGAGAAACGCCGCGGTCCGAAGTTCTTTGATTCGTGCCAGGTGGAGGTCAATACATTAGTCTGTGAGGAGGACAGGGACAAGTTCCGTAAGGCGATGGTCCGTGATACGCTTCTCGCTGAGATCGACCGTAAAAAGTCATTTGACATGACATACCGCGTGCCCAAGGACGGCGAATCGTTCTGGGTCAGGATGAGGGCGTCCCGAATGCTGGATAATCATGATGTCTTAGTTATAGGCGTCGATGATGTTAATGAAGAAATGAAGATTCGCCGCGCGCAGGATCTTCTCAGGGAGGCAGACCTGACACGCCGTCTGTCGATTGCTGAACGTGAGGCAAACAGGGATGCATTGACCGGGGTTAAGACCAAGCGGGCCTATCTCGAATTCGAGACACGTCTTGAGAATACGATCAAAGAGGGGCAGGATGTAAGCTTCGCGATCAGCATACTCGATATCAATGATCTTAAGCAGGTTAACGATACCTTTGGACATCAGGCGGGAGACCAGTATATCAAGGATGCCTGTCAGCTCGTCTGCACGACGTTCAAGCACAGTCCGGTATTCCGTGTCGGAGGAGACGAGTTCTGTGTCATCTCGAGGGGGGAAGACTACGAGCACATCGATGAACTCGTGCACAGCATAAAAGAGCACAACAGACAGGCTTTGCTCGACGGCGGCGTAGTTATAGCTTGCGGCATGGCAAGATACAACGGCGAGGATTCAATATCGGCCGTATATGAGAAAGCCGATAATGAGATGTACGATAACAAGATCAGTCTGAAAGAGGGGCGTGAAGTCAGATGACGGTTATCTGATTTGCCATAATGCTCCTCATGTGTTAAGATGAGCGGGTCACAGATTACTTTTACGAGTAAACGGGCTTCTTGAAGCTCGTTTTTCTTTTATATCCGCTTTCATGGAAAGCAAGGCTTTAAGGAGACGTGAATGGCAAAAAGATCGAAGATCGCGCAGGAGGCATTCGACATAGCGGAACCCGAAGCGCGGAAACTGGGATTTGACCTCGTCGATGCAGAGTATAAGAAGGAAGGTCAGCAGATGTTCCTCAGACTCTTTATTGACAAAAAAGGCGGCATCTCGATCGATGACTGCGAGACTTTCAGCAAGCTCATAGATCCGATCCTTGATGAGAGACTTCATCATGATGCCGATGTCTTTGAGGTAAGCTCTCCGGGACTTACAAGACCTTTGACCGGTATATCCGACTATATCAGATATGAAGGGGAGAAGGTGGATGTAAAGCTCTTTGCGGCGGATGCCTCAGGAGATAAGAGCTTTACTGCAGTGATCGCGGGAACCGAAGACGAGGAAGTGCTTTTCGCGAAAGAGGACGGAACAGAGATCCGGACCGCATTGAAAGACATAAGCAAAGCCGTGAGGCATATCGATTTTTAACGGATAATAATTTTAGGAGGTAACATAAATGGCAAAGAAAAAGGAAGTTCAGGAGGAGCCCCGCGATAATGTCCTCGACGCTATCAGGATGCTTGCCAAGGAGAGAGGTATCGACGAGGAAGAACTCATCAAGGCCATAGAGGAAGGCATTGTCACGGCTTACAAGCGCGAATTCTCCCGTAACGGACTCATCGAGAGTGTCGGGGCGGAGATCAACCGCGAGTCGGGCGAGATATATGTATACCAGTTAAAGGAAGTAGTCGACGAGGTCGAAGATCCTACAAATGAAGTATCCCTGGAGGAGGCCCGTGAGGCTGATCCCGAAGTCGAATTAGGCGACTCGCTCGAGTACGGACTCGATGTAAAGGATCTCGGAAGGCTTGCCGCGACTGCCGCAAAGAGCGCAATATCCCAGAAGGTCAGAAATGCGGAGTACGACAGGATCAACAATGAATTCTCGAAGAGATTGGGCGAGCTTGCTTCGGGAACGATCATCAGAAAGGATATCCGCAACGTCGTATATGTCGATATCGACCACGCAGAAGCGGTTCTTCCCAAGAAGGAGCAGATGAGAGGCGAGGAGTACGAGTCCGGCAGGACCATGAAGTTCCTGGTCCTTAGAGTAGAGAATCATAATGACCGTCCTTCGATCACCATATCGAGGACCGCTCCGGAACTGGTCGAGAAGCTCTTTGAACTCGAGATACCCGAAGTTAAGTCAGGTGAGGTTATCATCAAGGGCGTCACGAGGGAGCCGGGATCAAGATCCAAGGTTGCCGTTACCTCGAGGGCGGAGAATATCGATGCCAAGGGTTCCTGCGTCGGACCGAGAGGTCAGCGCGTTCAGGCCATCATGAATGAATTGGGCGGCGAGAAGATCGATATCATCGATTGGAATGCTGATCCCGCTCTGTTCATCAGCGAAGCTTTGCAGCCTGCAAAGGCGGTGAGAGTCGATACCGAGGTCACGACGACCGAGGACGGAAGAGTGGAACGCTATGCCAAGGTTATCGTTCCCGATCAGCAGTTTAATCTTGCTATCGGAAGAGCCGGTCAGAACGTAAGGCTTGCTGCAAGACTCACCGGATATAAGATCGATATCAAGAGAGAGTCCGATGATGCAAGTGAAGCTACAAAATCCGTGATCGATATGTTTACGGTTGCCGAAGAAGAGGACGATCAGACATAAGATGACAGCAACGCCGAGAAAACAGCCGCAGAGGATGTGCGTTTCCTGCAGGACCCGCCGTGATAAGAAGGACCTCATACGTGTTACCTTGAAAGAAGACGGTACCCTTACCGCGGATCCTACGGGCAAGCTTCCGGGAAGAGGAGCATATCTTTGTAAAGATGAGAAATGCATCAGAACAGAGATCAAGGCACACAGGCTGTCGAAGGGATTAAAGGTATCTTATGACGAGGAAGATCTCGGAAGGCTTGTCGGGGAGATATTACAGCTTTGCGGGATGAACTGAGCATATTGAGATTTCTCGGACTTGCCGCTCGTGCGGGCAAAGTCGTGTCGGGATTTGATCAGGTTACTGCATCGATAGAGAATAATGATGCCAGGCTGCTTCTGATCTCTTCCGACATATCAAGGAATACATTGTCGAAGCTGCTCGATACAGGTTCAAAGGAAGGTATCAGGATGCCTTGTGCATACAGCTTTTCGACTAAGTATGAATTAGGAAGGGCCATAGGAAAGCCCGACCGCACTTTGGTGGCAGTTACGGATGACGGATTTGCGCAAAAGCTTTCCGGTATGCTTGAAGAAGAATACGAGGAGGATAATCATTAATGAGTGAGAGTTCCGAAAAGGATAATAAATCACAGGTTACGAGCGGTGTTTCCGGTACTAAGGAGCTTAAGGTAAGAAGGGTTCATAAGAAGAAGCCCGCTGAGGCTTCTGCTCCTGCCGAACCTGTTGTTGAGACCAAGCCCAAGAAGGTTGCGGCTGAGGCTAATGAACAGGCGCCCGAGAAGGAAGCGAAGCCTGTAAAGACCGTAAAGAAGACTAAGGCAAAAGAAGAGACTGTTTCTTCCGAACAGACGGAAACTCCGGTTTCCGCGGATAAGCCTGCGGCTAAGACAAAGAAGGCTGCCGGAAAGAAGGCTGCGGATGTTTCCGCTGAGGATAATGAGCAGACTGAAGCTTCTGCATCCGTAAAGAAGGAGGAGTCCAAAGCCGGGGCATCCGAAGGTCAGGAGGCGGAACCTGCCGTTAAGAATGAGCCTGAAGATAAACCTGCCGAAGAGGCTAAAGTCGAAGAGAAGAAGGACGATGTCAAGGATACTGCGCCCAAGACAGCGGCTGTCGACAGAACAAAGATCTCCTCTGCCGTTGTAGCAATGCCGGAGACTGTAAGGACCTCCACCATCATCCCCGAGAGAAGATACGGCAACAGAAGCGGTTATCAGGGAGCGGGATACGGCAGAGGCACAGGTCCTGCAAGAGGCGGCAGACCTCAGGGTCAGGGCGGATATAACCGCGGAGGCCAGGGTCAAAGGCCGGGCGCTCCGGCTTCCTCCGGAGGATTTGCGAAGGATAAGGATGATGACGGAAGAAATCAGTTTGCGTCCAAGCGTCCCGTCAGGTCCAAGGCCGATGCCCCTGTCGAAGAGGTAAAGAAGAGCAGGACATCGTATGCCGAGAGATCTGCTTTTGACAAGAAACACGATGACAGGGACCGTGAGAGAACAAACGGCAATAATGACAAGCGCCTTAAAAACCGCGGCGCACAGATGACCGGCCGCATCTCGTCCGGCGACGATGAGTATGATGATTATTCTTACGGAAGAAGGAAGAAGAAGAGGAGCTTATTCGAGGATACCGCGCCTGCTGTCGAACAGGCGATAACCGATATACAGATTCCTCCGTTCATTACCGTAAAGGACTTTGCCGAAGGTATCGGAAAGAAGTCTTCGGATGTCATCAAGGAGCTAATGGTAAAGCTCGGTGTCATGGCTACGATCAACCAGGAACTTGACTTTGATACGGCTTGTCTTCTGGCTGACGGGTTCGGTATCAATGCCACATTGCTCGAGGAGAAAACCGAGGAAGATATTCTGCTCGATGACGATGACGATAAGATCACCGAGAATATGGAAACGAGACCTCCTGTAGTCGTCGTCATGGGTCACGTTGACCACGGTAAGACATCGCTTCTCGACAAGATCCGTGCTTCGTCGGTGGCATCGGGAGAAGCAGGCGGCATCACGCAGAAGATCGGTGCTTATACGGTAAGGGTCAAGGGAAGACAGATCACTTTCCTCGATACTCCCGGTCATGAAGCGTTTACGACGATGAGAGCGAGAGGCGCTCAGGTCACGGATATCGCGATCCTTGTTGTTGCCGCCGATGACGGCATCATGCCTCAGACGATAGAGGCTATCAACCATGCAAAGGCAGCGGGCACCGAGATAGTTGTTGCGATCAACAAGATAGATAAACCCGGGGCAAATCCTGAAAGGGTAAAGCAGGAACTTACAAGTTATGATCTAATCCCTGAGGAATGGGGAGGATCTACGATCGTAGTCCCTGTATCCGCCAAGCTGGGAACGGGTATAGACGACCTTTTGGAGAATGTTCTCCTGGTCGCTGACGTTCTTGAATTGAAGGCGGATCCCAAGCGTCAGGCCAAGGGTACGGTCATCGAGGCTCAGCTCGACAAGAGCAGAGGTCCGGTCGCTACCGTCCTTGTACAGAGAGGTACGCTGAAGCAGGGTGATTCCGTGGTCTGCGGCGCCATGATCGGAAATATAAGGGCGATGTACGATGACAAGGGCGAGACTATCAAGAAGGCAGGTCCTTCCATACCTGTCGAGATACTGGGTCTTCCCGAAGTCCCTCAGGCCGGTGAAGTGCTCTATGCCGTCAAGGATGAGAAGATGGCAAGACAGCTCGTCGAGAAGAGAAAGATCAAGCAGCGTGAGGAGCATATCAGAAAGAGCTCCAGGATGAGCCTTGAGAATCTCGCGGCTCAAATGGCGGAAGGCAATGTCAAGGAACTCAACCTTATCGTTAAGGCTGATATCCAGGGATCTGTCGAAGCTGTTACGCAGTCGTTCGAGAAGCTTACTAACGATCAGGTCCGTGTCAAGGTCGTTCACGGAGCCGTCGGTGCGATCAACGAATCGGATATCGTACTTGCAGACGTATCGAATGCAATCATTATCGGCTTCAACGTACGCCCCAATGCGATCATAACCGAGAAGGCGAAGGAAGCGGGTGTCGACATCAGACTCTACGATGTTATCTATAAAGCTACCGAGGACATCGAAAAGGCTATGAAGGGTATGCTTGAGCCTACATTCGAAGAGGTTGTCCTGGGCCACGCAGAGATAAGAGAACTGTTCAAGGTTTCCGGAGTCGGAACTATCGGAGGAAGCTATGTGACCGACGGTAAGATCGTCAGGAACTGCGGCGTCAGACTTCTGCGCAACGATATAGTCATCCACACGGGTGAGTTGGGCTCTCTCCAGAGACTCAAGGATTCGGTAAAGGAAGTCCAGGCCGGATTCGAGTGCGGACTTACGATCGCAGGATATAACGACATCAAGGTCGGAGACGTGGTCGAGGCGTTTACGAGTCAAGAGGTAAAAGAGGATGCGTAAGAACCGGTCCGAAGTCGTCGGCGAGCAGATGCGCAAGATAATGCAGGATATCGTGAGCAATGAGCTCAAGGATCCCCGTGTTCCATTGCTGACATCGGTCACGCAGGTCAAGATGACCCGTGACCTGTCTCATGCGACGGTCTTCGTTTCCGTTTACGGAAGCGACAGTGAGAAGAAGGCTGCTCTCGATGCGATCGAAGGCGCTACCGGCTTTATCCGATTCGAGATGTGCAAGAGGATCAACTTAAGGCTTGCTCCGGAGCTTCATTTTAAGCTCGACAACACTCTCGATGAAGCGGCCAGGATGGATGCTCTGATCGATAAGACGATGGCTGATGATAAGGCGTTAAGGCAAAAGCTCGGTATCCCTGAACAGGAAGAGGATACAAAGGAAGGCTGAAGATGAAGGATCTTTATTCTGAAGGGGCAACCGGGATAGCAAAGCTCATCATAGACCGCGCTGAGAAACTCAGGGAGAGCGGCGGGGCGGTACTCGTTTTTCCGCACCGGAGTGTTGACGGCGATTGTGTCGGATCTGCAGGCGCGGTCACTTTGATCTTCAGAAGTCTCGGCGCGAACGCATGGATCGCCATGCCCGAGCCGCTTCCGCATAATATGGCTTTCATGGGGATCGATGATCTGATCTTCTATCCGCCGCAGGATTTCCTTGACGGCGATATGACGGTCAACGGACACCCTTATGAGCTTGCTTTCTCGGTTGACTGTTCGGAAGGTCACCGCATGGGTGATAACTGCAGTATCTTCGAATACTATGAGGACAGCCTGGATATCGATCATCATGAGGTCACACATATTGCGGATCCTCTTAAGTGGATTGAACCGAGGGCATCATCCGCTTGTGAGATGGTGTTCTATGCAGCCGAGGCTGTTGCCGGGCTGTTGGGCAAGAGTATCGGGCAGGTGATCGATCCTCTGTGCGCAGGCTGTCTGATGGCCGGTATAGTTACCGATACAGGCAGGTTTACCTATACGAATACCCGTCCCGAGACGCTTGAGACCGCAGGGATCCTCATGGAACTCGGAGGCGATATTACTGAGGTGTGCTACAACCTGTTTGACCTTAAGACTCCTTCCGAGTTTGCTATTTCCAATGCCGCGTGCGCGGCTGCCAGGTTCCTGTGCGACGGAAAACTTGCGATAACCAAGGTTACCAACAGTATGTTCGAGCAATACGGCGCAGGCCGCGATGAGATATCGGAAGTGGTATCCCGTTTGCGCAATGTCGGCGGCGTGGAGTTTGCCTGCGTGTTAAGGGAGACGGAAGACGGAGCCGTGAGAGGCAATCTGAGATCAAAGACGGATTTTGACTGTTCCGAATTCGCAGAGAGATACGGCGGAGGCGGCCATAAACGCGCGGCCGGATTTACCGCGGAAGGCGCGGATATCGATGCCCTCGCTGATGAGATCATAAAAGAGGCCGGAAAGTTTCTATGATCCCCGACGGAATCATCCTTCTCGACAAGAAGAAGGGAATAACCTCGATGGCTTCGGATAATTTTATCAAGAAGCTGGCGGGGACCCGCAAAGCAGGTCACAGCGGGACATTGGATCCGTTTGCGACCGGACTGCTTCCTGTGTTCACGGGAAATGCCCTTAAGGTAATGCGCTATACCGATGATTACGACAAGGCATACGAATGCACCGCCGTGTTCGGCGCAGCGACGTCTACGATGGATCCCGAAGGTGAGATCACCGGACAGTATCATCTGACCGGCAGCGATGATGAATATATTAAGATACGTTCGGCTTTTGAGGAACTGTCTGAGATTACCTCACAGGTGCCGCCGTCGTTTTCCGCCAAGAAGATAGACGGCAGGAAAGCTTACGAGTTCGCAAGACAGGGGGTTGATGTTAAGATGAACCCTCATCCCGTACGGATCTATTCTCTTGTTATCGGCGGCATGCGGTACGACGCGGGCAGAATATATGTCGATCTTACCGTGGAATGCTCCAAGGGAACTTATATCAGGAGTTTATGCGATGATGCCGGGAAGATCACGGGATTTCATGCGCACGCGGGCGCTCTGCGTCGGACTAAGTCGGGTCCTTTTGACATCAGGAATGCGCACACTGAGGAAGAACTCATTGAGATGACTTCAAGGGGCGATCTTTCATATGTGATCCCCCGCTCTGAGGCTTTGTCACATCTTCCGCGTGTTGAACTCGATGAGAAGCAGTTTAACGATGTAAGGCTCGGCAGGAAGATATCATCATCGGGCTTTGAGACTTTGGAAGAAGGCGTAAGAGCCGCGGCATGGAAAGGTGACGATCTTACCGCTGTTCTCTACAGAGACGGTGATATCATGCGGATAGAAAGGATGCTCTTCGTTGGACAGTAACTACACATCAGTCTTTTATCTTGATACCCTGCCTTATCTCCATAAAGGGAGGGCGGCTGCGCTCGGTTTTTTTGACGGGATACACGCGGGACACAAAAAGATAATCAAGTATACCGTGAGAACGGCTGCCACGCAAGGACTGACGTCGACCGTGCTTACATTTGTGAATTTTAATAAGGGCGGAGAAGGACTTCTTACTTCGATCGAGGAGAAACGCGCGATCCTTTCATCCATGGGTGTTGATGAACTGCTTGTCCTTGATTTTGAATCCGTAAAGGATATGCCCGCCTCTGTGTTCCTCAGCGAGATAATCGGAATGAAGATGAATGCCCGGGTGCTGATATCCGGAGAAGATTACAGATTCGGCAAAGGCGCGCAGGGCGACTGCGTACTGTTAAGGGAATATGCCGAGAAAAACGGCATCGGTGTGAAGATATTTGAGGATCAGCTTTACGGTGAGGAGAAGAGGAGACTATCTTCAACCTGGCTGCGTGAAGCTCTCAGCCGCGGAGATGTAAGATTATACGGTGAACTTTGCAGCGGGACGTTGTTCTCGTATTCGGGAATTGTCGTCAGGGGAAAGATGCTCGGACGCAAGCTCGGTTTTCCGACAGTTAATATAAGCATTCCCGAAGATAAGTTTAAAGTCAGATACGGGGTCTATGCATCGCGCGTGATCCTGGGCGGCAGAACACTTTACGGCGTGACGAACGTCGGGCTCCGCCCGACGGTGGAGGAATCCGATACAGCAGTGGCAGAGACTTACCTTTTCGATACCGATGAAGATCTGTACGGAGCGAGGATCAAAGTGGAACTGCTGGAATTCATAAGACCGGAAAAGAAATTTGAAGATCTGACTGCGCTTTCCGGGCAGGTGTCACAGGATAAGATAAGCGCCGCGAAGTTTTTTGCACAAAGCGGTACAATTGTAGGGAACAGCGAGGTAAACGTATGAATTTTGAAGAAGTGAGATTTCCGTTTATAGGGATCACGGCAGATGTCGATCCGGTGGCCTTCAGCATAGGATCTTTCAATGTGTATTGGTACGGGATCATCATAGCGGCTGCAATGATACTTTGCGGATTCATAGCCGTTAAACAGTGCAAAGCCAACAATTTCTCAGAGGAACTGGTCTACGACATCCTTCTGGTCTCCCTGCCTTCCGCGATAGTAGGCGCGAGACTCTACTATGTACTCTGTGAATGGGATTACTATTCAAAGGATCTTAGCCTTATCTTTGATACGCGCGCAGGAGGCCTTGCCGTATACGGCGGGATCCTCGGGGCATTTCTCGGGACGTTCATAATGACCAGGATAAGAAAGATACCGTTCTCGACCTGTGTTGATTACTGCGTTGTCTACATCCCTCTGGGTCAGGCGATCGGACGATGGGGAAATTTCTTTAATCAGGAAGCATTCGGAACTACCACTACTTTGCCGTGGGCTATGACATCCGACAAGATCAGCAGATATCTTTCTGCCAATTGTCCGGGACTCGATCCTTCGATGCCCGTGCATCCGACGTTCCTCTATGAGTCTTTATGTACACTGGCACTGTTCTTTATACTCATGGCCGTAAGATCATACAGCACTCACAGATATGAGACTTTGAGCGTATACATGATCGTCTACGGTATTGTACGATTCTTCCTTGAGGGTCTCAGGACCGATTCTCTGTATCTCGGAAGTACAGGGATAAGGACATCACAGCTCCTGTCCATGATACTTGTGATAGGCGGACTCGTTTTGATCCTGTTCTCGCATCTTAAGGATTGGAAAAGACTCGATCTTCCCGCTAACGCTTTCTCCAGGAAGTGATCATGGCCTCCAAATCCGGAATAGAACGGCTTCGCAATACCCAGTATGTTCGTAAGGTTGATTACTACCTTATAGTTCCGATCTTTCTTATCACGGTTATAGGACTGTATGTTCTGAACCAGGTTCTGAAAGACGGTTACGAAGCATATCCCAATAATCTGTACAGACAGATCGGAGCTGCTGTCGTCGGAATGGCGATAACCGCTTTTCTGTGTGTTATGGATACTCAGATATTAAGAGTATTCGGGTGGGTGATCTACGGAGTGTCATTATTCCTTCTCATTCTTATACCGATAGACGGATACGACCTCACATGGAAATGGGGAGCGGATTCATGGCTCAACCTTCCGGTCATCGGCAACTTTCAGCCGTCGGAACTTATGAAGATAGGTCTTTCGATGGCGGCAGCGGATATCTTCGAGAGGATAAGCCTTAAGAAGGTATCTTTGCTCAAAGGCTTCTGCCTTCTTGCTCTTACATATGCTCCCCCGATGCTCCTTATCCTGAGTCAGCCCGACTTCGGTACGGCGATGGTAATAGTGTTCTCTTTTATCTGCATCGTATTTGTCTGGGGAATGAAGTACAGATACTTCCTTCTTGCGGCTTCCGGCATTATCGTTATCGGCATCCCGTTTGTGTGGAACTTCTATCTTGCCGATTATCAGAAAAAGAGGATTTTGTCGCTGGTATTCGAGGGCACTGATCCGGAAGCCGAGTGGAACCTCGTTCAGTCAAAGGCCGCCATAGCATCAGGAGGTCTTTCCGGTAATCATACCGGCATCCTTGTTACTGTGCCGGTCAAAGAGAGTGACTTCATCTACTCGGCGACATCGGAACACCTGGGCTTTATAGGTACAACGGCGATACTGCTGCTCGCGTTCTTTTTCCTTTGCAGATGTCTTTTTGTCGCATCGAGGGCATCAAGTCCTTCGTATTCGTATATGATCGTAGGACTTACCGCATCCTTTGCATTCCACTATATCGAGAATATGGGAATGGCGGTAGGGCTTCTTCCGATCACGGGTATTCCTCTTCCGTTCGTCAGCTACGGAGGAACGGCGATGCTCGTCAATTACATCTCGTTCGGAGTAATACTCAATATATCCATGGAACTCAAGAATTGACTATCCGGAGACTGTCACCGTATAGAACTGTTTTTTGTTTGGTATTGCACAATGTATAATACTGTGCTATATTCATAATTGGGATCAAAAAATGATTCCCAATATGAATGAGAAGGGGGATGGACATGAACAGTCAGTTCAAAAAAGGCGTACTCGACCTGCTCGTACTGACTATCCTCGACCGGGGCGACAGTTACGGCTACGATGTAGCAGACACTCTTTCCGGTAAGATACAGATGTCAGAAGGTACGGTCTATCCGATACTGCGCAAACTGGCATCGGAAGGACAGCTCGAGACCTATCTTAAAGAGTCGCAGGACGGACCGCCGCGCAAGTATTATCACCTGACAGACGGAGGCAGGGAGAAGCTTTCGGAATACAGGAAGGAATGGGATGAGTTTTCTGAAGCGGTAAGAGCAATATTGGAGGATGAGAAGAAATGACAAAGAAAGAATATCTCGACAGGCTTGCCAAAGAATTGGGAACTCTGTCATATAACGACGTACAGGATATCTTAAGTGACATCGACGGTCACTTCGCAAACGGCATTCAGGCGGGGAAGACTGAAGATGAGATAGCTTCTGCGCTCGGCGATCCCTCGGATCTTGCAAAGGATTACAAGGACGGGATGACTTTCCCGATGATATTGAAGAAGATGGAGAAAAAAGAGCAAAAGCCTAAAGCTCACGAACCCACTTCACAGACCGTAATGTTCGTTGTACTGATAACGGTATTCATCGGAATCCCTTCGTTCGTTACTTTGTTTGCGATAGTCCTCGGGATTATCCTCGCTGAGATAGCGGCGGCAGTCGGAGCGGTCGCGCTGCTTTGCACCTGCTGGTCCTACGGCGCGTTCCTCGCATCGGGACTTCTTGCGGGACTTGCGCTTCTGTTCTTTGCAATATTCGGTTATGCGGTTACTTACTTCTCCGTCAAGTACTTTGTACTCGGTACGAAGTGGTACATAAGCTCCATGAAGCATGTCTGGCATAACGGGATCTGACGGGGAGGATAATACAATGAAGAAATCAGAGATAAGACTTATCATAACGGCGCTTGCATCACTTGTAATATCGGTGATATTAGGCGCAATAACAGTTGTAGTGTTTATAGCCAATGCCGGAGCTGCCGCAGGCGGTTCGGAGAAATTCCGGGAAGGCGTTGAGTCTATAACGACCACTTTAGAGAGCGTGGTCGACGATGTAACTGATAATGCATAAACCCGCTTGCTCATAGCGTACCTCTTACATAAGGACCGTGCCTGTCGCGGTCCTTTATGCTACAATACTGCATTAGAAAAAGCGAAGGGAAGATTCTTTATGAGCGAGATGATCTTACAAGCCCAAGGTCTTTGCAAGAGTTACGGGAAAAAACCTGTTCTGTACAATGTCGACCTTAAGATTGATAAAGGCGATATATACGGTCTTGTCGGCAAGAACGGCGCCGGAAAGACCACCCTGATGAGGATCATGACCGGTCTGCAGGTTCCGACAGCAGGAACGATCGAATACGGATTTGACCGCAGAAGACTGGGTTCTGTAGGTGCCCTTGTAGAGCTGCCGTCCATATATGCCAATAAGTCAGCTTATGAGAATATGAAATTCCAGTATCTGAACCTGGGGCTTCCGGCCGACGGTTCGATCCATGATATCCTGAGACTCGTCGGCCTCGACAACACAGGCAATAAGAAGGCGGGGAAATTCTCGCTCGGAATGAGACAGCGTCTGGGCATTGCCATAGCCATGGTTGGCGATCCGGAAGTTCTTATCCTGGATGAACCCATAAACGGACTCGATCCGCAGGGTATCATCGGCATAAGGGATCTGCTCCTTAAACTCAACCGCGAAAAGGGTATCACCATAATCATCTCGAGTCATATCCTGTCCGAATTATCGAAGCTTGCCACGAGATTCGCTTTTATCGATGACGGCAGGATCATCCGCGAGTGTTCTGCTTATGATATCGAGAATGCCGGTGAGAAGCTTATGATCATCTCTGCTGACAGACCCTCCGATCTGAGTGTCGTCCTTAATACAAAGGGATACAGATCCGAGACCGTCAGTAATCCCGATAAAGTAACGATACACGGAGAAGTGGATATTACGGATGTCGTTCTTCTCGCAAGGGATGAAGGGATAAAGATAACGGATCTTAAGACTGTCGAGACCGATCTCGAGGATTTCTATGTCGGAATAGTTGGAGGTAACAGGAATGCAGCAGCTTCTCAGATTTGAGTATTACAGGATACTTAAGAGCAAGTTCATCTGGGTGATAGCGGGCTTGTGCGTTCTGCTTCCGGTGCTTGCCGCCGTCGCTCTTCAGGTGATCTATATAAATTTCGGCGAAGAGGATGAGATCATCGAGCTTTTAAGCGGGAAAAATCACGTGCGATGCTTTACATGGTATGTCATCGCTTATTTTTACGAGCGTATCCCGCTGATGCTGGCGTTGTTTATTCCGCTTTTTATCGGCCGCGATTACAGGGACGGTGTTATCAGGAATAAGCTGACGGCAGGTCACACGAGACTTGAGATATTCTCGAGTGTTGTGATCCCCCAGGTCACGGTTACGGCAGGGCTTAGCATCATATATGTATTGTCGGGGATTGCGGCGATGGCCTGCACGAGGATAGGCGCGGATGTCAACGGCGGTGAGATGTTCCTCCGCGCAGTCCCTCTGCTCCTGTCACTTATTGCCACTGCTATCCTGTTCTGTGCGATATCCCTGCTGATAAAGAGCAGGGCGGGGACGGTGGTGCTGTGCATCGCATTCGTATTCTCATTCGGGATGTTCTCGCTGCTCGCATATAATTTCTCGTACAGCAGGAAGACTGTCAGATCTTATGTGGAGGTATATAACGAGGCCTTAGAATCAAGCGGATACGCCTTTCCTGATGATATGAGGATAGAAGAGGACGATTACTTTAATGCAGGATGGTATATAGGGCGTCCTCTGTTCCTTGCAACCAATGCGGGACTAGGCAAGGAATTTGTCTCGGATTTTACAAGCATGATCTCACTTGATGAGGATGATTCATTCTCTTATCCCAAAAAACTTGTGAGGATGGGATATATGGAGAATATGAGCTTATCGCTCCTGATGGGCAATTACGGATCGTACCTTATCGACCTCGATGATGTTGAAGGCGCATATGTCAAATTCCAGGATGCGGAGCTTGAATACAATATCAAATCCATATTGTGGGGCGCCGCATACTTTGCCGGAGGATATGCCCTGTTCAGAAAAAAGAACATTTTCTGATCGGTGCCGAAAATCGGTTGACATAACAAAGTTCTGTGTTAAAATGTAATGTGCACTTTAATGCGGTACTATGCCCTTTTCGCGCAAAAAACCGCTTCGGTGCATATAGACTTGACAACAAAAAGGCGGTATTAATGGCTATTATTCAAGGCATGTGCAGGAACTGCGGATCCCTTATCATGTTCGATGACAGGGACGGGCAGTGTGAATGCGTTTTCTGCCACTGTGTATTCCCTTCCTCGGAAGCGGTGGAGATCTTCAACAATCCGGAAGGCAGGACATTTCCTAACGAGAGATACGAGGTTCCCGAAGGTAATTCAAAACATAATGCAACACGCGTTTTCTCAGCCGAGAGCCTGGAGAAACAGATCGCGAGAGACGAACTCCGCAGGGCAAACAGCGAAGAACGCAAGGATAACGAATTCGAGGTTCAGGCAAAGGATGTTAAGGCTCCTAAGAAGCTGGTGATCGGTCTTTGGGCCGGTTTTGCCGCTGTAGTCGCTCTGATCCTTGCAATATCCTTTCCTCTGTATAAATCGAGGACTGCGCTTCGTGAAGATATAGAAGCATCTATAAATTCAGTATTTGACGGTGTTGTTACAGTAGACACGACAACGGATGCTGAAGGGAAGTTCTATAACGGGTTCTCGGTCTTCGGACAAAAGTGCCAGTACATGAACGCGATAACTACAGAATCATTGACAGAGCAGGATGCAATAGACGTTTACAACAATTACTGCGTCTTGAGGGCAGAGAAGATCGGTGACGGAAGCAGTGATATCTACAGCGGGGTAAAGGTGAAGCTTTACTGCGCGGGCGGGTATTACACTGTTACCGGCGAACAGGAAGCCGTGAACGTTGTGTTCACGGAAGATGAGGGAACGGAGGGTTAAGATATGGCTGCGGCAAAGAAGACAACAACTGCAAAGAAGACAACTGCAAAGAAGACAACTGCTAAGAAGACTACTGCTAAGAAGGCTGAGCCGTCCAAGACTGCAGCAACTAAGAAGACTGCATCCAAGGCTTCTTCCAAGAGCACGGCTTCGAAGAGCGGTACTGCTAAGAAGACAACTGTTAAGAAGGCTGAGTCATCCAAGGCTGCTACATCTAAGAAGACCGCGTCCAAGGCTTCTTCCAAGAGTACGGCTTCAAAGAGCGGTGCAGCAAAGAAGACAACCGCTGCCAAGACCGCTTCTTCAAAGACCTCTGCATCCAAGAAGGCTCCTGCCAAGACAGAAAAGGCCCCGGCCAAGAAGGCAACGGCTAAGAAGGCTGAGTCATCCAAGGCTGCTGCATCTAAGAAGACTGCGTCCAAGGCTTCTTCCAAGAGCACGGCTTCCAAGAGCGGAACAGCAAAGAAGACAACCGCTGCCAAGACCGCTTCTGCAAAGACTGAAAAGGCCCCGGCCAAGAAGTCTTCGACAGCAAAGAGCACTTCTTCGAAGACAGAGGCTAAGGCCGCATCAAATAAGGCTCCTGCCAAGTCTTCCGCTAAGAAGACCGAATCAAAGAAGGCGTCAGAAAAAGAAGAAATCAGGAAGTCTTCTTCCAAGAAGCAGTCTGCTGCAAAGTCTTCCTCAAAGAAGGAAGCCGCTAAGCCGGAAGAAACTGCAGCGCCTGAAACCCGGGACAGCGTTGAGGTTACGGAAGACATCTCTGAACTTGTGTCTCAGTTAAAGCTTATGGCTTCCGGGAGAGATAACTCGATCACGGAAGGTGAATTCGATCTTCTGATGATGGAGAAAGAGGTATCTCCCGAAGTATCCGAGAAGCTTCTCTCAAAGCTCTCATCGCTCAAGATCAAGATAGTTCCGGATGTGGAAGACGATGATGATCTGACGGATGATGGCGTCATGGTATCCGCGTCGGAAGAGATCAATGTCGATGACTCCGTCCGTATGTACCTGAAAGAGATCGGTAAGATCTCATTGCTCAATGCTGAGCAGGAGAAAGAGCTTGCCCAGAGAATGCAGGACGGTGATACGGATGCCAAGAATACTCTTGTCGAATCCAACTTGAGACTTGTTGTCTCGATCGCCAAGAAGTACATGAACAGGGGACTGTCATTGCTTGACCTTATTCAGGAGGGCAATATCGGTCTTATCAAGGCAGTTGATAAATTTGATTATTCGAAGGGCTTTAAATTTTCCACATATGCTACATGGTGGATACGTCAGGCCATAACAAGAGCCATTGCCGATCAGGCGAGAACGATCCGTATTCCGGTTCATATGGTCGAGACCATCAATAAGCTTACGAGGGTTCAGCGTCAGCTGATCCAGGATCTCGGCAGAGAGCCTACAATTGATGAACTTGCGGAGAAGATGAATATGCCGGTGGATAAGATCAGGGATATCCAGAGGATCTCGCAGGATCCGGTATCGATCGATAAGCCGGTCGGCGAAGAGGAAGATTCACATCTGGTTGATTTCATTCCGAGCGAAGAATATGTTTCGCCTGACGATGAAGTGTCCAGAGACCTTCTCAAAGAGGATCTTATTAAGGTCCTGGATCTTCTTACCGAGAGAGAGGCGAAAGTCATAAGACTGAGATTCGGTCTTGATGACGATAAGCAAAGAACACTTGAAGAGGTGGGAAGAAGCCTCGGGGTTACCAGAGAGAGGATCAGGCAGATCGAGGCCAAGGCGATAAGGAAGCTCGGAAGATCTTCATACGCCAAGCGTCTTGAAGGGTATACGGACTAAGGCCTTTCACGATGTTTTCCGAGAGGCGGGCATACTCTTTTCATAAAGGATTTAATTCTGACAACGCTTTGAATTTTTCAAAGCGTTCGTCTTTAGATTATGAAATAATGCTCGAACGGGTATATCCGTCCAGACTGATCATCCCGATGCTCCAGCATTACGGGAAAGAATGCATTCCCATCGTTAAGCCCGGACAACAGGTTACCATTGGTCAATGCGTCGGAGTTCCCGAGCAGGGGACGATGGGCGTGCCCGTTCACAGCGGGATATCGGGAACGGTAGATAAGATAAAGCCGATAGTGCTGCCGGACGAGCGGATCTGCCGTGCCGTCTTTATCGAAGGTGACAGGAAAAGAACATTTCATCCGTCGGTAAGGCCCAGGAACAATGTAAATATCAGCGCTTCTTCCGTAATGGGGATCGTGCGTGATGCCGGGATCGTCGGCATGGGCGGGGAAGGAGTTCCGACCATAGCCAAGATAAACAGGGCAAGAAGACTTAAGGTAAAGGAACTGCTGGTCAACTGTCTTCAGAGTGAACCTTTTGCCCAGTCAGATTATCTTCTGATAAATGAATATGCTGATTACATAATAATGGGCGCGGTTGCCGCTGCCGGAGCCTGTGGCGTTCATGTCATCAATATCCTTATCTCGAAGGACAGAAAAAAAGAGATAATGGCATTAAGGAGCGCCATGGAAAGAAGCTTTTCGATGTACTCGGGCTTCGCCTTCAACTTCGTGCATCTTAAGCCGAGATATCCCCAGGGCTACTACAGGCTTGTTGCAAGAGCGCTTTATGATGTCGAGCTCGAAGAAGGGGATTCGATCGAGAAACGCTGCGGAGCCGTAATGTTCAACTGTGCCACGGTCTATGCCTGTTGGAACGCGATCGCCGAGAGCATGCCTCTGGTGTCGCGTGTCATCAGCATCAATAATGAAGACGGACTCGACCACAATGTGATAGCCCCTGTCGGCACTCCTGTGTCAGAGCTTCTCGACTCGGTAAACGGTCTTGATAATACATCGAAGAACATTATCTGGGGAAATTGCTTTACGGGACTGCCCGTGAAGGATCCCGATATGACGCCTGTAATAAAGACAACAACGGGGATCAGCCTTGTCCGTGAACGTCCGGATCAGGTACTGCCGTGCTCCGGATGCGGAAGATGCGCGGATGTGTGTCCTTATGATCTTCATCCCAATATTCTGCGCAGTCTGATAAAAGCGGGAAAGTATGATACCGCGGATGATTTTAATGCAGCGCGGTGCATCGCATGCGGAGCTTGTTCATATATCTGTCCTGCCAATATCGATCTGTCGGAAACTGTCGGAGCCTATGCATCCGCCAAAAGAAAGAGAGGGATCTTTCCGTATAACGGGGCAGGAGACAGGGATCTTCTTGATGACCCGTCCCTCCTGACTGTAAACGCAGTAAGGGCCGATGAGGTCAAACAGCCTGAATCCGACAGCCTTAAGCTTCCGTTCGAAGGGTGGGACGGACAATGACGGGAATGATAAATGCACCTTATATCCATACCGGGATGAACGGAGTGTATCTTTGTGCCGTCAGGCTCTTATCCGTTGTTCCGCTCATAACGGCGGCGGTGATCTTCTACGGTATCCGCGCTGCCGTGCTGATCATGTTCTGCTCCGCGGCTTTTGCGGCATCGGATATCTTATTTGACCGTCTGCGGCATTCATCCAGGGACAGCATCCTCAATTCTTTGTATTGCGGCGCCCTTCTGGCTCTCCTGCTTCCTCCCGATACTCCTCTTTACATTGCTTTTACGGGCGTGCTCTTCGCGTGTGGCATCGTCAGGCATCTTTCCGGAGGAAAGGGATCGGGTTTCTTAAGTCCCGTTGCTATGGGCCGGTTCATCGTCAGGGTACTTTTCCCGGCAAATGAAGGAGCCCTTGCAATGCCTTGTGAGGGGAGAGCTTATATAAAGAGCCTTGTATTCGGATCTGAAGCGTACATGACGGTATCGACAGACGAGTATTATACGGCCGAGCTGGCGGTAGGCAGATTCCCTTCGTTTCTCGGAACTTCCTTCTTTTTCCTGATGCTGGCTGCCCTTATATACCTCATCGCGAAAAGAGCAGTCAAGGCCTACATTCCTGTCTCTTATTTTCTGATGCTGTTCATACTCATGATCCTTCGGCATATGTTTTCCGGCGGTCCGGATCCCGTGATATTTATGATCACTTCGGGTGTAATGTTTACAGCGGCTTTTCTTCTCAATGATGATGAGACGATACGGCCTTTCGGAGTGCCGGCGGCGGCCCAGGCATTTTTGTGCGCATTTTTGACATTCGCCCTGTCGTTCGTAACGGCTGGGATAGATCTTATCGTCGTTCCCGTATTGCTGACCGGCGCTCTGACGGGGATGTTTGATTACTCTGAAGCGGTTTTGCGTGCGGTAAAGGAGGACAGACTCCGTGTTAAGCCGTGAGAAGATCATCCGTTTTACCTTTGAAGGAGCCGCGCTTGTTGTCTTTGGCATCATCATCTCCCTGCTTGCTATGGTCCTGACGGACTCGAGCACAAATCGCCGCATTCAAAACGGATACCGCCAAAGCTTCGGGACTGTACTCGATGCAACTTCGTATGAACCGGTTCAAAGTCCTCTTATCAAGGCTTATTCAGGTGTCGAATATGTTTATGAGGGGCTCGATGAAGACGGCAATCCTGTAGGATATATCGTTGCCGTTTCCGTTGTCGACCGCGCGACGGGACTTCCGCTTGAACTGCTCGTAGGGGTCGATCATAACACGGCAGAACTTACCGGTATAGCAAGGGCAGCTGAAGATACCCGCGGATCGTCTGTTACGGATGATGATATAGCTCAGATAGAGCAGCAGATCACCGGACAACAGATCCCTGTTGCATATGGTATCTCCGAGAATATGCAGGAACAGGATATTACGGGTGTTCCTGTCTTAGCGGGGCTTAATGACGGTATATATTATGCCCAGAACCTTGAGGCAGACCGTTCGGGATATATAGATTATGTCGAGATAAGTATCGAGAACGGGTTTATCACCTCTGTTCAGTGGGATGCATTTAATGTGGACATGAACATCAAGAACAGGAGGCAATCGGCGCTTGACGGGGTGTATTCCGTTTCAGGCCTTGACTGGGCTACCCAATCCTATCTTCTGTGTCATGCCCTGATCGATGTACAGGATCCTGATCTCCTTGCGATGAAATCGGACGGAACTACTGATATCGTTGACGGCGTAACGGTAAATATCAGAACATTCATCGATCTTGTAAACGAGTGTATAGGTAATTCCCGTGCCGGGTTTGATAAAGATATGTACTTCGCAGGTTTGCAGGAGATTACGGATTCTCTTTTCGCTGCTGATTTTGAGTCGCTCGGGATAGTCAACGATGAAGGTTTTATTGTGTTCTCTTTTGAGGACTACCCGGGCGTGTTCGTTACGGAGGACGGAACAGGTGTTAATGTCAGACAGAAAGTAACGGGCGATATGACAGATTATACTTCTCCTTCTGCAGTGGGACTATACAGATATAATGAAGAGGGATCATCTGTTACCGGCAGCGAGGACGGTGTCAGAGAGGATGCCACATCTTATGGTAATGACAGCATCGACGGTATCCCGATATCCCAGATCAAGACATACATCGACGGGATCGACGGGCGGATTGCCGCAACTTCCGATATCGTTACTGCCGTCAATACGTCATACAGATTCCTGAAGGATTATCTCAATTGGATGGCATAAGATGAAGAAGAACAGCAATTCGACAAAGAAAACAGGTTTTCCGGCAGCTTTGGAGGACAACAGCAAAGGCAACGGCTTCTTAAGTTCCAGAGCGGCAGTCTTTGCGGCATTCGCTGCTGTGTCTTTGTGTACCGGGACCGTACGGGATGCGGGTGATCTGAAGGCGCTCTCTGTGTCTTTTCTTTGGGCTGTCTTATGCTCGGTCATCATTATCATTTTCTGGATAATATCTTTCCGTTTCTTCGAGACTCCGGATATGATGCCGGTCTCGGTTGCGCTTAATCTTCTTCCGGCATTTGCCGTCAGCATTTTTATAAAAGATGCGCCTGATCTTACAGGGATGATGCTCCTTTGCGCAGGTCTTACCGGGCTTACTCTCGTGCCGGATGACTGTGAACGCGCAGGGCATTCCTCCAAGGCAAAGGCTCCGGGCAGTTTTACGGGCATCGATTTTCTCGACGGCGAGTTTGTTCAATATGTTGAATTTGGCAGGGCGGATGTCTTTTCAGAGATCTTCATGCCGTTTTTATGTTCCCTGATTGCTGCGGCCTGCGGGATATACGGTTCGTTTATGATCGGCGTCCGTACAGGCATGCATGGCGCGGGAGTGCGCATGATCACGGCTGCTCTTGTCTTTATGCTGATCTCGTTTGCGGTAAGCCGTTTAATAGGGAGGGACTTTATCTTATCTTCCGTCAGGATGAGCGATCCCTCAGTTCTTCCTTTGCACAGATTAAAGCCCTTAAGAAGTTTCCTGTTAAGAAGACTCAGGTTTGCTTTGAGCATGATCATCGCGGGCTCGGTCTGTCTCTTGTCCGATCTTATTAATGTCCGGTTCGAACTCGGATTTCCGTACATTAAATACATAGCGCTCATCCTTCTTTTATTTGCGTTCGCGTTCGTACACGGCAGACGCTCTGAGCATCTTGTGCAGTATGTAACGGAGCTGTTCCTGATCGCGGGAGTTTCTTCTTCATATATCGGTTCGGTCTATGACCTTATATCCGTAAGTATCGCGGCCGTGCTGATCGATCTTTTTATCACGAGCCTGATCTTTACCCATAACAGACGTCTGGTATTATCCGCGAGGAGCCGGTATGTTGCCGGGATGCCTCTGACGCTGCTGTCGGTATCTTTTATCTTTTTGATATTCGAGGTTGTGTTGGAATATTTTAATGTTGTGATATAATGCTTTGTACGGTTGAATGATTGTGTAGCTCAGCTGGATAGAGCGACCGCCTCCTAAGCGGTAGGCCAGCGGTTCGAATCCGCTCACGATCACCACGTAAACCCCCGAATTTGTTGACTTGGCAGATTCGGGGGTTTTCAAATTTCTTTGACAAATTCGCATGTGCAAAGATTTTGCAAATGGTCATAAAGCTCATTCTCCGTGTTATAAAAGTGTGAACGCGTGCAAAGATCTTTGCACGATTTTAGAAGAGTATACAAGTATCGAGTATAGATATAACAAAGTCCATGACAGAAGAAGAGTTAATAGTAAAAAGCTGTCTGAAAACCCGAAAGCGATCAAGCTTATGAAACAGTTGTTGGATAAGACGGGAACAAAGGAAGAGACAATAGTAGAGTGATAATAAGGCCGTCCTTGCGGGCGGCCTTATTAGTGTTATAAATGAATTCTAAATAGTATAATTAATCATCAGAATAATCCAATAAGGATAAGGAACTTCACATGGATAAATCAATCAAGCGTAGCAAAATGTATATTATACTAGCGGCTACTACGTTGATTGCAATTGTTGCGATCTTCCTGATAACGTTGATGCTAAGTGTGTTGTCTCAGATTATGGGGTTCACGTTTCCGGATGTTCTTAACTCAGTTCCTTTTGCAGTCCTCATGATGGTTGTGCTCCCCATTTTAAGTCTTGTCTTTTCAATCTTTGCGGTCATATATTCAGCTAAGGCAAAGAAGATAGAACGTCAAAAATACAGTGGCCGACTTGTTGCCGCCATCGTCGAACTCTGTCTATTGTTTGGAGGCATACTCTTCGTTCTGTTCTGTTATATTCTTGTGGAGACTACAGGCGGCGCATGACAAATTACAGCACATTATATATCGTGAATTGAATGAGAAGGATCATATTTTATCTCTTTTACAGGAGGTTATTATGAAGAAATATAGAGGAATCATTTCTATCGCTATCGTAGCTTCCATAGTTTTTTCCTTTGTCGGATGTAGCCTTGGTGGCGCCAAGTTCGGCCCTTCAGCTCTTGCTAAGTACGCCAAGGATTACGGTGCAGATCTCTATGAGGATGGCGAAGATTTCCATGACGGAGTCGAGTACATGAATGACACAGGCGATCTCGAGGA
>JAFXPN010000008.1 GCA_017527865.1 Clostridiales bacterium
AAGAATAAAAATAAGCTCCGCTGATGCGGAGCTTATTTGGTGCCCAGAGACAGAATCGAACTGCCGACACGGGGATTTTCAGTCCCCTGCTCTACCGACTGAGCTATCTGGGCAAATTATAACCGGTTCAGAAGAACCGGTATAATGGCGACGCAGAAGGGGCTCGAACCCTCGACCTCCAGCGTGACAGGCTGGCATTCTAACCAGCTGAACTACTGCGCCGTTTGTGGTGGAAACTACAGGGCTCGAACCTGTGACCCTCTGCTTGTAAGGCAGATGCTCTCCCAGCTGAGCTAAGCTTCCTTGAGTTTGCCGGTACGCTCCTTCTCGAAGCGCAAAAGAAGTATATCGAAAGAAATACGTGATGTCAACTTATTTTTTCTGCTTTTTTATCAACAGGGAATATCTTATGCGTTTTTATCCGCAAGATCGTTTCCGAGGCTTATCGCCCGCTCTACCACGGCATCGGAATTATAGTGCTCATGCTCCCCCCAGCGGCCCAGAGGATAGACATTCTTCCCTGTACAAACACCGATGAGCTTCTTCATTACCGACGGCTTATCGATCGTATTAAGAGGATATGCATACTCATTAAGATATGAATATGTCCCTTCGTCAACAAACCTCTCCCTGCGTGTCTCTTTCCAGTATCCGCGCGACCCGGGACAGAAATTATGCCTTACGAGTATCCTGTGATACGTCTTGTCCGGATCGGGTTCATATATCCAGTGCGCACCGGTATCAAGCGTGTCCGGACAGTAGGAGATCACAACACCGGTGTGCTTGAGCTTTCCTATATCCTGCTTAAGATCATCAGGCAGCCCCTTGATCTCCTTCAGACACGTCCACGGTATCGTTGTGATGATGCATTCTGCTTCATAAAGCTCTCCTGCCGTTGTTCCTGCCTTCTTCCCGTCAAGATCAAGTGATGATACTTCTGCGCCTGATATGAGCTTATCTCCGAGAGCTCCAGCCATCCGTCTCCACAATTCACCGTAACCGTATTTCTTCGGATAATAGAACGACGCATGTCCCGGCTGCTTCGCATGGGCCTTGTGTTCAAGGCACGATCTCAAAACATCCTCGAAGCTTACGTCAGGAAGCTTATTGAGCCAATATGTGCCGAGCTCGTTAAGATCCTCACCGAACATCTTCATGTTATAAGGTATCATGTACTTATCGGCTATCTCATCGCCGAGTTTCCACCTGATCCAGTCGACAAAAGCCTCCGGAACCGGTGTTCCGGTAACACACCCTGCCCTTGAAACCGACATAAGATACTTAAGCTGTGATTCGATATCCATCTGCCAGATATTGGCTTCCAGCGGGTGGCTTATCATCTGCCCGTCTATATGTATCTTGCTGTCTCGTTCATAGCGGTCCCACTCCTCTTCCGGCATAAAGCGGAAAAGAAACTCATTAACTGCAGGCCGCCTTACATCGAGAAAATGCCCGCCTCCGATATCGAGCGCGGATCCGTCAACTTCCTTGGAACGGCACAGTCCTCCTGCCTCGTTCTCCTTCTCGAGGATGACTATATCCTGCTCCCCCTTAGCAAGGAGCGTATGAGCGAGGCTCAGGCCCGCAGGGCCTGCTCCGAGGATAAGGTACTTAGTTCTGTTCACCGGAACCCTTTCTTACATACTGTTCATTCTTCTTAAGCTTGAAAAGGATGCTCAAAGCCTCCGTCACGGACTTCGCCTTAAGCGAGGATTTACCCGCCTGATAATGTATAGGCACCTCGATGCCTTTCTTATTGCGGCAGTAATAACGCATCTCCGTCTGATACATATGTCCGGTCGAGAGGAATCTGTCAAAATCAAATTCCTCAAGGACTTCTCTCCTGAACCCTTCAAAGCCGCTGGTCATATCCTTAAGCTTTGTCCCGAGTACAAGATTGGATAACCATGTTCCTCCCCCGCTTAACATCTTGCGGTAAAGGGGATCGTCCTTCATGCCTCCGCCCTTTATAAACCTGGATCCCCAGACACATTCGTATCCCTCGTCGAGCTTCGTTATATACTGAGGTATCTCTGAAGGCAGATGGGATCCGCCACCGTCCATCTCGATGATATACTCTGCCCCGTCCTCCAGGGCGCGGCGGTAGCCTTCAAGATAGCAGCTTATCACGCCGGTAGAACCTTCATAGAAGATGCACTTGACCCGTCCCGTATCCTCATATGAACGTATTATCTGTTCTGTCCTGTCCTTGGAATACGAATCGATAACAGGATACAGATAGAGCTCATCATACGGCAGAGCGAGGATCTCGTCTATGATCCTTCCCATCGTATCTTCTTCGTTTGCCACAGGCATGACTATTATCGTCTTCTTCATTCTTAATCAAAATCCTTATCAGATCACGGATCCGGCAGCCAGACTGTCACCGTCACATATCCGTTCGTATCTGTCATTATAAGGTATTCTCCCGTAATATGATAGTTCGAAGCCAGAGTATCGGTATCGATGATGCGGTCACAGCAGGTTGCGATCAGTCCGAATTCCTTATCTGCCGTCATCCTGTTGACCTCATCCACATATGATACCGCGGCCTGTTCGATCTCGTTTCTGTAAAAGATCCTGTCAAGGAACGCATTGTCGGGATAATCTCCAAGATAGAAATACTCGATCTGCCCGTCATTAACCCATATATCATCAGCTTCCCATATATCACGGTTAAGAAGATACGAATTCGCCGCCATGCCCAGGTACATCTTCTCTCCGCTGTGCGCGTCGATAACGGAATCAAGCTCCGTCATGTTAACGACTGAACCTCTGGAATAATACTTGATCCCGAAGCTCAGGCACGTGACAAAGGTCATGACGCACAGCGCAGGCACCATGAGACAGGAGATCATGCTTTTCGAGGATAAGGCCGCGGCGCACTTTCCCCACACCATGAGCGCCAGCAGGAAGAACGAAGTGCCGAGGATATCCTGGCAGTATTTCCACCCGTCTGCGTCACCCATCGCAAGATAGAGGAGGAATAACGTTCCGAACAGCACATTGAGCATAAGATAGAAAATGAAGCCGTTGTTCCTTATAAGGCTCATGACAGACATCCTGCCGCGGGATCTTCTCCTGACCGCAAGGTATACGAGACCCGCGGCTATGAACAGAAGATACATGCAGTATCTGCGGTAGAACTGGTAGATGTTCCACAGGGCGCTTCGGAAGTAACCCGTATCCCCGTTGACACAGAACTGCGCATAGATCGTCTCGGTCCAGTACAAAGGGAAAAGGATCTGTACAGCGGCCACCGTCACGATACCCGCAGCGGCACACTGCCATAGGTACCGCCATGCGAGCTTCCTGTCTTCGAAAAGGTAATAAACGAACAAAGGCAGAGCCATTACGAGAAGGATCTGCTTGGTGAAGATCAGGAATACCGTCAGCACTGCAAGAAGCAGGGTCTGTTCCTTCTTCCTGTAAACAATGAGAATGATAACGGACATCAGGTATATGCCGACAGTATCGGTATGAAGATTAAACACCGGCAGCCCGAACATCGCGAAGAACGTTGAAGTGTTGATCAGAACGATGAGCGCACCGGTGATCTTATGATCCTTGAAGCTGTCCTTTACGATAAGCATGATATTAAAGGCAGTAAGCAGGATAAGCACCAGATTTATGATGTAATACCCCGCTACTATGCTTAATCCCGTAACCCTGCACAGCGCGGCAGCGGCCAAAGGCATCAGCGCCGTGTAAAAGAACATCAGGGGCGCATTGGTTCCCTCGAGTATATCCGGACTGTAAGGATTGACACCCGAAGCGATCTGGTGGGCAAGCCTGAAGTTCACATAATCGCGCACTTCATTGAAAGCATTATGAAGGATCGATACGGTCGTAATGTTAAAAACGATAAACAGCAGCTTCGCCAAAGGAACGGCGAGTATCAGCAGACCCGCTGCCGTTGCTGTTCTTTTTAAGACTGCATGTTTGTCCATCGGTCTTCGCTCCGTCTTCTGCTCATCTTACATAATAAATGTAAAGATATCCGTGGTTTCCCTCTTCAAGATCCATAAAGTGCAGAATGTGATGTCCTTCCGGTGTATCAGTCTCGAACATCCAGACCGTTGTCCCCGTTAAAGGTTCGGGTCTTATCTCAACATATGAGTAATAATTCTCAAACATGTATTCCGTCATGGTATTGAATTCTTTGCGCGTCAGCATCCTGCCGGAATCCCCGTATGCGTCCACGAAGCATGTCAGGATCTGTTCGGGATCCTCGGGGTTGATCTCAACCTTTGCTTCATAGCTGACACGGTAAAACAGAAAACCGTGCTTATCGATATCAATGAGCTTGGAGTCTTCCGGAAGGGTATAAGCCAGAGTCCTGGCCATAAGGGCAGAACTCCTGTCATATATCACACATACGACGAGTATGACGACCGTGAGAATGGTTACTGCGGCAAGTATCTTATCCTTCTTCTGCATCTGATACCTCACTCGATCCTGTATAGTTTTTTCCCGTTCCTGCGGGTAATATCCGATATCTCATCACAGCTCATCCCTTTAAGCTCAGCGATCCTCACGATCACAAAAGGCACAAAGGCGGGTTCATTGTTCATCCCTCTGTTGGGTTCGGGCGTAAGATACGGCGAATCCGTCTCGACTACTATACGGTCCAAAGGACATATATCAAGAACCCCGGGGGTCTTCTTATTGTTCTTGAAAGTGAGCGGTCCGTCAAATCCTATGTAGAAACCCATGCCGATGAGTATCTTCGCGGTCTCGGCCGAACACGAACAGCAATGACATACACCGGGAGTCTCAAGGAGCACGCCGTCTCTTTGAGCTTCCTTAAGGATATCTATACAGTCCTGTGATGCATCCCTCTCGTGCAGGATAAACGGTATATCGAGCTCATAGGAAAGCTTCAGCTGCTTCCTGAACACTTCGCGCTGCACATCCCTCGGCGAATGATCGTAGTAATAATCAAGTCCGATCTCACCTATCGCCTTGATCTTGTACTTATCGCGCACGGAAAGCATGCCGGTCAGGAAACGTTCCGTTTCTTCGGTATAAGAAGAGGCCTCATGCGGATGAACGCCGACGGAACAGTAGAGGTCGATGCCTTTATAGCCGTCCCACTTCTGCACAAAGTCAACGGCTGTCCTGCTCGTCTCCTCGTTGTCCGCAGGGATCATCACAGTGTCCACGCCGCACTCAAGCGCGCGCTCCAGCACGTTCTGCGCATCAGCGAAAATACGCTCATCGTAAAGATGAGCGTGCGTATCAAATACGCCCGTAAAGCCTTCGGGATATACGGGACTCCTGTGCTGTGAAGACATCAGGATATATCGGCTCCCGCCTTGATATCATCGGCAAATTCGACGACCCTGAACTTATCGCCGTCCCTTACGGACATGATCATTCCGTTGCTTTCAAGTCCCATCATCTTACGGGGAGCGAGATTGACGATCATGGCAAGCGTCTTGCCCACAAGCTGCTCGGGTTCGTAATACTTCGCGATGCCTGAGAGCACCTGCCTCTCGCCGAATCCGTCATCAACGATAAACTTAAGGAGCTTATCCGACTTCGGGACCTTCTCGCAGGATATAACCTTGACCGCGCGAAGATCGAGAGCTGCGAAGTTATCAAAGTTCGTGATATCCTTCAAAGGCTCTTCGGGAAGTTCCCTTGCAGGCGCTGCCATAGCTTCGAGCTCGGCTATCTCCTTCTCAACATCGAGACGGGGGAAGAGCACCCTTCCCTTGCTCACAGTAACATCAGCGGCAAGAAGATGTCTTTGAGACGCCGCATCCCATGTGGTAACGGACTCATCCGCACCGATCTGCTCGAAGATCTCGGGGCAGATATGAGGCATTACGGGTGTAAGAAGGATTGCACATCTTCTTACTGTATCAAGCAGATTGTAAAGAACAGCTGCAAGCCTCGGCTTCTTCGCCTCGTCCTTGGCAAGTATCCACGGCTCGTTCTCGTCTATATACTTATTCGCACGTGCGATCACACGGAATATCTTCTCAAGTCCTTCCGAGAACCTCAGTGAGCTAAAGGTCTCATCGACGAACGAAGGCAGTTCATCCGCCATAGACAGCAGTTCCTCGTCAGATCCGTTAAACTCCTTGTGGGCAGGCAAAGTCCCGTCGAAATACTTGACAGTCATTGCAACGGTCCTTGACACGAGATTGCCGAGATCATTGGCAAGATCACTGTTATAGCGCATGAACATCTGCTCATTTGAATACGGGCAGTCCGAACCGAATACCATCTCCCTTAACAGATGATATCTCAATGAATCCACGCCGTAACGCTCGCTCAGGATGAACGGATCGACAACGTTGCCCTTGGACTTGCTCATCTTGCCGCCGCCTTCACCGAAGGTGATCCAGCCGTGACCGTATACCTTCTTGGGAAGAGGCAGATCAAGAGCCATAAGGATGGCGGGCCAGATAAGAGAGTGGAACCTGACGATCTCCTTTGCCATTACATGCATGTCCGCAGGCCAGTACTTATCGAAATCATTATATTTGTCGTTAAGGTATCCCAATGCCGTGATATAGTTCGACAACGCATCTATCCAGACATAAACGATGTGTCCTTCGTCAAAGTCAACGGGGATGCCCCATGTAAAGCTCGTTCTGGATACACAGAGATCCTGCAGTCCGGGTTCGATGAAGTTGTTGATCATCTCATTTACCCTGGACTTGGGATTAAGGAAATCCTTTTCCTCATCAAGGAGGAGCTCCTTAAGCTTCGGCGCAAACTGAGAGAGCTTAAAGAAATAAGCCTCCTCCGATGCATCCGTAACCTCACGGCCGCAGTCGGGGCACTTGCCGTCGACAAGCTGGGATTCGGTCCAGAAAGACTCACACGGAGTGCAGTACTTGCCTTTGTACTCGCTCTTATAGATATATCCTTTATCGTAAAGCTGCCTGAAGATCTTCTGAACGGACTCGATATGGTAATCATCCGTCGTTCTTATAAACCTGTCGTATGAGATCCCGAGTGTGGACCAGAGTTTCTTGAAGTTCGCTACGATCTCATCAACGTAAGCCTTAGGTGTGGTTCCGAGCTCCTCTGCCTTCTTCTCTATCTTCTGTCCGTGCTCGTCAGTACCGGTCAGGAACATTACATCATAGCCCTGCATTCGCTTCATCCTGGCAATGACATCGCACGCTATCGTGGAATAGCAGTGTCCGATATGCGGATTGCCCGAAGGATAGTAAATGGGCGTAGTAATGTAAAACGGTCTTTTCTCTGACATAGAGCAAACCCCTCCTATTGAAGTTTAACCTATCTATTTTAACTCAAATGAAGTATTTATTCCAGAACGCGAACACGGACATGGGCTTTCCGAAGTAATAACCCTGAATGATATCGGCATCCATGTCACGGAGGATCTCGTATTGTTCCTTTGTCTCAACTCCCTCAACGACAACGCCTTTGCCTATGGAATGGGCGAGCATGGTCATGGCGGAGATGAATGTATTATCAAATCTGTTGGACAGCATGTCATCAACAAACGACTTATCGATCTTTATCTCATCGACGGGAAGCTCCTTGAGATAATTGAAGGAAGAATAGCCTGATCCGAAGTCATCGAGCGCAGTCCTTATATTATGCTCATGCAGCAGTTCGATATTTCTTCTGCAGCTCGACATATTCTGCATCAGCGACGTCTCGGTAAGCTCGATCAGTATATTCTCGGGAGCGAGCTTATGTTCCTTAAGACAGGCAACGACCCGGTCGACATAACCGTCAGATATAAGATCGTCGGCCGTGGCATTGACATGAACGTAAAAGTCCTTGGGTGCTCCCTTGGATATCCATTCCGAACACTGCCTGACCGCTTCGTTCAATATCCATCTTCCGACCGCGTTCATCTGGTTGTTTGCTTCAAGCGCTGCTACGACCTTCTCCGGATTCTCGGGTTCACCGCCGGGCTTGATCCACCGAAGGAGGGCTTCCGCTCCCTTAAGCTGTCCTGTCTTCGCATCGGTAAGCGGCTGATAGTAAAGCATGAAATTCTCAAATCCGTTGTTGATATTGGTGCTGATCGTCATCTGGAAATCCAGTTTTTCCTTGAGCGCGTTCTTATCGGCAGGAGAAAAAGAAGCATACCTTAACGTCTTCTCTTCCTTTACCTTATGAAGCGATATCTCAGCCTGGCTCAATATCTCATCAGGAGTCTTTCCTTCAGGATAGAACGATGCCGCCGCGAAAAGCGTAATAAAGAACTTGCCCGAGTCATTTACAAAAGGTTCCTCGGAACGGGTTATGATGTCCTTCATAAGGTTCTCGGTCTTGATCCTTGATGATTCAGGCCACAATATCGCGAAGTTATCGGCGCCGATATGATAAAGCCATGACCGTTCCGGAAGCGCCGCAGTCAGGAAATCGGCAAGGTTCAGGAGCAGCCTGTCACCTGCCGGCATGCCGTATCTGTCGATAAGCTCGTGAAAATCATTGACGTCGAACACTATGACCGAAGCAAAACTGGAATTCCTGTCCCTTATGATCCTGTCAAGATCCCTTATGAGTCTCTGTCTCGTCGGAAGTCCGGTTATCTCATGAGAAGAACCCGCTTTCTCGTAATTCTCCTTGACCTCGTTCATGGCGGTAAGATCAAGCATGCTGCCCGTCATCATCTTCGTCATGGAATTCTTGTTCTCGAACGACTTTCCTCTTACCGCCACCCAGGATGACCTGTCCTCCCCGTTCCTTATCCTGACTTCGATGGAGAAACTGGTCCCGATCTCCTGAACGGAACGGTTCATGACATTTCTGAAGCGCTGCCTGTCAGAAGGGATGATAAGCGGTATCAGAGTCTCGATAAAATCACCTTCAACAGTAAGGGGGAAATCCGGGAACAGAGAATGTATATTCTCGGATACGGTAGTTATGTTCCTTTTAAGATCCGTATTGAAAATCACGGCGTTAAGCCCGTCGATCATATTATCGCGGAGAAAATCCTCGTCTACATATTCGGTCACATCCGAATAAATGCCCGAGATATACCTTCCGTCACTGGCGTAATCCGAGAACCCGTCGGTCCGAAGATAGATCTCCCCTCTTCCCGGAGCAAGAAACCTGACTTTCAGGGAGTTGACGGTCTTTCTGCTGTCAACATAATCGATAAATGCTTCATGGAGCATCTCGACATCATCCGGATGCACATATTGCTTAAACGCTTCCGAGAAGTGAGGAATGCGGGGATCCGTGAGATCAAACTCCTTCACAAATCTGTCGCTTACGAGACACAGGTCTTTCTTCACGTCATAAACGAAAAGATACGAATTGATATCGGGACCGAACAGTTCATTGAACGATTTGAACCTCACATCCGGCGTCTTATCCTTAATAACCGCAAGGATGAATCTCGATCTTCCGATCGATTCCACCTTCATCGAGACTTCCAGATCAAACACTTCGGAATTGATCCCGTTAAGCTTGTGCCGGACTGAAAGATCAGGTGTATCCTTCTCCATAAGCTCGCTTATGACAGCCTCGTATTCAACGGTAACGGATGCCCGTTCGGATTCGGGAATATGCTGATAATACTGGGACATATACATGAACGATCCTGCCGCGATGCCGAGGATTTCCGACATCTCATCGGAGAAGCAGATCTCCTTCTCCCAGGGATCGATAACCGCAACCGCCTTAAACTCCCCCGTAACCAGAGGGTAGTATTCCGCAAGAGGCAGGTCTTTAACATATGAGATCAGAGTCTGCCTGGTTATCTTTTCTCCGTCAGAACCTTTCATTCTATGATTTTAACAGATTAAGGACCCGTCGGTACATTTCTTTTTTTGATATTCCGGTATTCTCCGACAGGATCCCGGATATCTGCTTCACTGACATGCCGCTGTCCCTCATGCTCAATATCTGCTCGTCTATAAGGGCGTCGTCGACAGGCTCGTTCTTCTCTTTTAAGGGCTCGAGGCAGACAACGAATTCTCCCTTCGGCTCATTCTGTTCGTAATAAGATACTGCTTCCGATACCGTAAGCCTTATTACCTGCTCATATCTCTTGGTAAGCTCACGGCAAAAGGCGGCCCGGCATTCACCGAACCCTGCCTCTTCAAGCTCGGACAAAAGCTTCTTAAGGCGGTGAGGAGCTTCATAAAGAACGATCGTCTCATCGAATCCGCGAAGCTTCTCTATGCGTTTCCTCCGTTCGGAACCTGTACTCGGCAGGAATCCTTCAAAGTGATAATAGCGTGTGGAAAGACCGCTCATCACGAGCGCGGTTACCGCGGCAACGGGACCGGGGATCACGGTCAGGTCAAGACCCTCCCTGATGCACAGCGCAACCAGATCCTCCCCGGGATCGCTGATCGCAGGCATTCCCGCATCGGATACCTGAGCGACGTCAAAACCGTCTTTTAACAATCCGATGATCTCCGGGCCTTTGGATGCCTTGTTATGTTCATGATAGGAAATGAGCTTCTTGTCAGCAGCGCCTATCTTCTTAAGGAGGATGCCCGTAACCCTTGTATCTTCACACGCAATGTAATCGACCGCATTCAGCACCTCGGCTGCGCGGCTCGATATATCCCCCATATTTCCTATCGGCGTTCCTATCAGATAAAGCAATCCTTATGCTCCTCCTCATATATCCTGTGCATCACCGCTTCGTCATTTAACATCAGCGGAGCCATTATCTCAAAGTTCGTACCCGCGCCGGTCTTCTTTCCCGCGATAAGCACCGTCTGCGCCTTCTTATCAGGGAACGGATGAACCGGCATAAACCTGAACGGCTTTACGCCGTGTAAAGTCATAAGATTCATGACCTCGTCTGCGCGGGATGCCTTCATTACGACTGTCATAATGCCGGATGAAGGGATAAGCCGGGACGATCCCGCTTTTATGAAGTCATTCAGATCCCCGAATTGCTCGTATCTGCCGATCTTTCCTGATGAAGGTCCGGTATCGGGTTTAAAGAACGGCGGATTCATAAAGACCAGATCGTATTGCTTATTCCTGATTTCATCAGGCAGACTTCTGACATCACCCCTGTATGCAGATACTCTCCCCTCAAGGCCGTTGATATTGATATTCTTCTCAAGGACTTCATATGAATCGCTGTCTATCTCGAGTGCATCAATATGGACATTCTCTCTTCTTGCCGCCGTGAGGAGCGTTGCCGCGCCGGAGCCCGCCCCGAGTTCAAGCATTGCAGGACATCCCTGATCTTTCACGAAGGAAGCCGTAAACCACGACAGGAGAACGGTATCCGTTCCAAACCTGAAACCCTCTTTGGGCTGGTACATCTTATAACCTTTGCGTCCGAGATTCTCCAATGTCAGATCCATGCATCGATTATAGCACACAGAAACGGGACTTCCCCCGAACAATAAGAGCCGCCCGGCGGGCGGCTCTCAGATTGGATCTCTTAAGAAACCGGTTATTCCTCGGAAATCGCGGATACGGGACATACGCCCGCGCATGCGCCGCAGGAAATGCAGACATCAGCGTCGATATTGTACTGTGTATCACCCGATGAGATTGCCGATACGGGGCAGCCGTCAGCGCAGGTTCCGCACGAGATACAGGAATCTGAGATTACATATGCCATGTTTGCTTACCTCCTGATTAATATGTACCCTAATTATCACACAAAACAGTAAGAAAAAAATAAAACTGGCGCAATGATTAACAAAGAATTCAAAAACGCTCAATTATCTTCATTATTATTGTTCTTTTCCCTGCCGTGGCCGCGTTCATTGTCCTTATTCTCCATATCGCGGTTCAAAGGTTCCAGACCTTCCCAATCGAACACTTCGGTCGTAAATGAATCCTCGTCCGTAAACTTGACCGTTACCTTCTCGGCAATATAGTTTACGTCAGAAACGACACCCATACCCTGGGGAGTCCTTATCTTCTTGCCTGTACGGGGAAGACGCTTCCTTGCATCCGCGTAAGCCTCCTTTTCGAACTGGAGGCAGCACATGAGCCTTCCACACGCTCCGTTGAGCTTACCCGGATTGAGAGACATGCCCTGATCCCTGGCCGCTCTTAAAGTTACGGGCGCAAACTTATCGAGGAAGGTGCAGCAGCACAGCTCGCGGCCGCACATGCCGATCCCGCCGACGAGTTTGGCCTGATCGCGGCTCCCGATCTGACGCAGTTCGATCCTTGCCCTGAACGAGGCTACCAGGTCCTTCACGAGTTCCCTGAAATCGACCCTGTTATCCGATGTAAAGTAGAATGTTACCTTCTTGCCGTCAAATGTGAACTCCGCGTCGATGAGGTTCATATCAAGACCGTGCTTATCGATAAGCTCAAGGCACAGGTCATACGCTTCCTTCTCTTTTTCCTTCTTGAGCTTTCCGCGTTCGATCTCTTTGTCGGTCGCAAGGCGCAGGACCTGCGTGATATCGTCACTTACCAGCGAATCATCGAGCTCCATAGGAACACCGACCACTCTGCCCAATTCAAGTCCGTTCTGTGTCTGGACCATGACACTGTCACCGGGGTGAAGCTTCATTCCTTCGCACAGATACTTTGTTGTAGCTCCTCCTTCGCGGAAGTTAAGATTAACTATTCTTTTCATGATGTAACTCCTTATAGATGCGCAGCAGCATGTTGCAGCAATTTACCTCAAAGGTTGCATTCACATGAGATGCATCGGCAAAATCCGAGACAGCCTCCTGCGCATTACATATATTTACCAATGTAACAGACGGATTATGCGATACAAAATCCATCACCTGCTCCTTCTTATCGGAATTCTTGATATTGCCGGGATCGGGCACGGCAATGGCAGATGCGATATCGCCCAAAGTCCATACAAGGAGCAGGAGCAGCTCCGCGGTCTTATCGTGATTCCTGTCAAAATATTGAAATTCATCATAAAGGATATCCGTATATCCCATGCGGGGCATATTCATTATAAGATCAAAAATGTGCTCACGCTCATCCATGAAATCAGGATCAGACATAAGCTTTATGGCCTTGCCCGGTATCTTCGATGAGAAGGTTGACAGGAATGACAGTCTGCCGTCATCAAGATCTTCTCCGCCGTTTTCCTTTAAGATCGCGATCATCTCATTCTCTTCGTATTCGCGGAAAGGGATCTCGGTAACTCGCGACATTACTGTCGGGATGATCCTTGAAGTATCGGAACACAGCAAAATGTAGATAAGATGCGACGACGGCTCCTCAAGGGATTTGAGCATCAGGTTCTGACACACATTTTCAGTTCTGTCGGCATTGATGATAAGGACCTTACGCTCCGATATCTGAGGCTTTATCTCGGCATCCTGCATGACAGCGCGAAGATCTGCAACCCTGATATTCTTACGTCCTTCTGTAGGCTCCACCTCTATGAGATCGGGATGAGTTCCGGCTTCGATATATTTGCACGAGGCGCACTTGCCGCACGCTCCGTCCGGTCCCGGATCCATGCACAGGAATGCCTTTGCAGTCTCCTTCGCGAAAAGATGTTTTCCGACCCCTTCAGGCCCTTCAAAAAGCAACGAACGGGCTCCGCCTCCGGAAGAAACGATATCCAGGAGCCTCTTCTTTACGCTGTCCTGACCTGTCAGTCCGTCAAATCCCATATTCTGTTTCTTATCTGCTCAAAGATCGCATCGGCCGGCTGATCCGCGTCGATCACCGCGATGCGTTCCTCGGTCCTTGCAAGTTCAAGATATCCTTCCCTGACCTTTTCCTGATAGGAAAGACCCTGAAGTTCTATCCTGTCTTCGCCGCCGTCTCTGCCTGATCTTCTCTTAAAGGCGGTCTGCGGATCTATATCGAGCAGAAATGTGATATCGGGTGATGTATCGTTAGTCGCCTTCAGATTAAGAAAATCCGTAAGGTCTCTTCCCATCTTGTTGGCATACCCCTGATATGCTGAAGTGGAGTCATAGAACCTGTCACATATGACATTCACGCCGCGGGACAATGCAGGCAGTATGACTTCTTCCGTGATCTGGGCCCTTGCCGCTTCGAACAGCAGAAGTTCTGCCATCCTGGTCATGGAATCATTGTTCTTATCGAGAAGTATCGTACGTATCTTCTCGCCTACAACGGTCCCGCCGGGTTCTCTTACAACGATATACTCCATCCCCCTGCGGTCGAATTCTTCCTTAAGGAGATTAAGCTGCGTACTCTTGCCGCAGCCGTCTATGCCTTCAAATGTTATAAAGATGCCTTTGTTCATTCGAGTTTGATCGTGCGGATCTCAGCAATATCGATCCATATCTCTTTCTCTATTCTGTCGTTATCCGCTTTGATATCCTCAACCGTCTCCTCCGCGGGCTTAATCGGCTTCGCGGGTTCAATGCTCTTCCTGTGAGTCTTACGGTTCCTGTTGTTCGGATTATTATTCTGGCCCTCGCGGTCGGGTTTCCTGTCTGACTGACCGTGTTCATTCCGCTTAAAATCATTGCGAGGCTCCCTGTTATCACGGGGTTCCCTGTTCTCGCGGGGCTCTCTGCCTTCCTCATAATTGCCGTAACGGTTCTTCTTATTCTCCGGATTCTGACCCTTCGCGGAAGGATTATTCCTGTTCCTGTTACGGTTCCTGTTGCGGTTACGATTATTATAGCTGCGATTGCGGTTATTTTCCGTATTCTCTGCCATCAGGTTGACTCCTTGTAATAAATTACCCGTGGATTATATATTGTTATCTTCTAAACTTCAAACCTGATCCCGGTCGGCAAAACCTCTTTGCCGTCCGGAACGGGACCCGCATACATCCCCAGATCCTTCAGCGGTATCAGCACAAATGCCCTCTCGTACATTCTGGGGTGCGGTATCGTAAGTTCAGGGGTATCGATCCTGACTCCGGACATCAGCAGAATATCAAGATCGACAGTCCTCGGACCGTTCTTTATCGTTCTTTGTCTTCCGAGATCGAGCTCGATCCGCTGCAATATATGAAGCAGTTCGTAAGGTTCGAGATAAGTCTCGATCTTAAGACAGCCGTTAAGGAAATAATCCTGGTCATCGTACCCCACAGGCTCCGTCTCATACAGCGCGGATATATCCTTTATCCTGATGCCGTCCTGTCTGCTGATCAGATCGACCGCCTGTCTTATATACTGCTCACGGTCACCCATGTTGCTCCCGAAGCTGATCACGGCCTCGCGCCGCTTTACTTCTATCATGGCTTCCATATCCTCGAATACGCCGTCTATCGGCGCTCCGGGCTTCTTAACGAGAACGCTTACCTTACTTATCTGATCATATTCAGAGATGACCCTGCGGCCGATCTCGTATGCCAGATGCTCTATCAGATTACAGTTCGACTGCTCAACCAGGCTTTGCACCATATCATAGACTTCGGCATAATTCACCGTATCCTGAAGTTGATCAGTAACCGCCCCTTTAAGAGCCGGGAAAAACATATCTATGCTCACATAAAAGTACTGCCCGTCTCTCTTCTCTTCGGGAAGACAACCGGTATGTCCGAACAACTTCATTTCCTTAAGGCTTATCCTGTTCATATCATCCGTCCGTCATGTGTTTGAATGCTCTTACGGCTGCATAAGTCTGCTTAACATTGTGCACTCTCAATGCATCCGCGCCTATCGACATCCCGTACAGGGCAAGCGCGACCGATGCGCCGTCCCTTTCCTTCGGCAGACTGTCCCCGTTATAGAACACAGAAGTAATCCTTTTACGTGATACTCCCAGAAGAACGGGATAGCCCCACCGCTGCTTTATAGCCGGAATGGCCCGTATCAGTTCAATATCCGTCTCCCGGCTGTCGGTGAACCCGACGCCCGGATCGAGGATTATCTTATCGTCGGATATACCGCAGGCTTTTGCTCTGTCAACGGTCTGCCCGATGGTTTCTTCCCACGGAACATGCGCACCGTCAAGACCGTTTCTCATAAGGACAGCTTCAACTCCCGCAGATGCGATCAGCGGAGCCATGTCAGGATCTGAAAGGCCGCTGATATCATTTATTATGTCGGCTCCGGCCTCTATCGCCCGGGCAGCTACGCCCGCTCTGAATGTATCGAGCGATATCCTGCATGAAGAGACGGCACGGATCTTCTTGATCACCGGTATTACGCGGGACAATTCTTCCTCAGCGCTGATATTATCAAATCCGGGTCTTGTCGACATGCCTCCTATGTCGATCACATCCGCTCCGTCACTTATCATCTGAAGAGCATGCCGGACAGCTTCATCCGCATCATTAAACATCCCGCCGTCTGAAAACGAGTCGGGTGTTACGTTAAGGATCCCGTAAATGCTTATGCTGTCTGTCATGTGTTGCGGGGACGGTTTATCAGCGCGAGAGCTTCATTGCGCGTACGCAGATCCGATCTGCACCCGCCTCTCATAGCAGAAGTCACGGTCATGGAACCCGGTTTTCTGATACCTCTCATCGTCATGCAAAGATGCTCTGCTTCTATCACGACGCACACCGCTTTTGCATCAACGGCCTTCTCTACAGTATCGGCGATCTCACTCGTCAGACGCTCCTGTATCTGCGGCTTGCGAGATAAAGTATCAACTATCCTCGCGACCTTGGACAATCCGAGTATTTTGCCGTCCCTCGGTATGTACACGACATGGCATTTGCCGTGGAAAGGCAGCAGATGATGTTCGCACATCGAATAGAACGGGATGTCTCCTATCAGGATCATCTCGTCGTTGCCCTCTTCCGTAAAAGTCTTTATATCATTGCCGATATCCCTGTGAAGTCCCGAGAACACTTCGGCATACATTCTAGCCACTCTCTCGGGAGTCTCCCTTATGCCTTCACGTTCCGGATCTTCGCCTACAGCCTTGAGTATAGTCCTCACGGCATCCTCGATCGCCTGGAGGTCCATATTCTGTCTGCTTTCAACAGGGAGCGAATCATCATTTAAGTAATCGTGCATATTATTCCCCTTTTCCGATCTTGGATCTTCTGTATTCGAGCGGAGTCATGCCCATCTGCTTCTTGAATGCCACGTTGAATCTCTGCGGACTCGAGAAGCCGGCCTGGGATGCAATGCCCGACACCTTGATCTCATCATTCTCAAGAAGCTCACAGGCCTTTGATATCCTTTTGCGCATGAGATATGTCATGGGACTTACGCCTATCTCATCCCTGAAAGCCCGGGTAAAATAACCCTGGCTTAAGAATACATAAGACGCAGCCTGAGCGACCGTTATCCCGCGCTCATAGTTCTCATCGATATAATCACAGGCGAGCAGCACCAGTTCACGTGCTTTGCCCGTGCGCACCTTAAGGCTGTCCTCCCACTCTTTCTTCATCGCGCGCGACAGGATGAGCATAAGTTCAACGGTAAGGACCTCCATCATCAGATCTTTGTTGACCTCATCTTCTTTCTGTTCATCCACAATACGGTCAAGAAGGCTTCCGATGCTTTTCTTATACGAACCCGAGAGGATAATGAAGGACTGGCTGTTATAGTCCTGAACCGTACCGTTGTCCTCGATTCCCGCGAACTCAAGGAAACTCTCGAGAGACGGCTGTGCGGTCCCGGGGTTGTTGGGCTTGGAAAACCCGAAGTACAGGCCCATTGTATCGGCAGTCTTTGATATTACCCTTATCTTATGTTTGGTATAAGGCTTGATAATAAGCGTTGTGTTCGGTTCTATGATGCGGCTCGTATTCTCAAATATGAATTCGACCTTTCCGCTTCTTAAATAGAACAACTCATGGAAATTATGAACGCTCATTTCAGCGTTCGCCTCTTTCTTTTCTATGATGCGTTCCATGCCTTCAAAAACGACAGGCATCGATCCGCTGTCATTCTTCATGCTGTCTTCAAGTACAGGAAGCAGTTTGTCAAACATCCGTTCCGCTCCTTACAAAAATCTTATGTTATCTATGTATATCTCGCCGTTCCTGGAACTGTCGGCGACGGTAAACTTCAAAGATCCGAGAGTGATATCGCCCTCGCCCGCCCAATCGATCTCAAGATGCTGCCAGTTTAAGGACTGCTTTATCTCAGCCGTTCCGAAGCCTTCGACGCGCAGTTCTTTTTTGACCGTATTCGGATTAAACACATCAATGCCGATCTTCGACCTGTTCTTTATTACGATAGGCCCCATAAGGGAAGCATAATCAAGATTCGGTTCAAATCCGTACAGCGAATTCTCGGTCTCATATCTGATATGGAGCGAAGCGGAACCTTCTGATTTATTCATCGTATCCGACGTTATCACTCCGTTCCCCTTAAAAGTCCTGAATACCTTTAAGGTCTCGAATTCCCCTCCCCATTCTCTCATGCCGGTAAGCTCAAGATCATCACAGCTTTCAAAGAACAGATCCGGCGCATAATATGCAGGAGCCCTGTCAAACCTCATCGGCATGACCGGAAGGTCGTTAAGGTTCTTGAATGTTGCATCATGAGGGAACGGAGAAAAACCGTATGTTACACTCACGGGCTCATCTATATCGTCCCTCCACACCATGACGCGCACTCCGTGAAGTATCCTCGCCTTCGCAGGATAGAAGATCCTGTCAGGTCCGCATACTGCAAAACCCTTAAGTTCCGTCTTTCCCTCGGCGAGCCTTAACCCGTCAGCAAGATTGTCGAACTCCAGAATGAGCTTATTGCCGGCCTTTTCAACGCCTATGCATTCGGGGCAGGACTTCGGCATCTTCGGAGTTACATGAAGTCCGAGAGCTATGACGGCAAGCCTTACCCCCAGCGTAAATGTCTTGGTCTTATCGGGGAGCAGAAGATCGTGCAGGCTTACAAGACCGCACGGCATGTTAAGCTTGCCCGTAAACTCACGCGGATCCTCATTGAATTCCAGGACTTTGTAAGGAAAATCTTTTTCGACGCACTTGGGATGCATCGTGACAAACAAAAGCGACGGCATAAGTGAATCGTCATATACTTCCTTGGGTTCAAAAGTCTGCGACAATGTGCCCAGAAGGCCCATAAGGAGAAGATCATACCGCCCGAAAAGCTGCTCTTCGGCCTCAGGCGAGAAGCACATGCCTCTTACGGTAAGGCCCGTCAGTGAAGCGAGCTTGCATCTGTAGAGCGTGCTTAAGCGGAATTTCTTCTTGATATACTTTGAGTCATCGATCTTCTTCCCGGTCTTATCCTGAAGGCTCGACATCATTCCGAAGTCAAGTCCTGCGGCAGATGACAGTGAAGGATCCTCGGGAATGACACGTTTCCTGAATGATGAATCCTCTGAAGACGGGAAATCAAGATCCGCTGCGGCTTTGATATTCTCGGTAGCGGAACTCTCGCCTTTCAGCTCGCCGTATTCATTTTCTATTTGAAGATCGATATCACGGTTCTTCCTTCCGCTTGCCACATCTTCGGCAAGCTTCTGTTCACGCCTTATCGCGCGGTCGCGGGCAACGAGGCCGTTATACCTTTCCTCATCGGTGATAAGCCCCAGTTCATCGACATAATCTCTGAGAGCAGTCTGACTGTCGAGCACTTCGTCCGAGATCCAGTTCAATATGGAGGACCCCGGCGTCGCAAGATCTATAACGCCTATCGGGTAGTTCACCTGATCCGCTATCGTATAGGCAAAAGAGAATGCGGAAGAAGCAACGTCCGCGAGTCTGCCCGTATCGGTAACCTTTATCCATCCGGCATCCTTAAAGTGCAGCTTGGGTTCGTATGCTATATCCTCTTCCCCATCCTCAAGACCGCTCCTTGAAGGCGAGAAGAACCTTAAGTGAGACATAACATGCCGCTTGAGCGGAGCCTTGGGAGCCCTGGCATTTCTCATAGGCTCGCAAAGGAAATCATTACCGAGGAACACCCACACGTCTCCGCATCTGATATCGTTAAAAGTCACGGTGTTCTGAAAACACTTGAAAACAAAAGTATAAGCGTCGGTCGACGCCCTGTAGGCAGGAATGTTAAAGCGGAAACGGCCCTTATCCGATGTCGTTGTCTCAAGACTTAAGATAACTCCGTATTCGGTATCGAGCTTGGATACCTTACGGCCGTCGGTCGGGTCCTTTGAAATCTCAAGTGTTATGGTGGCCGAAGGAGCTGCCGTTCCCTCTATCACAAAGGGAATATTCTGCTGAAAGACCGCCTTGTTGCCGATCCAGCTCGGAAGGGTTATAGGATTAACAGTTATCACCTGATCTTCTCTCCCGCGATCATAAGATTGATCTTCCTGGACCTGATATATTCAGCGGTGGACTGCGATATATGATTATCGGTAATAAGATAGTCTATCTTATTCGGGGTGATGAATACCGATGCGGAATCATCTCCTATCTTTGTGGAATCGACGAGCGCGACCACATTCTTGCTCCGCTCTACGCATATCCTCTTTAATTCAAGTTCGAAGAAATTATTGCCGGACAGCCCGGCGTCTGCCGAGAATCCGTTTCCCGATACGAAGTAATACTCGGCAGAAAGCCTGTTGATCATCTCGCGGCTCATTACGCCTTCGATCGTACCGGAATGCGGCCTTAACATGCCGCCTATAAGTATTATCGACTTAAAGTTATTATATCTTTGAAGTTCGATTGCTGTATTGATGCCGTTGGTTATAACGGTTACGTCAAGCGTATTCTCAAGATACGGGATCATGTGGAAAGCCGTGGAGCTCGCATCCATGAAGATAGTATCACCGTTCCTTACGAGGAGTGCCGCCTGCTTTCCTATCTGCTTCTTGAGATCGATATTGGTGACGGACCTGACCATGTAATTCTCGCTGACCTCGTCACGCGGCTTCTCGGGGAGTCTCACGCCTCCATGGTATCTCTCGATGGCGCCTTCCCTTGCAAGATCACGGAGATCGGTCCTTATGGTAGCGCCCGTCACTCCAAGTCTTTCCGACAGATCATTTGTGTTGATGGAACCCTCACTCTCAAGGATATCCAGTATCTGCTTTCTTCTCTCTAGATTTATCATGCAGATATATTAACAACGGGGATTTTCAAAGTCAATCATTTGTTTTCATTAACTTTCATTTAAGGGGTAAAGGATGTACAACCCGTACACGCCGAGCCCGCAAGCCCATATCACTTTACACACGACCATATTCTTGATTCAAAAATCCTTTATTATTAAGATAAAGAGTTATAAGGTATATCATCATGTCGGGAAGAAAAAAGGTAAACAAGAATCTTATATGGGCAGTCATATCATTGATACTGGCCGTGCTTACCATCAGGGTCGTGTTAAAGCAGAGCAACGACCTGACTCCGGCTGCCCTTTATCTGTTATTGAAAGACTCTGACAAGGTCTTCCTGGGGCTGGCATTCGCAGCCTCTCTGCTCTTTATATGGTTTGAAGGTACAGCGATCCGTTCGATCATCAAGCGCGCAGGGATCAGGAAAGGTCCTTTGAGCGGGCTGTTGTACAGCGCCTCCGACATCTACTTCAGCGCCATCACACCATCGTCTACGGGAGGTCAGCCCGCAAGCGCATTCTTCATGATAAGAAGCGGCATATCCGCCGGAATAACCACCGCAGCGCTCGTACTTAATCTTATGATGTATACGTTATCGATAATAGTGCTCGGGATCATCTCTGTCATCATAACACCCAAGGCATTCATTGACTTCGGAACGGCTTCAAAGGTACTCATTATTGCCGGATTCACCATAATGGTCATTCTCGCTGCCGTATTCCTGCTCCTGCTCAAAAAAGAGAATCTGATCTTTATACCGGCCTCTAAGCTGATCACGTTCTTATCCGGCAGGAAACTGATACGCAACAAAGAGCATCTGCTCATGAAGCTCGAGAAGATCCGCCACGATTATAAAGAGTGTTCCGATCTTATATCAGGACACAAAGGCGTCCTGGTCACCGCATTCATCTGGAATCTTCTTCAGAGAACATCACAGATACTAGTACCCATGCTGGTTTTTGCAGCCCTTGGGGGCGACAGGTCTTTGATGCCGACTGTATTTTCAAAGCAATGTCTGATAACAATAGGTTATAATTTTGTGCCGATACCGGGCGCAATGGGAGTATCTGACTATCTTATGATAGACGGATTCAACAGCATCATGGATCGGGCTTCGGCTTTCAGCGTTGAACTTATAAGCAGGGGCATGACTTTCTATGTATGCGTATTGCTCAGCGGCATTATTACTCTGATAGGATATTTTGCAGGCAGAAAGAAAGGAAGATGACATGATAGGTGTATACGACTATACAGTGATACTCACATACCTTTCTCTTATCTCCGGTATGCTGGGGATAATAGCAACAGTAACGGGAGCAGGTCACCCTCAGGTAGGGATCTTCTTTCTTATGTTATCCGGCATACTGGATGCTTTCGACGGAAAAGTAGCAAGGACCAAGAAAGACCGTTCTGAATTTGATAAGAGATTCGGGATCCAGATCGATTCACTGACGGACCTTATCTGCTTCGGAATACTTCCCGTAACGATAGGTCTTGCTCAGCTTCGGGTAAGCGGCATCTTCACGGAACTGGTAAAGCGTAAGGATTACGAAGGGTCTTACTCCCTTCTCGTAATGCTTATCGTGATAGCACTGTTCTATGTGCTTACTGCCATGATAAGACTTGCATACTTTAATTCCACGTCAGAAGAACGCGAAGAAGGGTTAAAGAAGACAGGAAAGTCATATTTTGTCGGGGTTCCCGTAACATCAGCCGCTCTTGTCTTCCCGCTTGTCATGATAATCCACTTCCTGACACGCTTTGATCTGACCATATTCTACTTTGTAATAATGCTCACAGAGGCGATCGCATTCGTGCTCAACATCAAAGTCCGCAAGCCCGGAAAGATCGGTCTTGCCGTAATAATAGCCATCGGGCTTACGGAATTCATATTCTTTATAATCGCTTATAAGTACGGGTTAAAAGGATGACCTGTCTCGAGTTTCTGTACAGGACAGCTGCAGGCAGGATCATCCTACGGCCGCTTGTCAGCCGTCCCGTATCCGTCTTATCGGGAAAGTTCATGGATTCGGGAGTCTCAAAGGCTCTCATCAGATCATTTGTTAAAAGAAACGGGATCCGCATCGAGGATTACGAGGTCGATGATATCCGGTGTTTCAATGATTTCTTCTGCAGAAAGATCAAAGACGGTCTGCGGCCTGTAAGCCGTGACCCCGTTCACCTGATATCGCCCTGCGACGGTCTTTTGAGCGCATATAAGATCTCTTCTGATACGGTGCTTAATGTCAAGCAAAGCGAATTTACGGTAAGCGGCCTTCTTAGAGACGATGCTCTGGCTTCTTCGTTCAACGGAGGATATGCCCTTGTATTCAGACTGTGCGTAGACCATTACCACAGATACATCTATTTTGATTCCGGCAGGCAGCGCTCAAACATAAAGATAAAAGGGATCTATCACACGGTAAGACCTGTCGCGCTCGAGCAGTACCCCGTCTTTATTCAGAACACGCGCGAGTATTCCGTCATCGATACCGACAGCTTCGGAACTGCAGTACAGATGGAAGTCGGAGCCATGCTCGTCGGACGCATAGTTAACGAGAATCAGTCATCATGCAGCGTTTCCCGGGGAGAAGAAAAAGGTCACTTCGAATATGGAGGTTCAACCATAATCCTTCTGATAAAAAAGGATGCTGCCAGGATAGATGAAGAATATCTGAACTCTTCCGAGGTTCCCGTAGTGATGGGACAGACGATCGGAAGCTCACTTATTCTCAGTTGACTTTTATTGAATACTTCCCTCGATCAGTTCTGTCATCCGGCGGTTGCCGTCACTGTTCTGTCTCATCAAAAGCCAGATTATATCCTGATGAAAATTAGTAACGGCATTGGGATCGGCGCCTTCATCCAACAGCATACCGGTAATCTCAAGCCCGTCATCAGAGTCACAGCGATTATCAACACACATGAGAAGCGGCGTAAATCCGCAGGCATTTACTTCATTGACATCAGCACCGTTGTCGATCAGGAACTCCACCACATCGGCGCTTCTGTATCTTACAGCATAGATGAGTGCCGTATTGCCGCACGGATGGTCTGAGTTCGCATATATATCAGTCCATCCGTCCTCTACATACACATGGGCAGTCGGATCTCCACAATCAGTTACGGAAGCATCAATATCCGCTCCGTATTCAAGAAGAAGCTCCATCATTCTGATGTCGTTCTCATCATCCCAGTCGGGATTGCCCGTACATTCATATCTTTTTCTGTTATCGACAGACACATAATCATCATGGTATGTTATGCACATAAGAAGCGTCCTGCCATATTCATCTCTGACATCGGGATCGGCGCCGTTTTGCAGTATGTCTTCGGTCCGGTCATAGTCATAACTCATTACGGCTCTGGCAAGGTTTGTCTTCTTATCTGCAGCATTTGCGATAATCGCGTAGATCCCTATACAAACGGCAATGATAACAGGGATCAAAGACAAGGCTCCGATAACTCTCAGCACTATCACATACCACGGTTGCTTAACACGCCCGCTGCCGGTGTTTTTCCTTCTCTTCCCGAGCATTATCAGTCCTGCAGTCAGAAAGCAAATAAAGGCAGTAAAAGCCGATACCCCGAGTATCACTGTGATAACTGCTGCAAAAGCTAAGAACATGCCCATGAATGCCATAAAAAGCCACTCCCTCTGCGATCAATACAGCGCTTTACAATATATCTTCCTTTTCGAGCGTCATAATCCAGTCCGTTTGTTATCTCGGGCAGTTCATACAATGTGTCATACCAATAGTCTTCAGTCGGACCATATTGGGTAAGGCGCTGCACGTATTCATCAAAGCTTGCCACCTCTCCTTTATCATATCCGTAACCGACTTTACCGCTCTTTGATACTAAAGTCCTCATTCATGATTCTCCTTTTTCCAGTACGAATCAATTATATCCATATTATCATCCGGCTCTTCATTATTAAGATAATAATCAACAAACGCTTAACAGGCCGAGAAGCGGTTTGATCTTGTCCGCAGTATCCAATATTCCGGTAAACTCCGAGTTCATACATTCACGGGCCGCCTTAAGCTCGGGACAATCGATGTTCTCTGTCCCGTAGCCCGTGGCAAGCATCCCCATGCAGGTAGGACACACAGGAAGTACGCTTTGAACCAGCGCCTTTCCGTTAATAATCATCTGCGATGAGTGTTCATAATCGTCATTATCAGGACCGTCGATCTCATAAATGGTATTCCTGCCGTTCCTGACGGAGAACATAACGGCAGAACTGCACCACCATGCATCTGATGTATCTATTTCCTTTATGAGGTTAACCAAAGTATTATTCCAAAACATATGTCTGCATGCCGATATACTTCATTACATTATATAATAGAAAACCGAAGGATCTCACCTTCGGTTCTTTGTAGATTTAATACCTTGTTAATCTTCTATCTGCCACTGCTCTATTTCTTCTTCCACGGCATCTGCCAAAAGCCCATCTGGACACCATGAGTTAGCCCATCCAACAAACAGTTCCGGGGAAGAAGAATAAACATCTATCGTACTACTGAATTCTTCACCTGAAAAAGAAACATTATCATCATTAATGCTACCGCCAGACTCAATATAGCTTACATAGTAGGGAATATCAATAATAACGAGCATATAGAAATCTTCATTATTGAATAAGTATTCTTCCGCAGCCATTTTCAAAAAGTAATCTTTCCAGTACTGATAATAAGCTTCCGATAATTCTGCTCCTGATGATTCGTCCCGTTCGATTATGCGATTATACTCCAACTCACAATAACGATGATACTCATCGCTATTTACAAAATCAGGATCCTCATAGTCAAACAAGCCCGTTTCAGTATAAAATGCAATCAATCTATCTCCATCATAATTACCTCTATGATAGCCTTTACTTTCAAAATAATCTATTATTTGACGAGATGATTCATATAACAATTCTTGATCATAGGATTCACCAATAACCATTCTGCTATTTTCATAGCATTCCCATATTTCATCCATTGTATTAGAATCTTCATTAACACTAAATGGGATTCCTATATCGCGCAAATCAAAATTCAAAGTCAACGATGGATCAATTGTCATTAATTCTGGATGACCATTAATACAAAAAAAGTAATTCTCATGTTCCCAGTTTTTTGCGGCTTCAATTTCAAAAGCTTCATTTGTGTAATCGCTATAAACACTATGGTTACTAGAATAGCTATGAAAACAAAAATCTCCATCAAAGGAATAAAAACCGTCATCAGAGCTATCAACCCCATTAATATCTCCCAAAAAGAAAATCCCATCCTGACGGTCGCTAAGCCCAACAATACCTTCTTCAATTGTAATGGAATAAGTATTGCCATTTATATATATAACAGGCAACCCATTAACAGGTAACCCATCATCTTCTCCGCATGCTGCTATGAAAAAACACATTGTAGCTGTCAGCAAAATCGCTAATGTCCATTTCTTCATAATAATCTCCTCAATGAAAGCATATTAGCTGTGCTTCTCAAGCACAGCTATAAGTGATAGACATAGGATATCACCCAATTTTATGACATTAATAGTCACTTCATTCGTTTTCAAAGCCTTGTAATCGACAGATCCATAGCAGAAAGACTAATACGGATATCAGAAGGATGACTAATCTCAACTGTCCTGAATCCTAAAAAATCATTTCACAATAAACACAAAAACAAGCACATCATCAACAGCTCTCCGATTGAAAATCATAAATCCGGCCATATGATACAGTTTTAAATTGCATTGCTTCTATTACCCGTAAACAATTCAATTTTTGATCCTTTGTAACATCTCTCTATCTCGGACTTGAGTACACTTTCCAAACCGTGTCCTCTGAAATCAGGTTGTACCGTCAGCTCGCCTATAAAAGCAGTGCAATTCTCCTTATGAGCACGAACAGAACCTATAATCTTGCCATCAGCCGTTACCATTTTGAGTATGGTTTCCCTGCAGAATTCTTCTTCAGTTTCTTCGCCCGCCCTGCAAATCTTCAGGAATGCTTCAGAGCTTCTGGAATAAAGTATTCTGCAATTACCTTCAGCATCGAAAGTCTCGATCTCGTATGAAAGCGCGCCGTCCTTATAGATCCCGTCATAGATGCGGCCAAGGTCTTCAGTCCTGCCCCTGACTTCAGTCCAGCCTTCATCCGGAAGGATTACCGTACAATTTGCGTCTTCTATAGTACCTTCAGTTAGTCCTATCACATACTCAATGGTATTTGCCGTCCAGTTATACCCCAGTCCGCGGAGCAACGCGCAGTCATACTTGCATTCCATCTCTGCCCAGAACGCACCGATCGTCTCATACTGCTGTTCATTCTCAGTTGAGAATGTCCTTGTTATTCCCGTGAAAAGCATGCACTGTTAGTATATTGCAAACAGGGAAATACATCAAAAGGCTCTTCCCCTTTGCATTATTCCCGACAGTATTGCTGCAAGTATCGGGTACCCAATGCAGGTACCAACCCACTTAGTTATTTTTTCTTTTACCGGGATGTAAGGTCTTAAATCTTCTGTGCCTGGTATGAGCCATGCTTTGGTACGTCCTACCCACCATTCGTCAACAAAGAGTCTGTCAAACAGATTCGCGATCATGTATATCACCAGAAGCTGGAAGAATCCGTTCCAGAAACCGTCAACTCCGTTATAGAAATACACTACAGCAGGAATTATTGTTAACTGAGGAACGAACAGTGCGAGACCCGCTATTATGGATGTCTTCTTAATCTTCTCTCGCGTTGTAAGTCCAAGCTCAATAACCCTGTCCTGAACATCCTTCTCATAGTACATAACCATTCCGACAGGACCGTTCGCGATACCGACCACGCATATCAGAAGAAGCCAGAAACTTAATATCAATCCTTCAAATACTGCTAACATAGATTTCCTCCCTGCAGCTCATGCTTCTTTCTCCCTTATGTAACGGTAAATGGTGTCGAAGATCAGATCCACATTCTCCTGCAAGGACTCCTCGAAGAATGTCTCACGGTTCTGATACATCGCATAGACAGACTTAATGAAGTTAATTACCACTCCCGGGTTTATGTCCTTACGAACACCGTTGATATGAGGAAGGATCTTATAAAGACGGTCCGCATCACCGCTTCTTGCGAAATATGAATCGTCAGTGATATGAGTCTTGAGCCACACCCAGTCTTCAAGCTTTATCCGAAGAAGGAAATTATTCTCAGGTCTGAAGCAGTCGCGGTAAAGATCCAGGAATTCTCTTAGTTCAATTGTTCCGTCAGCTGCCAGCTTCGCCATCAGGTTTCTCATTAACCGTTCTTCAGTCTCATGTATCAGAGCCTTCGCAAAGCTTTCCTTAGAATCATAGAAGATATAGAAGGATCCGACAGCTACGCCTGCAGCTTCAGTGATCTTTGCAATCGTCATCTTTTTGAATCCTATTGTGGTGGAAAGTTCAAATCCGGCTTCGATCAGTTTTTCCCGTAACTCATCCTTCTGCTCATTTGTAAAAGCAATTGCCATAACAAACTCCGTATGAATATTTTTTGTACATTATTCATATGAATATTATATCAATTTCATTCATACGTCAAGGATCAACACGGGCTTTCCCGGGCAAAACAAAAGGGTCTGCAGTTACCTGCAAACCCTATTTGGTGGGAAGAGATGGATTCGAACCACGCAAAAACGTCCTCATCGCGAAGCCAATAAATCAGGCATTTCAAGAGTCATACTTTTCTTACCTGTCAAGCGCTTCAATGAAACTTCTCATGTCGGCGGCGATCCGTTCCTGCTCGAAGTCATAAACCAAGTGACCGCAGTCGAGTTCTACTACGCTTGCGTTTACCTGCTCCTGCACGAAATCATTTGTCTGTCTGCGCCACAGGTCCACATCCGCCTCGCCTCCGTCCGCAACGAAAAGCAGCATCGGAATATCAGGCTGCGGAGCATTCATGATCTGCTCACTGACTTCAGGGATATCATTACCTTCATTCATAACGGTCTCA
>JAFXPN010000009.1 GCA_017527865.1 Clostridiales bacterium
GCTAATTCTTCTTCGGAAGGCAGAGTAATAATGCATTTGCCGGGACGCACGGAAGTTACAAAAGGGATATGTCCCGCAAAGACCGCAAGGTCTCCTTCGGCACCTCTGAGCAACAGGGAGATAACCTCTCCGTCGAACACTTCACCATCAGGCGACAGAACTTTCAGCTTATAAGTAGTCATTGATCCTGAGCTGCCTTTTCCCGTTCAGCCTTCTCAACCGCCTCTTCGATAGTTCCGACAAACAGGAACGCAGATTCGGGAAGATCATCGTGTTTGCCTTCGAGTATCTCTTTGAATCCACGGATAGTCTCAGGCAAAGGCACATAGGTGCCTTCGATGCCCGTAAATTTCTCTGATACATGGAAAGGCTGTGAGAGGAATCTCTGGATCTTTCTTGCACGCGCTACGAGGAGCCTGTCTTCATCCGATAATTCATCAAGACCCATGATGGCGATGATATCCATAAGCTCGGTATATCTCTGTATGATCCTCTGCACTTCCTTAGCCACCGCATAATGCTCGGGGCCGACAACCTCGGGTGATAATATGCGTGATGTCGATTCGAGAGGATCGACGGCAGGATAAATGCCCTGGGAAGCAATGCTCCTGGACAAAACAGTAGTGGCATCAAGGTGCGCAAATGTAGTTGCAGGCGCAGGGTCTGTAAGGTCATCGGCAGGAACATAGACAGCCTGAACGGAAGTTATCGAACCCTTAACCGTGGAGGTTATCCTCTCCTGAAGCGCACCCATCTCATTAGCCAGAGTGGGCTGGTAACCGACGGCTGACGGCATTCGTCCGAGAAGCGCCGATACCTCCGAACCCGCCTGGGTAAATCTGAATATATTATCGATGAACAACAGAACATCCTGATTCTCTTCGTCTCTGAAGTATTCGGCCATTGTAAGTCCCGACAGAGCAACTCTCATACGGGCTCCCGGCGGTTCGTTCATCTGACCGTAGACAAGCGCAGTCTTCTCAAGAACTCCGGAGTCCTTCATCTCGTTATAAAGATCGTTGCCCTCACGTGTTCTCTCTCCTACACCGGTAAACACGGACAATCCTCCGTGCTCCTTGGCGATATTGTTGATAAGCTCCATTATAAGAACAGTCTTACCTACGCCCGCTCCTCCGAACAGACCGATCTTACCGCCCTTGGCATACGGACAGAGAAGGTCTATAACCTTAATACCGGTCTCAAGGATAAGCTTACTCGAGGAAAGATTGGCAAAAGGCGGCGCCGGTCTGTGAATATTCCATCTGTCGGCATGTTCCGGAGGCGGAAGCATATCTGTCGGTTCACCGAGAACGTTAAATATCCTTCCGAGAGTCTCACGACCTACGGGAACGCTTATGGGAGCGCCCGTATCGATGACTTCACTGTCTCTTTTAAGACCGTCGGTGGAAGACATCGCTATGCATCTTGCCGTGCTGTCTCCGATATGCTGTGCAACTTCGATAACAAGCTTTTTCTGTCCTATATAGACTTCAAGAGCATTATTGATCGGAGGAAGGCACCCTTCCTGAAAACGAACATCGACGACAGGTCCCATGACCTGTGCAACACGTCCGGTATTGATCTTTTCTAAATCCATATTATCACCCCTCACTTGCCGGCTCCGGCAACTATCTCGGTTATTTCCTGTGTTATCTTACCCTGTCTTACGCGGTTGTATTCGAGGGTAAGGTCTCCGATCATCTCTTTGGCGTTCTTGGTGGCACTGTCCATTGCCATTCTTCTTGCTGCGACCTCGCAGGCAAAGCTCTCCTTAATAAGAGCGTACAGCACCCCTGCAAAATACAACGGCAATATATCCTCGAGCAAAGTATAAGGATCCGGCTCGAAAAGCCCGCTTCCCGCCGCCTTTGTCTCATTGTCATCAGCACTCTCAAGAGGAAGGATCCATTTAACATCAGGCTCCTGCGTCATGATCGATACATAACGGTTATATACGATCCCCACCTTGGAAACCTTGCCTTCTTTGTATTCAGCGATCAGCGAATCGGCAAGCGCCCTGGCCTGATCATAAGTATAGTATTCAGAAGAATCAAAGGCCCTGTCCGAATCGGGATCGAAGTCATCCAGTTCATCAACCGTATACCGGTCAAATGCTCTTTTGCCTATGGGAATGATATCAAATTCTCCCATCGACTTTACGAGTCTGAATACATTGGCGTTGTATCCTCCGCAAAGGCCTCTGTCACCTGCGATGACGATAATCTTTGTAACGCCTGAAGACTCTTCTTCACCGTTCTTTATGAACACCGATCTTCTGACCTCAGGGCATTTAAGCAGATCATCCTTTATCGAAGTTACAGCCTTAAGATACTTGCGGCCTTCGATCATCGCATCAGTGGCTTTCCTCATCTTTGAGGATGCAACAAGCCCCATGGCGCCCGTCAGATGGAGTGTCGAATCAAAACTCTTTATCCTTTTACGTAATGCCTTAATATCCTTAGCCATAAGTATTAAGCCTTATCCGATCCGGTCATCTTATTAAGTACTTTCTTCAAAGTCTCCTCGTCTTCTTTATCCCAATATCCTTGCTTTATACGCAGAAGCCAGTCTTTATGGTCCATATTGAGAGTGCCATACAATTCTTTCTCGAATTCATTTACCTTATCAAGGGCAATGCCGTTAAGATAACCGTTAATAACGGCATAGATGATCGCTACCTGACAGCCGACTTCAACGGGACTGTTTCTGTTCTGCATCAATACTTTAACGATCCTCTCGCCAAGGTGAAGTCTCGCTTTGGTATCCGAATCTAGATCCGAACCGAACTGCGAGAATTCCTGAAGCTCCCTGTACTGTGAATACAAAAGCTTAAGTTCACCTGCGACCTTCTTCATCGCCTTAACCTGCGCCGAACCTCCTACACGGCTTACGGAGATACCCGGATTGATAGCAGGTATTACACCGCTGTGGAAAAGCTCGGACTCGAGGAAGATCTGTCCGTCTGTTATGGAGATGACATTCGTAGGAATATAAGCGGAAACGTCTCCCGCCTGTGTCTCAACGATCGGAAGCGCCGTGATCGAACCTCCTCCGAATTCGGGTGCAACGCATGCGGCACGCTCGAGAAGTCTCGAGTGCAGGTAGAATACGTCACCGGGATATGCTTCTCTTCCCGGAGGTCTTCTGATAAGAAGTGACAAGGCTCTGTAAGCAACGGCGTGTTTCGAGAGGTCATCGTAGATAATGAGAACATCCTTTCCCTGTTCACGGAAATACTCAGCCATCGCACATCCGGAATACGGAGCAATGTACTGGATAGGAGCACTCTCGGCAGCGGTCGCCGATACTACTATGGTATGCGCCATAGCACCTTCTCTTGTAAGATCTGCCACGAGCTGTACGACAGACGATGCTTTCTGACCGATAGCAACATATACGCAGATGACATCCTTATCCTTCTGGTTAACTATCGTATCGAGGGCGATCTGTGTCTTACCCGTCTGACGGTCTCCGATGATAAGCTCACGCTGACCTCTTCCGATCGGTATCATCGAGTCTATAGCCTTGATCCCTGTCTGCAGAGGGACCGATACGCTCTTACGTTCAATGATCCCGGGAGCCTCGGCTTCGACTGGCTTGAATCCGGAATGAGGTATCGGGCCTTTGCCGTCAATCGGTTCTCCCAAAGGATCTACTACTCTTCCGAGGAAACCTTCGCCGACAGGAACGGAGAGGACCTTGCCGGTTCTTTTTACCTTGGAGCCTTCCCTTATATCATTGCAGTCAGAGAGTATGGCGACCGATACGGTCTCTTCTTCAAGATTCTGCGCAAGTCCCACGCTCCCGTCCTCGAATTCCAAAAGCTCGGTAGACATGCAGTTACGTATTCCGTAAACGCTTGCAATACCGTCACCTACCATTACGACGGTGCCGACTTCGCCCATATCTATCCTGTTCTTATAATTTCTGATCTGTTCTTTAAGGATATTGCTTATCTCTTCAGGTTTTCTGCTCATATCAAGATATTACTTCCTTTATATTCTTCAGATTCTTAAGTACGCTTCCGTCAAAATGCATACCGTCGACCGTAACCGTTATTCCGCCCAAAAGGCTCCTGTCAACCGTATATGTGGCTTTTATCTTCTTACCGGTAACCTTCGTAAGCTTATCTATAAGTCTGCTCTTCTGATCTTCACTAAGTTCAACGGCACTCGTTATGACCGCATCCGCAAGGTTTTTATAATCCTCATACATGGTGCGGAACTCATCGATCGCGGACAACAGCACATGCATATCCCTGTGCTGCATGATCACATTCAGAAAGGAAAACACCGGCTCACAGACCTGATCCTCAAATGCTTCGTTGATGCTTTGAACTCGTTCCGACTTCGGGACAGACGGATTGATCAGATATTCGATATAATCCGGATTCTCGTTAATAGTCTTATACACAAGATCGAGATCCGAACTTATGACTTCCGGATGATCGTTCTCGAGCATGATCTCGAACAACGCTATAGCATATTCTCTCCCGCCGCCGTTCATACGCTGCCGTCCAGATTATCTATAAAACCGTCGATAAGATCCTTATGGTCATCCATATTGATCTCACGAGCAAGGATCTGCTCGGTCATAGCTGCCGAGACATCGATTATCTCTTTTCTTATATATTCCTCGGCATCGGCTTTACTCCTCTCGGCATCGGCTTTAGCCTTACGAATAATGGATTCGGCCTTCTCCCTCGACTCATAGAGCATGACCTCATTACGACGGTCTGCTTTCTCCGTCGCTTCCTTAACTATCTTATCCGCCTCATCCTGTGCGGTCTTCATCTTACTTTCCCATGAAGACTTAAGCTCATCCGCTTCATCCTGAGCTTTCGCCGCTTTATCGTACACGGATTCGACTTCCGTCTGCCTCTTGGCAATGACTTTCTTCACCGGCTCGAAAAGGAACTTCCTGAACAGAAGGAACAGAATAACAAGATTAAGAAGCGATATGATAATCTGCCAGATGTTTAACGAAATAACGTCAAGATTGTTCATATTGATTATCCGATAGATTCAAGAAGAATATTTACGAGTCTTCCGGGTGCTACAAAGATAAGAAGGATAGCAATAACAAGAGCATAAAGACCTGTAGTCTCTGCGATAGCGCATCCCATGAGCATTGTCGTGGTTACCGCACTTCTTGATTCAGGCTGTCTTCCGATCGCTTCACAGGCAGCAGCAACAGCATTACCTTCACCGATACCAGGTCCGATACCTGCGATCATCGCACATCCCGCTCCGAGAGCGCATCCTCCCAGAATAATACCGATTGCCAATTCCAACATTTTCAAACACCTCCGTTTGTATTCTCGATAACTTGTTGTTTTTTCTTAGCTTCCTTTATCCGCTTGCGTTTGAAGTATTCATCCTCCGGGAAACCGCCTGAAACATAAAGCATGGTCAGCATAGCAAAGATGAATGCCTGTAAGGCTCCGCTGAACAGATCGAAATAAATGGATAATATCGCCGGAAGTCCAACCCTTAAGTACGGGAAACCGCCAAGGTAGCCGGGAAGGAATCCGAATATCATCTTAGATACATTAGTAAGAAGATTAGCTATGAGTATTGAAATGATGGAGCCCGACAGGACGTTGCCGTAATGACGGAATGCCATCGATATAGGTGTCGCAACCTCACTTATGATGTTCAAAGGCGCGAGGAAAGGCACCGGATCACCAAAGCTCTTGATATATATGAGGGGACCTGCCTTAAACTTATAGTAAGTAATAAGTATGAAAGTCAGAAGAGCCCATCCGCCGGTGACATTGATGTCAGATGTCGGCGGGAAAAGTCCAATCAGAGTAAGAAGAGATGAACAGGCCGAGAGGCCAAGCATCGCAGCTATGAACGGCCCGAATCCCATGAAGAACTCTCCCATGTTGGTCTTAACGAGATTATCAACCGTGTTAACTATCCATTCAGCAATTATCTGTCTTCTGGACATATTCTTAGTCTTGAGACCGTGAGTCAGGAACAGGCAGAAGAAGAACAAAGACAGAATTACGAGCCATGAGTTGACCTGAGACTCGGTAATCGGAAGTCCGCCCAGCGGAAGATCTATCGTGAAGAATATATGAGCACCTGAAATATCGATGCCTTCGGATGCGGGTACGTAAAGAACCTTGATGAGAATGCCCGCTATAAGAGGAATGATGGACAAGATAAGCAGTAATACGGTCATACTTCAGTTTCCTCCTGAATGCCCTTCTTCTTTGACACCATGGCACTCATATAGACGGCAGCCGTCGGCATAATCAAAGAGATTACGGCTGCAAGAAGATTAAACCAGTCAAATACGGCCGCCAGTATCAGCACGAGTGCAAGAAGGAAGAATCTCATTGTATGAGAGAAAGCAACCGTTGCCTTCGCGTCCTTCTCGTCCTTATCGAGAGCTTTCTGAAGGCCGAGCCCCATAAGGAAGAAATTGAGGATACCGACACCGGCACCCAGAAGATTACCAAACAGGACGGGAAGGTCCCATCTTCCGATGATAAGAAAGACTGCTTCCA
>JAFXPN010000002.1 GCA_017527865.1 Clostridiales bacterium
ATAACAATCTACACCATTGCGGTTACAGGCTCCGCAATCCAGCCTAATTAACCCCGTAAAATACTGTATTCCAGTTAAATCTGATATTTCATACCCAGGTACACTAATATCAGTAACTGCCGCTACCTCCGATGGACTGAGTTCACCGTTGCCGTCGGTATCGAAATGCCGCGAAACATATCCCCTGAATACATCATCCGGAAAATTCGTTTCGTTAATCGCTACAGAATTAGGATCGTAATACTCGACTGGTTCTTCTATCTCTTCCTCTATAATTTCGCTCCCGTCTGGATCCGTATCGTCAGGAATGACCTCTTCTATGGGTTCTTCGACAGTTTCATCATTCTCATCGGCGAATACAAACTCGCTCGGGAAAGCAGATAATGAACCAACCAACATCGCAGCAGACAAAACGAATGCGATCAACTTTTTTCTTTTCATGATTGTCACCTCGCTAATAAGGGATTAGTAGTATGCTTAATCGGCTTCATCAACCTCAAGTACCGACTCCGTACCAACCTATTCCTTCTGCCTGCCAGCCAATCGACACGAGCCAGTTGTTCTCAGACAATGACGTCGTGTAATTATGGTTGTTCGCAAATGCATTCGGATTGTACTGTCTGTACAGAGGAACAGTCCTTGCATCATCCGAATACCAGCCGATGCCTTCGTCGTTCCAGCCGAGACTTATAATATGATTCCTCTCGCCTGCGCTTGCTGTATAGAAATGCTCCCCACTGTTGGGATTGTACAAACGATACATAGTTGCACCGGAAATCGGAGCATCAACTTTAACCGGTACACTCGCATAATCAGTCTCATAAGTTCCGTTAATATCTTCAGCAAGAATATAAACATTGTAGTCAGATCCCCATCCGTTTAACGTCAATTCTGACGGGAGGGTGAATGTTCCGATTCCCGTGGAACCCGAACCCAGTGAATCATAGTACAGGATCTGCGAACCTTCCGCATTATACTCCCCCGTCGTAACAAGAACAGAAGCGCGTGTGGCATTTGCAGCATCCGTGCCGCTGATGCAATAAGGTATCGTTACTGTCGATCCAGCTATAGTCGCCTGACGACCCGCTTGAATCGCAATGTCAAGGTTAGGATCACTAACAGTAAGCTTGTATTCAGTTCCTACCGTATTAAAGCTCCCGGTTATCAACGAAGAGAAAATCACCGATGACAGATCAACATTCAACGCCGGGGCATAGCCTATCTCGCCATTTATCCAACCCAAATTCATCTCCACTTCTCCGTTATCTAAAACGTAGATACATTCAATGTAAGTTCTTGGAGCATGAAGCTCCCGACTCCGCAGCATCCATCCGTAAGCAACATCTCCTAACATCTTTACCCTTGATCCAGCAGACGAATATCCATATACAGGATTACCTACTTCAAACGCCTCAAGGACAAATATCTTGCTATTTACAATTTCGGGATACTCCATAACATAAGGAAGATCAGGATCTTCAGGATATCCACCATCGCCGCTACTCAAAGCAATAGCATCACTTTCCAATAAAGTAAACGAATCGGTTAGGAATGATCCGTTGAGATCAGGAGAATGCCCTCTTTCAAAAAGAACCTCATCACTATCCAGAAACATCGTAGTTCCGCCATAGACAGATGTTTGAGGTGCAAGAACTCGGAACTTTATCGGATTATCTCCGTATGTGCCAAAGTACACATAACTGCCTGACCATGGATCATCCTCATCCGAAGGAGCCACAGGGCTCGCAATTCCTGATGTTCCCAAACATGTGTTGCTTTGATTCTTAATAGCATCTGCAATAACAGACTCATCCCCAGCTATCTCAGGAAAAATCGCAGTTACTATACTCGCTATAAGGACAGCGGCTGTAAATCTCTTTAACGACATTCCTCTTTTCATAATCCTGCCTCCAACTTCAAAGATTCTTTCACACTTATGTCTCATCGACCTCAAGTTCCCACTCCGTACCAGCCGATGCCTTCTGCCTGCCAGCCGAGAGAAACGAGATGATCGTTCTCTCTTATCGATGTCGTATAGTTGTGGTTGTTGGCATATGCGTTCGGATTGTACTGTCTGTACAGAGGAACTGTCCTGGCATCATCGGAATACCAGCCTATCCCCTCATCGTTCCATCCAAGACTTATGAGATGATCGCGCTCTGCGATACTCGTAGTGTAATGATGCTCTCCACCATACTGGTTATACAATCTATAAACAGGAGTATTTGATGAAACTGGAGCGATCCATCCGATGCCTTCATCATTCCACCCGAGACTTATAAGATGATTGCGCTCTCCCAAACTGGCTGTATAGAAATGCTCTCCGTTGTTGGGGTTATAAAGGCGGTACATGTCAACTGATTCTACAGGAGCAGGTGCTTCTGTTATGATCGTTGTTCCGTAATCAATATACAAATGACAGTTGTGGTCAACATCAGATGAATACTTGCTATACCATACGTAATCATCGCTTTCAGTACATGTTCCGGTATTATATGTATCAATCAGATAACGGCAGTTGCTTATGTCAAGGCTTGTCAACTGGTTGCCATAACAACTAAAAACAGTCAGCTCCGTATTACTGCTTATATCCAGACTGGTCAACTGATTATTATTGCAATGGAATATATCTAAGGCCGTACAGTGGCTCACATCCAAGCTTGTAAGTTGATTGTTCCAACATTTAAGATAAGTCAACTCCGTATTGTAAGTAAAATCCAGACTTGTCAGTTGATTATTCCAGCACTCAAGCCAAGTCAATGCCGTATTGTGACTTAAATCCAAGCTTGAAAGTTGATTATTCCAACAATCAAGTTGAGTCAACGCCGTATTGTAGCTCAGATCCAGATTTGTCAGCTGATTGCCGTAACATTCAACAATTCTTAACGCTGTATCGTACTTTACGTTCAGGCTTGTCAGTTGATTGTTACTGCAATCGAGTATTTCCAACGCCGTATTGCTGCTCACGTCCAAGCTTGTCAGTGAATTATTCCAACAATAAAGCCTTTCCAGATATTCAAAAGCTTCTATTCCCGTCAAATCAGCTATACTCTTGTTAGATACATTTATCTGTGTAACCGCACTTATCTCATCGGCGCTTAATATACCATCCTGAACAGTATCTAAGGTTTCCGACACATAGTTTCTGAAAATAGCATCCGGAAAATTCGTATCATTGATAGTTACAGATGAAGTATCGTAATCCTCATTAATTACTTCTTCCACCGTTTGCGTTTCAGGATCGGGCTCACCGGCATCTTCACCGGTAACTTCTTCGATCCTGTCAGCCAAAACAGGTTCGTACCACAGAGTCTGCATCGCGGCTAAGCTTACAGTCATTGTCAAAGCGATCGCAACTATCTTCTTTTTCATAACTGCCTCCCGAAATCATCTAAGAATAAAGAATGACATATACAATTATAGTCTTATAGTTCTTGATTATCAGCGGTTTTAAGAATTGTTCACCCAGTATTCACATCGAATTAACCCTGTCAACCTCCCGTTGTCGTTTCTTGTCGGAAATTGCCGTTATCGACAGCAAAAGCCTTCTGCCGCGTCAGGACTTCAAAGACATCCCTGACAGCATCGTGATATTCATATACTCGCATGATATACTCAAGAAGAATAAGGCTGTATACAACATAACGCGCAAGACGGATGATAACATCCCGTTCAACGACGGTTCGCGGATAATCGTCCTGAATGGAGCGTACAAGGGCAAACACAGGCTTAAAGACCTGATTGAAGATCTTAAACAGAAAGATGCCGATAAGCTTCACTACCAAGACTTGTCGGATGTAGTAAGGGAAACAAAGACAGCAACATACAAGGAGGATGAGAGAATGAATATATTTGAGAAAGTCTATGAAGATGCAACAAAAAACGGCATTGAGCAAGGTGTTGAGAAAAATAAGATCGAGGTTGCAGAGAAGCTGATAGCCCGGGGCGATTCGATTGAAGATGTTGCTGAGATATCAGGATTAACCATCGATAAAGTCAGAGAGCTTACTGAATCCAAGGCAAGCTGAATACGAATCAAACCAACAACAAAAGAGCCATTCGGGAATGAAACTCGAATGGCTCTTTCTTATGATGATTCACGGAATAGTATGACCGACAGTTAATGTTTCCGTTTATTTTTCTGCAAAAACATTAACGCTTACATTAAACAGTCCGCCTGCCGGGAGCAATACCGTACCAGCCGATGCCTTCTGCCTGCCAGCCGATAGACACGAGATAATCATTCTCTCTTATCGACGTCGTATAGTTATGGTTATTTGAAAACGCATTCGGGTTGTACTGCCTGTACAGCGGCACTCTTCTGGAATCGTCCGAATACCAGCCGATGCCCTCGTCGATCCAGCCGAGACTTATGAGATGATCGCGCTCATCTACGCTCGTCGTATAGTGATGCTCTCCGCCGTTCGGATTATAGAGTCTGTAAACAGGGGTATTCGATGACGAAGGAGCGACCCAGCCGATACCTTCATCGTTCCAGCCGAGACTGATAAGATGATTCCTCTCACCTTTGCTGGCAGTATAGAAATGCTCTCCGCTGTTGGGGTTATAAAGTCTGTACATGTCGACCGCTGTTATGATCACAGTATCGCTGTCATACCACATACAGGCGCCTCCATCTTCTTCGATCATTATCGTATCGCCGACCCGCTGATGCTCACATGTCTTGTAAAGATTATCCAAAGCACTGCATGTACTGATATCAAGTGTTGTGATCCGGTTATTATTGCAATATAGCATTGCCAACAAGGGGTTGTGGCTCAGATCAAGCCTTGTAAGCAGGTTGTCGCAGCAGTCAAGCGATCTCAGCTCAGTATTGTGGCTCAGATCAAGCCTTGTAAGCAGGTTGCTGGTACAAGTTAATAGAGCAAGTTCCAAATTATTGCTCACATCAAGCGTTTCAATCTGATTACTATCGCACCAAAGCGAGCGCAATGCCGAATTATTTCCCAGTTCAAGACCGGTAAGAGAGTTGCCACTGCAGTAAAGGTGATTCAAAGCCGTATTATTTCCCACGTCAAGTACCGTGAGCCGATTGTAAGAGCAGTCGAGCGTGGTCAACGCCGTGTTGCTGCTGATATCAAGACTTGTAAGTTCGTTGTCCGAGCAATAAAGAGCGGTCAGCTCCGTAAAATACTCTATTCCGGTAAGATCCGTGACGCCTTCACATACTAAAGTTATTGTTCTGACGGCAGTTGCCTCACTTCGGCTTAATACTCCGTTGTAATCAGTATCAAAATTCTCAAAGACATACATTCCGAAAGTCTCGTCAGGGAAATACGTAGCATTGATAGGCACATCGGAAAGACCGTAATCCTCATCGATCGCTTCTTCCACTTCTTCCACTCCGGGATCGGTATCATCCGTCTCATTTCCTTCACCGGGACCTGTCTCACCGATAACTTCTTCAGCCCGGTCCGCAAACACCTGATCATTCCTGAAAGCCTGCGCCGCCGTTAAACCGACCGCTGCCGCCAGGAAAATAGCAACAACCTTTTTATTCATGGATACCTCCTGAGGTCTTCAAAGACTTAAGATTTACTGTACAGATTAATTATATCTGACAACCGCAGGATATCAACGATTTTAAGAAACGAGCGCCTTCAACTCCGAAGCGGCAGGAAGGCCTCTGGCAAAGGCCGCCAAAGCGGCACACTTATTGGCGAACTCAAGAGCTTTGCGATAGTCTCCGCAGACATCGAGCATATATATAAACGAAGCGAGCATTGTATCGCCGGCACCTATCGTGCTGACCACATCTCCCTTTATGCCGGGAACCGAATAGAAAGCCCCGTCACCCGTAAGACAGCAGGCGCCCTCCGCTCCCATGGATACAAGTACATTCTGCGCCCCCTTCTCGAAAAGCATAAAGGCGGCTTCTTTCACGCGGTCAGGCCCGGAAAGCACATCAGCCGGCGTCCCCGTAAGCTCAGACAGTTCCTTCAGGTTAGGCTTGATCAGGAACGGCTTCATTGGAAGACAGCACTCCATCGCCTGCCCCGAACAGTCGGCTACTATCCTTGCCCCCGGATGATTCTTCATTGAAGCATCCATGATCCTTGCATATGTATCAGAAGGCAGCGATCCCGGCAAAGCACCGGAGATTATAATGGTGTCCGGGACAATGTCACCGATAGTGCCGATAAGATCATCGACATCGGTTTCCGAGACTTCAGGTCCCGCTCCGTTGATCTCGGTCTCGATCCCGTTTCCGTCGGTCACCTTGACATTTATCCTCGAAGTTCCCGCAATCTTAACAAACCGCGACGATATCCCTTCCCGTTCAAGATCAGATGCTATCTTTGCGCCGGTAAACCCGCCTGCAAATCCTGTCGCCGTTACTTCACATCCCAAGCGGGACAACACCTTCGCCACGTTGATGCCCTTGCCGCCCGCTTCATAATATTCACCGGCACTGCGGTTAAGAGCGGGACCGTCAGAACTGCCCGCACAAAGAACCTGTCCCGCAGGAAGGTTCATATAATGATCTATGGAAGGATTAAGCGTCAGAGTCAGATACATAGATATCTTCATCCTTAAGATCGCTCAGGCGCACCGCAAGCGCGCACTCGATCCTTTTTCGAAAAAGACGGCACCCGTAATCATAGATATCCGTGATGGATCCTCCCGAGTGATAGGCATTGGCAGCGCAGCCGCCCGAACAGTAGAGCTTAGCCCAGCAGTCCTTGCAGCCTTCGCGTGTATAGCAGTTGACCTGCGCGAATTCATAAGAAACATCCTTGCCGTGATCCGTAAACCCGTTATAGATATCGCCGAGCTTCATCCTCTCGTCGCCGACGAACTGATGGCAAGGATAGATGTCTCCCCACTGCGTCACCGCTATGTATTCGGTACCGGCGCCGCAGCCCGATATCCTCTTGTAGATGCAGGGGCCGCACGTAAGATCGAGCATATAGTGATAGAACGTAAATCCGTTCCCTTCCCTGTTGCGTTTGATCATCTCGTGCGCGAGATCCTCATATTGCTGCATCAGCACGGGCATATCCTCTTCCGTAAGGAACGAAGGTGAATCGGGAGATGTCACCACGGGTTCCATGGAAAGCTCCTTGAAGCCCAGGTCCGCCATATGCTTTATGTCGTTAACGAAGTCCGTATTGAAATGGGTATATGTGCCTCGCATGTAATAACTTTTGTTCCCGCGCTTTTCGACGAACTTCTTAAACTTCGGCACGATGACGTCATAGGATCCGTTCCCCTTCATATCGACGCGGAAATGGTCGTTGACCTCTTTACGTCCGTCGAGGCTCAGCACTACATTATGCATTTCCTTATTGCAGAAATCGATGACATCGTCGTTGATGTTGACGCCGTTCGTAGTAAGGGTAAATCTGATATTCTTGCCCGCATCCTTCTCGATGCCGCGCGCATATTCCACAATCTGCTTTACGACCTCCCAGTTCATGAGAGGCTCGCCTCCGAAGAAGTCGATGTCGAGATTCTTGTGCGCTCCGGAATTCTCTATCAGAAAATCGACCGCTCGCTTTCCCGTCTCGAAGCTCATGAGCCCTCTTTGACCGTGGAACTTGCCCTGCGCCGCAAAGCAGTAGGAACAGTTGAGATTGCATGTGTGCGCCACATGAAGGCAGAGCGCCTTTAAAGTCCACTTTCTCTTCTTAAGATCGTAAGCGATCCCCTCATATCTGTCAGGCGCGAAAAGCTTACCCGCAGCCTTCAGATCTTCAATATCCTTAAGACACTCATCGACGTCCTGTTCCGTAACACCGAATTCAGGACAGACCTCATCAATGATCTGCTCCCTCGTGCTGTCCTCATACATCTGTATGATCTTAAACGCGACGTCATCTACTATATGGATCGAACCCGAATAGACATCGAGGACTATGTTCTTGTCATCAAATTTGTAACAGTGGATCAAAGCTCATCTTCTCCTTAAGGACAGTAAAAAGGTCTCATAACCTTGATTATGAGACCTCTTGCTCTGCTTGATTAACAGGATTTCCCGTTATCAGGATTCCTTCTCGCAAGCCTGGTTAGCTACGCCGCAGGATGTCTTGCAAGCTGACTGGCAGGATGTCTGGCACTCGCCGCAGCCGCCTTCCTTGGCTGACTTCTCAAGATCACGAGTGTTGATAGTAACGATTCTTGACATATCAAACTCCCCCTTTGTTTAATTGCAGTAATTTTACTTTATACGCCTTACAAATGTCAATATTGACGGGATGTCTTAAGGACTGTCAATGTGCCGTCAGGCACCAGGCTTAAAAGGTTTCCGGTGATCTTTTGACCCGGGATGAGCACCGGTATCCCGGGCGGATATCTGAAGACATATGAAGCGGATACTCTTCCTGTACACTGATCTGCAGGAAGCTGCTCGGTGTCTTCCGAAGATGCGGCTTCATACAAGGGAACCGCGAGGTCAACACCTCCTTCAGGGTACAGCAGTTCGAAGCTATGATCTGCAGTGCCTTCAAGTCCCCTGTCAATATCTGTAAGTATATCCGCAAAAGCCGTAAGGCTTTCCGCAGTGTCGCCGATCCCGGTCATCGCGATGATATAAGTATCAAATGATGCTTCGGTCTCAACTCCCCTCGCGCGTAGCAAAGATGTGAGCTCACTGCCGTTGATCACTCCGCCCGTGAGTATCACGAGCTTCGACGGATCGCTCACGGGAACATCCGCAAGCTTAAGATGCTTAAGTTCTGTCCCGAGTCTTCTCCTGCACTCTTTAAGCGCTCCCGCCCACGGATCGGTGATCCCGGGATTGCCGAGAAGATCGCAGACCACACGGCTTACTCCCGACATCAGGATATAGGACGGACTCGATGACTCGAATACATCCATATAATGTCTTATGAGCCGCAGGCTGATCCTGTCGGAATATGAGAGGAGCAGGGCCGTCTGCGTGGGAGCATGAAGAGTCTTATGGATACTCTTGATGACGACATCGGCATAAGATGTCCCGGGGAAATAACCGTTAAGGCCGAAGTGCGCTCCGTGCGACTCGTCGACGATAAGTGCAGCATCATGTTCTTTACAGCTGTCATAGATCGCGCGGGTATCGCTGACAACCCCTTCATAAGTCGGAGATGTTATGACCACGGTCCTTATGGAAGGATCCGACTCGAGCACGGATCTGATCTTCCCGGGATCGATCCCGACAAAGAACGGCAGTCCGGGATAGCGTTCAGGGTTCACCACGGCAAAATCCGAACGGGATATCTCCAATCCGTGCCAGACGGAAATATGGCAGTTGGATGCGATAAGCATCTTGCCGCGGCATGCTGCCGCATTGACGGCTGCAAGTATAGGAGCTGTTGCGCCGTTCACGGAGACAACGGCTGCACCGGCACCCCATACAGATGCCGCATCCTCTTCGAGCTTCTTCAATATCCCTGAAGGCCGGTGAAGATCGTCAAATCCCTCGATCTCAGTTATGTCGTTCTGAAGATACATAGGCACAAGACCGGTATTTCTCTTATGCCCCGGCATGTGCATCGGAATGATGTTTTTATCTGTATAGCTGTTGAGTTGATCTTCGAGCCTGTCCATGGAATTATCCGTCATTAATCAAGAAACCCCGCCGTCAGAATGATAAACGGCGGGGAAAAGAAATGGAGTATAAAGAAAGAATTTACTTAGGTTCGATTACCGTAAAGCTGTAGTTCGTTACGGTGTCGGCGCTCTCATAGACAGACGTCTGAAGATCGACGGCAGTCTTAAGAATGAGTGTGTAAGGAGAAAGCTTTCCGCCCAATGCATCAACATTTGCAGCATAGCTTATTGCCTGGGCCTCATCATCGCTCAGGAGCATATACTGGGATACGAGATAAAGGCTTCTTACTCCGATATCCATATGAACGAGCTTGGGATTAATGGAATATGTATTCTTGGGAGTCGTATCGGATGTTGTCGAGATACGTGTGGAGAAGGAAAGTCCGAGAGTAGATCCTGTTGAGGAAGAAGGAGCTTCCTTTACAAGGAAATAAGGCTTGCCTTCAATGCCGACCTTGCCGACATCGTGGAACAGACCGATGATGATCGCAGATTCCTCATCGAGCTGAGGCATTATCGTATCCTTGATCCTCAAAAGCTGCTTGGTGACCGAGACGCTTCTGATAAGAAGCCCCTTCTCGCATGCAAGAGGTCCCTCGAGTTCGGCAGGTGCCGTAAGCCAGTTCGTTCTGTTCTCGAGGAAATCGATGAAGTGATCGAACTCTGTCTTTCTCTTTACGACTGCCGCCTTAAGCTGGTTGTACAGCTCATCGACATTACTTGCCTTTACGTCAACCATCGGCATGATGCCCGCAACGCCCTTGGGAGCCGCTGCCACACCTGTAGCTGCCGCAGATACGGCTGCTGCTTCAGCGGGTACGGCGGTTGTGCCTGCATCGCTGTTCTCGGCAAAATTAAACTTACACTTAGGGCATCTGATAGCCTGGTTTGCAATGACCATTCCGCAATCGGGACACTTTTTCATACAATGAAGCCTCCATTCCAGTTCTTTTATTTACGATGTGTATATCATACAACTTGCAAACCTCGTTTTCAATTTCATTAGTGCAGAATGACAACATTTTACAAAAAAGTCAAAAACTGGATTCCGGATCACTTACGTTTCTTTTTAATATTCTCTGAGATCCCCTTAAAATACGTTCGCGGCGATATCTTCATCGGGAAGTACTGCATTCTTCCCGTCCGCTGCGCGGCATATACCATTTCCTTCTCCCTTTGGCTGACTTTTACGTTCCGGTTCATCATGTAATCTTCAGTCCCGGGAGCCTCAAAATAAAACCTGTAGTGAGCGGCATACGCATCCCCTAATCCGAGCACATGTCCGAATTCGTGCGCCGATACCCTCATAAACCGGGGAACACTGAAATTGTTCCTAAGATTCATATGGATATTGCCGGGGTTCCTCTTAGACCAGTTGAGCATGAAGGATTCGGGATGAAATGCATGCGTAAACAGTCCCCAGCCCCATCTCCACCAACGGCTCATAACATACGAAGTATTGGTGAGTTTTGCCGGCAGGACTTTGATATGCGGTCTCTTGTCGTCAGGTCCGACCCTTATGATGCTGACCTTGAACCCCGCTTCGCCCCAGTGTTTCTTTACACCTTCTGTAAAGATATCCGCGTAGGTCTTGTCCTCCCCTTCGAAAAGCCGGTCAAATGATTCGTGAAACGCCGCGTAACAGACGATCTCATCGTCTGTTACGGTAACGGGATATCTGTTCGTGTTCCTGATCTCCTTGGTTTCCATCACACTGATTGTAGCATTTATTACAGTATCATTAAAAAGCTTTTCGAGGCATAGAGGGGGGCGCTGTTTTCTATTAAAATGACGCTATGAGCGAGACCATGAAAAACGACGGCATCAAGAAGAGAAGAAGAAGGCGGAACGGAGGCTTTTCCCTGCCGACGACTCTCATATGCATCGCTTTTGTAGTAGTGGTGGTTCTTTGCGCGACCAAGTATTATGATGTCAGATCCGCAAGGATCAGGCTCGAACAGGAGAAAGCGGCTCTGGAGGCTCAGAAAGCAGCGCTTGAGGACCGCAATAACAATATCCTGGCAAGAGGCGTTGCGGGGCAAGATGCATCTTATGTGGAAGATGTCGCAAGGAGTCAGCTCGACATGGTATATCCCGGCGAGATAATATTCCGCACCACGGGAAGTTAACGGATCATCTTAATCTGGAATTTATCGAATCTGACTTTCTCGAGAAACTGTTCATCGAAGAATATGGTCTGATGGAAGGCCGCGAATTCACGCGTGTTCTGCTTCATCCATACCGGCATGGGTATATCCATCTGGCGGCAGAGTTCCACGAGCGCTTCATCGAGCTCCTTTACAAAACTTGCTTCCGGGTTCTCATACTTTATCTCATGTATCTGAAGGAGCTTGTTTCCGCTTAATAGTCTTCCCTCGAGTGTCATACCTGATACTTTGCGCCTCCGGTGGAACTTTGCCTATATTTTGCCCTTTTTCACTGTGAAAGTAAACGGACGGGGGTGGTAGGATATAGATGTTTCAATAATGTTCCTTACTTCATAACACCCTCCTTTCAAGGCACGAATAAAGTTCGTGCCTCTTTTATTTATCCGGTGTTATCTGTTCGTCAGAGTATCCTCATTACCCAGCAGCCGGTCATCTGCGGCGCAATGGATTCAAAGGTCCACAGCTGCGAAGTCCTCACTGCGCTGCCGGGATCCCTTATCTCGTAGCCTTCTTCAGAATAGCCCGTGATAAGTATGTATTGGTCGGTATTGGTAAATGTACCGGGACCCATATGGCAGACAATGATGTTGCCCACGTCAAGATTCCTGTTGATCCTGTCCTGATCGGCGGTTATGGGGGTTACATCTATCCCGAGGCCTATCGCCCCGTCGTTCATGAGCATCCAGGAGGTCCCGTCCTCTGTAATATATCCGTTATTCTCGGCATATCCTGCCATCCATGCAGGATTCATGCCGTTATCGCCCAGAAGATATGTTGCGACCATGGACAGGGCCGTCGGGCCGCCGCCCGTTAATCCCATGACACTGCCGGCATATGATTTGTATCCCCATCTCGTATCATACTGATAATACTTAGGAACTGTCAGCGGACTTACATCGGAAGAAACATCTATCTGACCCGGAAGATCAGGGGCATCCTGGGTTCCGATAAGCTCCGGATACTGAAGAACAAAATCCAGCATCCCGGGATCACTGCAGATGAGGTTCGCGGCATCAACCGGATATGCGAACGGGTCGATGCCGTGATCTGCCGCATATGCTTCGATAACAGCCTGACATTCGGCCACCGTCGTCAGTGGATATGAGGAATAATCGTCCGGACGGACTGTCTGCTCTGTCATGCCTTCAGCCTGCGATTCTGCAGACTCGATGACAACAGTCCCCGAAGGCTCTGACATTCCGGATCCCTCGTTAACAGATCTTCCCGGTGACAAGACCATGAGGACCGAGACGGTCACAATGACAAGGATGAGGGCGGTAAGTCCCGCTATATACAATCTGATCTTTCCGTTCGAACCCATAGGTTAATTATATAACATAAAAAGGGGCTGCAGGTCAGTGCAGCCCCCGTATCTGTCATTTAACGGCAGGTAATATCAGGAAACAGTTGCTTCAGCAGTGAAGTAGATAACTGTTCCGTTGGAATCGGATGCGCCGATCAGCCAATAAGTACCTGCGTCAAGTCCGCCGTTCTGAACATACTGGAACTCATAGAAATAACCGTTTGTGTACTCGGAAGGAGTGATTGTTCCGGAATGGACCATCTCTGCATCATATTGATCACCGTCTGCTGAATAGTATACTTCGTAGTAAACGGGATAGTTTGCAAGATTGTCTTCATCCAATACCTGGCATGTGAACTCGATCGTATCCTCGTCAGTGCCGTACTCACCTGTCTCCATTGAGGCGGATGATGCACTGGGAGAATATGTATACCAGTAGGTGTAGACACCCTCATCCCATGTATCGTTGTCGACAACATCGCTTCCGTCGGGAACTACGTCGACAACAGAAACGCTGCTGTCTTCCTGAACAGTACATGTATCGTCTGCAAGAACATTGCCTGCAAGATCATATACTACGCAGCGGTACTGACCTGCTACGAGGCAGCCTTCATCGTTAACCTGTGCCTGGGAGTCGTAATCCTCACCGTAGTAGCTCTCGATGTAGTAACCCTGGTCAGAGCACTCATCGCTTGTAAAGATAAGTGTGCCGTCGAGATAATACTCATATGTGAACTGCCACTCGATCGCCTGACCTTCCTCTGTAGGGATGATGTCAAGTTCGATCGTATAAGGATCTGTATAGACGCCGTCGTTGGAACCCCACCATACGATCTCCTCGATCAAATCGGGAGAGATAGACGGTGCAAATTCAAAATCGAATGCATCATCATAGAACGCATAAACATCATAAAGATTCTTACCGTTCTTATCCTTTACAAGCCAAGTATTATCCTCGTAAACGAGATTGATGGTCTGCTCGATTTCCTTTGTGTCTCCGCTTCCGAGAGCATCAACAAACGCATCGAGATCGCCGCCGTCAGCGATGACATCATCATAGACAGCCTGATAATCAACGATTGTATAGACAACGTTGACACTTGCCTTTGCATCCTTCTTTGAAGACTCAACAGAATCTGCATCAATCTCATAGGAAAGAGTTCCTTCGATAGCTCCGCAGATCGCATCGTAGTCTTCGTTCGACGTATCAGCAGAAGGATCAACATACGCAGTGAGATCTTCCTCAAGATCGTCGCCGTCAACAAGAAGCTCGCAGATATCGCTTACTTTGATCTTGGCAACAGCCGCAGCGTAATCCTCAGCAACTTCAAGGACAGCATCGTCATCTTTGTCGAACATGGCGCAGCTTGCGAAAGAAGCGGTCATGGCAAGGCAGACAGCAGATGCAGTCATTTTCTTAAGATTAACCTTCATTTTTCTTCCTCCATTATCATTTTACGCCTAAGCGCTACTCGATATTATAAAACAAATATAACAATTAGTCTAATAAAGAAGGCTCCGATCTCTCGGAGCCTTCTCGGATCACTTATTACGTGATGTTCCGGTCAGATGTAATTACCTTACCGTGCATGTTCCCGAAGCAAGTTCATTGCCGTCAAGATCATATACGATACAGGAATATTCGCCGGGTACGAGGTAGCCGTCATCTGTCAGCTGAGCATTGGGATCCTGGTAAGGGCCATAGTAGCTCTCGATGTAGTAACCCTGGTCAGAGCACTCATCGCTTGTGAAGATCAGCTCGCCCTCATAATACCACTCATATGTGAATCTCCACTCTATCATCTGGCCTTCAGTTGTAGGGATGATATCGAGCTCGATAGTATCCTCATCTGTGTAAACGCCGTTATCGGAGCCCCAGAAATAAGCCTCGTCGATAAGATCAACGGAAGCACCGGAAGGAATCTCTGTTGCTTCAACAGTACATGTATCATCTGCAAGAACATTGCCTGCAAGATCATAAATTACGCAGCGGTACTGACCGGGAACAAGATAGCCGTACTCGTTAACCGCAGCCTGAGAATCGTAGCTGGTACCATAGTAAGCCTCGATGTAGTAACCCTGGTCAGAGCAAGGGCTGCTCGTGAAGATCAGGTCGCCGTCACGATACCACTCATAAGTGAACTCCCACTCAATCTCCTGGCCTTCTTCTGTAGGGATGATGTCAAGTTCGATCCTGTCTTCATTTGTGAAGACGCCGTTATTGGAACCCCAGAAATATGCTTCGCTGATATATGAAGCAAGGGGCGGAACGAATTCGAATGCAGCTGCATCACCATAGAATGCCCATACTTCTTCGAGGTTCTTATATTTCTTGTCCTTAACAAGCCACTCGCCGTCAACAAGCTCGAGGTTCATTGTCTGCTCGATCTCAACTGTATCGCCGTCACCAAGCGCATCGATAAGATCCTGAGCGTCACCGCCGTCTTCCTTGACCTGCTCATAAACAGCCTCGTAGTCAACAACAGTATAAGTAACTGTTACGCTGGCCTCAGCATTCTTCTTTGAAGACTCAACGGACTCTGTATCGATCTCGTATGAGAGTGTGTCTGCGATAGCATCACAGATATCTCCGTACTCCTCGATAACATCTGCGCCATTGCCGGATGTGAATGCATTGAGTTCATCCTCCGCATCTTCGCCGTCAACAAGCAATTCTGCAACATCGCTGACCTTAGCCTTTGTCACTGCCTCTGCATATTCGTCTGCTACAGCAAGTACAGCTTCATCGTCCTTATCGAAAAGGGCGCATCCGCCAAGCGAAGCGAGCATGCTCAAGCAAAGAACAGAAGCAACGATCTTCTTGTTTGCTTTCATATTACTTCCTCCATTCGTTTTTAATATAGGGAATTATATAACTTATTTTTGATTTTCGCAATATTACGCATCAGTCAGTAAAGGATGCATACGAACGATATCTGCCCGTTCTTCCACGAAGCCTTAATGCTGCCTTTGTACTGCTTGCAGATGTTTTCCGCTATCGACAGACCTATCCCGTAACCGCCTTTGTCTATGTTGTGTGACTGATCTTCCCTGTAGAACCTGTCAAAGAATCTGTCGCAGTCGACGCCCGCGCCGTCCTTATAACTGTTTGTAACAGTAAGCCTTATCCCTCTTCGCGCGGGAGCGAGCTCGACCTTTACGGTACCGTTCTCATCACAGTATTTGATGGCATTGTCGGTGAGCAGGGTCGTAAGCTGCATGATCTTGCTCGCATCCGCCGTCATCATTATCCCGGACGGAATGTCCGTAACAAGGGATATTCCGGAGTTGGCTGCGACCGATTCAAAAGACTTGACCGAATCCGACACCGCCGCAGACGCATCGATGCTTACCATCTGTTCTTTATCCTCGAGTTCTTCCGCCTTGGATATCATGACCAGATTGGTGATGAGGCCGTTCATGCGGTCGATCTGCTTCATGGTAGATACCGACCACTCGTCCTCGCCGTTAAGCATCTGGCTCATCTCGGTATTGGCACGGATCACCGCGAGAGGCGTCTTAAGCTCATGGCTCGCATTGGTGATGAAGTCCTTCTGCTTGGCCAGGTTCTCAGCTTCGGAAGCGACCGCGTAATCAGCGAAATGCGTGACGAGAATAAATGTAACCGCGAGACCTGCGAGGCACACGATAAGAGTGATAAAGAGAAGTCGGTTGATCGCATAGATCTCACCTGTCGTATCTATAAATGCTATTATACTGCCGTCTAATGTGTCGGCATATTTATACCAGATCCTGCCCTGTCTTCCGTACCCTTCAGGTCCCTCCTTGATCTCGTCGGCCATGCCGAGGAAGAATGTATAGCTGTTGCCCGGATAGCGTCCGTCAACGGACAGGAGCTGGCCTTCCGCGTCATAACGGACGAGCCAGAAGTCAGCCTGATCGCCGACCTGAGTGTTAAATATATCCGTGATATCCGGCGAGTCAAAATAGTACTCTGACAGATCGCGGTCCTTAAGATATGCCTCGTTCAGAATAAGCTGATCAAGGCCTCTTCTGATCGCACTTCTCGACACGAAGAAACTCGTAAGCAGGATAGCACCGCCGATGAAGACCATGGCGAGGAAGATCGCAAGCATCGAGATTCCGATAAATCTCTTCTTTATTCTCTCGATGGTCCTGTTATTCATTCCGTCAGTATAAATGCTCCGCCCTTGTCGCCGGTTATGGTCACAGCAGTCACGATCGAACGAAGTTTATTCTTAAGATAAGACACATATAACCAGACCGTATCCTCATCGGCTTCCTTCTCTTTGTTCCAGATCTTCCAAAGCAGATAATCGGTTGCCAGTTCGCGTCCGGGATTCTTCATAAACTCTCTCATCAACTCGTATTCCTTTAATGAGAGTCTGACTGTATTTTCTGAACTTAACGACAGATCCTCGCCGTTAAGAACGAGTCCCGCATACATTATCTTATCCCTGGAATCATCACTACCGCCTCTTCTGACAAGGGCCCTCACCCTGGCAAGGAATTCCTTCATGGCAAAGGGCTTCGGCAGATAATCATCTGCGCCGGCATCAAGTCCCGCCACTCTGTCATCAATGTCGGTTTTGGCCGTCAGCAGCATGACGGGAGTCATATTATGTTTCTGTCTCATATTGGTAAGGACCGTAATCCCGTCGACCTTCGGCATCATGATGTCGAGTATTACCGCATCGTAGCCGCCTTCAGCAATCAGGTCCAGGGCCTGCTGCCCGTCGAAAGCTGTATCCACATCGAATCCTTCATGCTGAAGCAGGACAGTCACCGCATGATTCAGATCCTTCGTATCCTCTGCAAGTAAAATCTTCATTTACATCTGTCCGTTAATCATGTTCCTTATAGTCTGCATCGATATATCGGTCGATGCAAGTTCGTCGGCGCACCTTTTAAGTTCGGCCGTAATAAGGTTCTTATTAACGTTAATATCCTTCTTGTATTTTATGTCGTGCTCGAGAGCCGCCCACGTATCCATCGATATGGTGCGCAGCTGGATCTCAGCGAAGTATCCTTCCTTATTCTTCACTATCATGTGGTAGCTTCTGTAACCGTTGGGTTTGGCATTCGAGATGTAATCCTTCTCTTCGACCACTTCAATGTTATTGAATTCTCTTATCGCGTCTCTTACCTTATATGTGTCGTCAACGAAAGTGCAGACGATCCTTATTCCAACGAGGTCGCGGATCCCCTTAACGATGTTGTCCGGTGTAGGTTCGATATTCTTCCTGTGGCATTTCTCGAGAACACTCTGTTCACTCTTAAGACGGCCCATCGTGTGGTCGATTATGTTGGTGCCGCTGAAGGCCTCAAGAGTCTGTTCCATCTTACCGAGCTGCCGCTCGAGGTCGTCCTTGAAGGCAAGAAGCCTGTAGTAGTGGTTTCCGTACAAGTTTTCCATGCAAATATAATAACACCTCTTCCCTAAGAAAGAGGTGCAAAAGTAAGGTATCAGTTTTAAGCTTCGCTTACTGGATGTAAGTTAAGAACTGTGATGCAAGTACAACCGATACGAGGGCGATCGGGTAAGTAGCCGCATAAGCTGAAGCAACGTTTGAAGTTCCGGAGGACTGGATGAGAGCACCGAGCGCAGGTGTACTTGTCATACCGCCTGTGATGGAACCGAGGTTGTTGAGGAGGCTCAGCTTCAGAACATACTTTGCGAAGAAGAAGCCTACAAGGAGGGGTACGATCGTCATGAGAGCACCCCATACGAAGAGGAGTCCGCCGTAAACCCTGAGTGTATCTACGAATGCAGCGCCGCCCTCGATACCTGCACCGATAAGGAACAGTACGAGACCGAACTCCTGGAAGATGGAGAGCAGATGCTCCTTAACTTTCAGGTCGAGCTTGCCGAGATGGCCGAAGTGACCGAAGATCAGACCCATGATGAGCGGGCCGCCTGTAGCGCCGAGGCTGAATGATGAACCACCCGGAAGAGGGATCGTGATGCTTCCGAGAAGAAGACCGACCATAACAGTAAGAGCAAAAGCTCCGCAACCGAACCTGTCAAGCTCAAACAGCTTAGGCGCAACTCCGCTCGCCTTCTCAAATTCACCAACAGGTGCTAGAAGTGATCTTTCATGCTCCATATCAACCTTCAAAAGTCTGGGGATGATTTGAACAAACAGAACAACACCGATAACTCCGAACGGATAAGCAACCGCATGACCTACTGCAATCTCGCTGTAGAACTCGGAACCTTCAAGAGCGCCCTGAGCCGCTGCGAAAGCAGGTGTACTTGTAAGGGCTCCGGACATAAGTCCTACTGCCATGGCAGAAGTCATATTGGGAACAAGTATAGTAACGAGGGCTGTAACAAGGCTTCCCGATGCAATGATGAGAAGTCCGAGAAGAATATATGACTTGGCATTCTTCTTGAGGTTCTTGAAGAATGTAGGACCTGCGATAAGGCCTACTGATGTAACGAACAGGATAAGACCGATATTCTGGATAATCTTAAACCAGGTATCGATAGTACCGAGCTTCTCAGCCCATCCGGCAATGCTTCCTTCGTGACCTTCGTAGCCTACAAACACACCCTTGAAGTGACCGAACACAAGAGCCACGATGAAGATAGCCGCTGTACCAAGGGAAACACCCTTAACATTGATCTTACCGATAAGATAACCGATGAAGATAATCGCGAACATAAAGAAGAGCGCCAAAGACGTACCCTTCATGCTGAAAAGATAATGTCCGGCTGCTTCAAAGAACTTTACGGAAAAGCCGCCAAAATCCATAATACACACCCTCTCTTAAATTTATATAAAAGCCGCAACTGTTATAAATGATTTATGTGTGCTTGTCAATTTATACTATTGAAGAATATCCCCGCTGTTCATTTATTAAGACTTGTTAAAGTTGACATGGAATATATTGACCGCCCGGCGGGGGATGGTAAGATATCTTCAATGTTCCTCGCGAGAACATAGGGATAGGAAAAACAACAAGGAATAAGGAATAGGAGAAAGACTATGATATTTTTGGTTGGTGCGGTCGTGCCTGCCGGAATTCAGGCAACATTTATGATACCCGCGATTCTGATCGCTGTAGCAGTTATCCTGCTCATCATCATTATCGCAACGAGCTATGTAAAGGCTCCGCCGAACAAGGCGTACATCATCACGGGTCTCAAGAAGAAGCCCAAGATCCTGATCGGTAAAGCAGGTCTGAAGCTCCCGTTCCTTGAGAGAAAAGACGAGCTTCTGATCGAGCAGATCTCCATTGACATCAAGACGGGTGACTTCGTTCCTACAGCAGACTTCATCGGTGTCAACATCGACGCTGTGGCGAAGGTTCAGATCAGGACCGACGAAGAGGGCATCAAGCTCGCTATGAAGAACTTCCTCAATATGAGATCTGAGCAGATCAATGCGCAGCTTGTAGATTCCCTTCAGGGCAACATGCGTGAGATCATCGGTACCATCACACTTAAGGAGCTTTGCAACGACAGAAAGTCCTTCGGTGATCAGGTACAGGAGAAGGCGCAGGTAGACATGAACAATCTGGGAATCCAGATCATCTCCTGCAACATCCAGCATGTAGAAGATAAGAACGATCTTATTACAGCCTTAGGCCAGGACAACATGGCTACGATCCAGAAGACGGCATCCATTGCAAAGGCAAATGCCGAGAGGGACGTAGCGATAGCTCAGGCAGAGGCTGCAAAGGAAGCCAACGATGCGAAGGTTTCTTCCGAGACAGAGATAGCGATCAAGCAGAATGAACTGTCCATCAAGAGATCCGAGCTTCAGGTCATCCAGGATACAAAGCAGGCTGAAGCAGATGCCGCTTACAAGATCCAGGAGCAGGCTCAGAGAAAGTCTATCGAAGTAGCGAACTCCGAAGCTGATATTGCAAAGCAGGAGAAAGAGATCGAGCTGAAGATGAAGGAAGCTCAGGTCCGCGAGCAGGCTCTCGATGCAGAGATCAAGAAGCAGGCGGATGCAGAGCGTTACCGTCAGTAGCAGATGGCTGAGGTCGAGCTGTTCAAGAGACAGAAAGAAGCTGAGGCCCGTAAGTATGAGCTTGCACAGCAGGCTGAGGCCAAGAAGATCCAGGCTGAAGCAGACCTTATCGCGATGCAGAGGGAAGCCGAAGGTATCCGTGCCAAGGGCGAAGCAGAAGCTGATGCTATCCGTGCAAAGGCAGAAGCAGAGGCCATCGGTATCGATAAGAAAGCAGAAGCAATGCAGAAGTACGGCGAAGCAGCTGTCATCGAGATGCTCTGCAAGATGTATCCTCTCGTAGCCGAGGCCATTGCAAAGCCTCTTGCAAACATCGATTCCATTACGATGTACGGCGAGGGCAACACGGCCAGGATGACAGAGGATATCACAAAGTCCTTCAAGCAGACCATCGACGGCATCGGCGACAGCCTCGGGATCGACCTTTCATCCGTGATCGGATCCTTTGCAGGCACAAAGCTTGCAGGTGCTCCGGGACTCGGACTGAAGGCAGAAACAAAGAATAACGCAGAGGGCTGAAAGAACTGAAACGCGTACCTCTTGTATAAGAGCCCTCACATAAAAACGGCGGCAGACCGGAAACGGTCTGCCGCTTTTTTATGTACAATTCTAAGTGGATCGTCATCACTCAGGAGAACTCTTCTATACCGCATCAAACGGAGAAAAGAATTATCTGTCCTCGATCGGCTGGCAGGAAGAAGGAATAGCATGGTACGGATTAGGGTAATCCGGAATGAGTCTTTTACTCTTCGGGGAACCATTGTGGCTGCAAGTCAGCCTTCTACTGACTTAAACGCTGACTCAACACCCGTTTGTGTCAGTCGTGAAGTCAATATACGGCTTTAATTGACTCAACTGCCGACTTGGAGTGGCCTTGAGTCACCCTTTATGTCAGTCGAGCACAAAAAAGCCCGGGCTTTTGGACCCGGGCTCGAAAAGCTTATTTACCATACCAGCCGATGCCTTCAGCATGCCATCCGATGGACACGAGCCAGTTGTTCTCAGACAGACTGGTCGTATAGTTATGGTTATTGGCATACGCGTTCGGATTGTACTGTCTGTAAAGCGGCACGGTCTCGGCATCATCGGAATACCAGCCGATCCCCTCGTCGCTCCAGCCGGCAGCTATGAGATGATTGCGCTCGCCCGGACTGGTCGTGTAATGATGCTCTCCGCCGTTCGGATTGTAAAGTCTGTAAACGGGGGTATTGGAAGTCTGAGGAGCGATCCAGCCGACACCTTCATAGTTCCAGCCGAGTCTTATGAGATGATTCCGCTCGCCCGAGTTAGATGTGTAGAAGTGCTCACCGCTGTTTGGATTATAAAGCCTGAACATGTTGGATGATCCTTCGGGAGCGGGAGGGTCAGCTATGATCATCACAGCGGAATCAAAACACAGATCGCCGAATGAGCTGCCGTCTTCATCCTCTAACGTATAATAATCTACGCCGTCCTCACTGTAGTGGGTACCGTTTTCATAAACATCTATCAGATCGGGATTATTGGAGATATCAAGGATCGTAATGCTGTTGCCGTAACACCACATAAATGCCATTTCCGCATTATGGCTCAGATCGAGTTTTGTCAGGTTATTGCCGTCGCATTCAAGCCACGACAATTCCGTGTTATAACTCAGATCAAGGTCTGTCAGTTCATTATCGTAACAGACTAATCCACACAGATCGGTAAAAAACTCTATTCCCGTAAGGTCTGATATCCCTGCTTCAGGAACTTCGATCTCTCTGACTTCGGCGATCTCCGACGGGCTGAGCTCGCCGTCTCCGTTTGTATCGAAGTTATCCGACACATAGCTTCTGAAGACGGCATCGGGGAAATTGGTTTCATCGATCGCTATGGAACCGGCTTCGTAGGATCCGTCCGGCTCTTCTGTCTCTTCCTCTATGAAACCGTCCGTATCCTCAACAAATTCTTCGCGTTCGACATCTGCCGATACAGGAACAGAACCGAACATCAAAGATGCTGCCGTTAATGCAGTCAACATGGCCAACCGTTTCATGATTACCTCCGTATTTGCTCATATAAAGGAATTTCCTGACTGTTAAAGTATAGGCGGCTGTCATAACGACAGCCGCCTGATATTGATCGATCTGTAATAACCGGATCTTACTTCTTATGCGCGATCGCTGCCTGCGCCGCCGCGAGCCTTGCGATCGGGACACGGAAAGGCGAGCAGGATACATAATCAAGACCGATTGCATCGCAGAACTCAACGGATGAAGGATCACCGCCGTGCTCGCCGCAGATACCGACATGAAGTGAAGGATTTACAGCCTTACCGAGATCGATAGCCATCTTCATGAGCTTACCTACGCCGTTCTGGTCAAGTCTTGCGAACGGATCTGCTTCGAAGATCTTGTTCTCGTAGTAAGCCTCGAGGAACTTGCCTGCATCATCACGCGAGAATCCGAATGTCATCTGTGTAAGGTCGTTTGTACCGAAGCAGAAGAAGTCAGCATTCTTAGCGATCTCGTCAGCTGTAAGAGCAGCTCTGGGGATCTCGATCATTGTTCCGACTTCATACTTAAGATCAGAACCGGCTGCTGCGATTTCTTCGTCAGCTGTAGCAACAACGATATCCTTAACGAACTTGAGCTCCTTGTTATCGCCGATGAGAGGGATCATGATCTCAGGCTCGATCTTCCAATCGGAATGCTTAGCCTTAACATTGATAGCTGCACGGATGACAGCTCTTGTCTGCATCTTTGCAATCTCAGGATATGTAACAGACAGACGGCATCCTCTGTGACCCATCATAGGGTTGAACTCGTGAAGTGAAGCGATGATGTTCTTGATCTCCGCTACTGTCTTATTCTTCTTCTTGGCAAGCTTCTCGATCTCGAAGTCTGTTGTAGGAACAAACTCATGGAGCGGGGGATCCAAGAAACGGATAGTAACGGGATAGCCCTCAAGAGCTTCATAAAGAGCCTCAAAGTCACTCTGCTGCATAGGGAGAATGACATCGAGAGCTTCCTCTCTCTCCTCAACTGTCTCGGAGCAGATCATCTCACGGAATGCGTCAATCCTGCCCTCACCGAAGAACATATGCTCAGTACGGCAAAGTCCGATACCCTCGGCACCGAGTTCACGGGCCTTCTTGGCATCTGCGGGTGTATCTGCATTAGTACGAACACCCATTGTCTTAAACTCATCGGCCCAAGCCATGATGCGGCCGAAGTAACCGTTGTTGGGATCTGCATCGACCTGAGGGATAGCTCCGTCGTAGATGCAGCCTGTAGAACCGTCGAGAGAGATGATATCGCCCTCATGGAATTCCTTGCCTGCAAGCGTGAATCTCTTGTGCTCTTCATCCATGGCGATCTCGCCGCATCCGGATACGCAGCACTCACCCATTCCTCTTGCAACAACTGCAGCATGTGATGTCATACCGCCGCGGACAGTAAGGATACCTTCTGCGGACTTCATTCCCGTGATATCTTCGGGAGATGTCTCAAGTCTTACAAGAACAACCTTCTCGCCTCTTGAAGCCCACTCAACTGCATCTTCCGCAGTAAATACGATCTTACCGCATGCAGCTCCGGGAGATGCACCGAGACCCTTGCCGATAGCCTCTGCAGCCTTCAAAGCTGCGGGATCGAACTGAGGGTGAAGCAATGTATCAAGGTTACGGGGATCGATCATGGCAACAGCCTCTTCGGGAGTTCTCATGCCCTCATCAACGAGGTCACATGCGATCTTCATGGCTGCCTGAGCGGTTCTCTTTCCGTTTCTTGTCTGGAGCATGTAGAGCTTGCCTGCTTCTACCGTGAACTCCATATCCTGCATATCCCTGTAGTGATTCTCAAGGATATTGCAGACATCGGTAAACTGCTTGAATGCGCCCGGGAACTTCTGCTCCATCTCGGAGATGTGCATGGGCGTTCTTACGCCTGCAACAACGTCCTCGCCCTGGGCATTTGTAAGGAACTCACCGAAAAGTCCCTTGTTGCCTGTTGCGGGATCTCTCGTGAATGCAACGCCGGTACCGCAGTCATCACCCATGTTGCCGAAGGCCATGGACTGGACATTAACGGCTGTTCCCCATGAATAAGGAATGTCGTTGTCTCTTCTGTAGACGTTGGCACGGGGGTTATCCCATGAACGGAATACCGCCTTGATGGCACCCATGAGCTGAACCTTGGGATCATCAGGGAAATCCTCGCCGATCTTAGCCTTATATTCAGCCTTGAACTGGTTGGCAAGCTCCTGAAGATCACCGGCCGTGAGGTCGACATCCTGTGTGACCCTGCGGGAAGCCTTCATCTTATCGATGAGCTCCTCGAAGTACTTCTTTCCGACTTCCATAACTACGTCGGAATACATCTGGATGAATCTTCTGTAGCAGTCCCATGCCCACCTGGGGTTTCCGGACTTCTTGGCAATAACACCTACTACCTCTTCATTAAGACCGAGGTTAAGGATAGTATCCATCATGCCGGGCATCGAGGCTCTGGCTCCGGATCTTACGGATACGAGCAGAGGATTCTCAAGATCTCCGAACTTCTTGCCCGTGATCTCCTCGAGTTTTGTTATATACTCCATTATCTCTGCCTGGATATCGGCATTGATCTGTCTGCCGTCCTCATAGTACTGGGTACAAGCTTCAGTCGAGATCGTGAAGCCCTGAGGAACGGGGAGTCCCAGATTCGTCATCTCGGCAAGGTTTGCACCTTTGCCTCCAAGCAGTTCGCGCATGTTTCCGTTGCCCTCGGAAAACAGATAAATGTACTTCTTAGCCATTTAATATGCCCGCCTTTCTAAATATGTTGTTGTTTATTTCCAAAGCCCGAAGCTTTATTGAAATCTGCCGTCTGTCCGATCCTTTGTCAGAAATCGAACTTACCCTCAAAGAATTCGACTGCCTTATCGATAGGGAATCTGATATTGCCGGGTTCATACTCGATATTCTTCATAGAATCTCTTTCTCTAATGGTAACACAATTATCGTTCTCTGAATCGAAGTCATAAACCAAGCAGTACGGTGTACCGATCTCATCCTGTCTTCTGTATCGCTTGCCGATGCTCTGGCGGTCATCGAGCTCGCACATATACTTCTTGGAAAGCTGCTCGAACAGAGGCATGACCTTGTCCGTAAGCTTTGCCGACAGAGGCAGTATGCCGATCTTGATCGGTGCCAGGAACGGATGGAAATGCATTACATTTCGAACATCGCCGCCCTCGAGCTGCTCCTCTTCGAATGCTGAACACAGGAATGCGAGAGTAACGCGGTCCGCACCGAGTGAAGGCTCGATAACATAAGGGATATACTTCTCGTTCTTCGCGGGATCGAAGTATGAAAGATCCTGCTTGGAGAACTCCATGTGCTGCTTAAGGTCGTAATCAGTACGGTCGGCGATGCCCCACAGCTCGCCCCAGTCCGTGAACGGAAAAGCGAACTCGAAGTCCGTTGTCGCTCTCGAATAGAAAGCAAGCTCTTCCTTGGAGTGATCTCTTGTACGGAGTTCCTCCTCCTTGATGCCGAGGGATGTAAGCCAGTTCTTACAGAAATCCTTCCAATACGCGAACCATTCGAGGTCCGTGCCGGGCTCGCAGAAGAACTCAAGCTCCATCTGTTCGAACTCACGGGTACGGAAGATGAAGTTTCCGGGTGTGATCTCATTACGGAAAGACTTTCCGATCTGGCAGATGCCGAACGGGATCTTCTTTCTGGATGATCTCTGGACATTGCCGAAGTTAACGAAGATGCCCTGAGCTGTCTCGGGTCTTAAGTAAACTTCGCTCGACGAATCCTCGGTAACACCGACGAAAGTCTTGAACATCAGGTTGAACTTTCTGATATCCGTGAAGTTGTGTCCTCCGCATACGGGACACGGGATATTCTTCTCCCTGATATATGCCACGAGATCCTCGGGCTCCATGCCCTCTACGGATACATCGGTTACATTGTTCTCTTTATTCCAGTCCTCTACGAGATTGTCTGCTCTGTGTCTTGCCTTGCACTGCTTGCAGTCGATCAGAGGATCGGAGAAGCCTCCGACGTGACCGGATGCGACCCATGTTCTGGGGTTCATTATGATGGCTGCATCGAGTCCTACATTATAAGGGCTCTCCTGAACGAACTTCTTCCACCATGCAGCCTTTACGTTATTCTTGAGCTGGACTCCGAGCGGACCGTAATCCCAGGAATTCGCAAGTCCGCCGTATATATCCGATCCCGGATAAACAAAACCGCGGGTCTTTGCCAGGGATACTATCTTGTCCATCTTTTCCGAGTTAGACATATCTGTTCTCCTTACTCCTCGACCATATCCTCTGTGTCTTCGGCCTCAGCGCCCTGACCCGGGATAATATCATCGATGGAACTCCTGCTGCTGTTCATCTGCTCCGCGAAAAGCATATCTGCAGCCTGAGCGTCCTTTCTGAACAGTTCCTTCTGCTCCTTAGCCTTCTTCTCGGCTTCCCTTGCAAGTCTTGCTTCTCTTGTAAGCGGAACGGTATATGAATCCTTGGGAAGGTTGCCCTTAACCTCAACAACTTTGCCCTCAAGGATCTCCTTGCAGGCAAGTGATACGGCATTGTCAGCCTGATCGGGGATCATGGGCTGCGCGCCTTCAACGAGCTGACTTGCTCTCTTGCTCACGAGCACTGCCAGTTCATAGGCACATCCTGCCTTAGGGAGTAATTCTTCAAGTGTGGGATCTGTTAACATTTCCTGATTACCTCTTTCCTTTTCTTTTTACAAATATCATATAGTCTTCTCTATACCGGAATTCCTGATATACCTGCATTTCTCAGCCGTGATTATGGACATGATCTGCCGGGCAGCCTCATCCGCATCCTTATTCACCACGACATAATCAAAGCGGGGCGCATAATCTATCTCCTGTCTTGCCATCTCGAGTCTTGCCGCCACATGAGCCTCGTCCTCGGTCCCTCTGCCGCGGAGCCTGTTCTCGAGTTCGGAGAACGAAGGGGGCAAAAGGAATATCGTCACCGACTGTTCGAAGTTCTCCTTCAGGGCCATGCTGCCTGCGATGGTAAGGTCGAGCAGGACATCCGTACCATTGTCGCTCATCTCCTGCAGCGGGATGGTCGGCGTTCCGTAGAGATTGCCGACGAACTCGTCATACTCAAGGATCTCACCTTCCTCGAACATGCTCATGAACTGCTCACGGGTCCTGAAATAGTATTCGACGCCTTCGGTCTCGCCCTCTCTCGGGGCTCTTGTCGTAACAGAAACGGATGTACCGAAGTCCGGGTCTTGCTGCTTGACCTTATCGAGCACTGTACCTTTGCCCGTTCCGGAAGGTCCCGATACCGAGATAAGCAATCCTTTACTCATACATCATTCCTCCAGACTCTTTCTTACGGCTGCAACCTCAAGGGCGCTTGTCACTACATAATCGCTGTCCATGATAAGGACGCTCCTGCACTTCTTGCCTGCGCAGCAGTCGACAAGCATCGATCTGTCGCGGGCTTCCTGCATCATCCGCCTTATCGGCGCGGAATCGGCAGACGCAACGCACAGCACTCTTGATGACGCCGCTATGTTTCCTCCTCCGATATCCGCAAATCTCATCCCGTTACTCCTTATGATCAGACCAGATTCTGTATCTGCTCTCTCATTTCCTCTATCAGATTCTTCATCGCCAGAACACGGTTCGTGATCTCGATGTCGTTCGCCTTGGATCCTATGGTATTAGTCTCACGGTTGATCTCCTGGATCAGGAAATCCATCTTCTTGCCCACCGGACCGTCTTCGGAAAGTATCTTTCTGCCCTGTGCGAAATGGCTCCCGAGCCTCTTCAGTTCCTCATCGACGGCGCACTTATCCGCAAACACCGCAACTTCCGCGGCAAGACGGCTCTCGTCGTAGAATGCCCTGTTGGCATCACTTAAGATCTGGTCCACCCTCTCGGAAAGCCTGGTCCTGTAATCATCCACCACCGACGGGGCGCGGTCTGCTATCTCATTCTTCAGCGTTTCCAGGGACTCGATCTTGCGCATGAGATCGGTCACGAGCGCAGCTCCCTCCGCTGATCTCATGGCGTTCATCCCTTCCAGAGCTTCACGGAGCGCTGAATCGAGTTCGGCCGACAGTACCTCTTCATCCAACTGCACCTGTCTTGATGACAGGACATCGGGGAACATCCCGATCCTTGATACGCTGGTCTCATCGGCACGGCCGGTAAGTTCTGCGATCTGTTCCATCGCCCTGGAATAAGCAAGCGCAAGCGCGCGGTTGACCGTCACTTCAGATCCGGACTCCCCGGAATCCTCAAAGTTGATGAACACGTCGACTTTTCCTCTTGTCAGCGAATCGGAGATGGTCTTTCTTATAACTGCATCGGCAAAGTTAAACAACTTGGGACATCTGATATTGATATCACAGAATCTGCTGTTTACTGACTTGATCTCAACAGAATAGCGTCTGGTATCAAAGACCTTCTCGCTCCTGCCGAATCCTGTCATACTTTTTGCCATAAGCGCACTCCCAAAGCTTAAAGAATGAAAACAGCCTGCAACGAAGCTTCGCTTCATTGGTCAGGCCGTATCTCCCGTCTGATAATTATAATACGGATGCGCGTTACAGGCAACAAAAATTTGTTCACAAAACCCGCAAAGGCTTGAATTTTAAGTAGTCCGCGGCCACACAAAAATATTTCACGCCGTGTCTTTCCCCCTCAAAAATCTGTCCGTGAGCGCGGCCGTGAAGGTGTCCGTAAAGACATATATCAACAGTGCCGCTCTGTTCGATGACATCGGCGTAGTCGCAGGGGGCCCCGTTCCTTCCGCACGGAGGGAAATGGACCATAAGTATATGGGGCAGTTTGTGTACCGGATCCGCATTCTCAATGCTGCTGATACACAGCTTCATCCGCTCGATCTCCCGGTCGTGGATCTTTCTGTCCTCCTCGCCGACCCCGTCATCCTCAAGCCGCTTCCAGCCGCGGGTGCCCGCTATCACAGCCTTTTCGCTTACAAAGGCATCCGTCTTGAGGAGCTTCACGGAACCGATCCCCTGTGCCGCAAGTTCCCTTTCCATCTTGGCAAGAGTCCCCCACCAGTAGTCGTGGTTGCCTCTGATGGCGAGCTTTTGTCCGGGCAGACTGTCTATGAACGCGAAGTCGCCTGCCGCTCTGTCGAGATGCATCGCCCACGACAGGTCACCGGGCAGAAGATAAAGGTCATCCTCCCCGACGGCAGCGGAATTCTCTTTGATCCGCTTCATATAGTCCTTCCAGGATTCTCCGAAGATCTCCATCGTCTTGTCGGGGTTGTCGAGTGCAAGATGAAGATCTGCCATGGCATAGATATTCATTATCAGTCTTCCTCCCCGTGAAAATACATCCGGATGTTCCGTGCATCGGTCCCGGTGATGCCTTTGATCCCCTCGAGAGTCTTGATGTCCGCCTCTTCAACAGCTTTGACCGAACCCAGGGAAGACAGCAGGGCGCGCCGCTTGGACGGTCCGATGCCTTTGATGTTCTCGAGTTTATACCGCATATTGCGCTTGCCGGCAAGTTTCTTCTGATAGGTTATCGCGAACCTGTGAACTTCATTCTGCACGGAAGACAGGAACCTGAGCAATACAATATCATCATCCGAAGGTTCCTGCTTATCGAGCATGATCTCCGTTCCGTCGGTCATGACGACACCTGCGGTCCTGTGCCTGCTGTTCTTCACCATGCCGATCATCGGGATATCCCGTGAAAGTTCAAGTGAATCCACGACAGACTTAACCGCCGACAATTGCCCCTTGCCGCCGTCGACGAGGATGATATCCGGGAATTCAAATCCGTCCCGTCCGTCGTGCGAGAATCTCCGGGTAAGGGTCTCCCTCATTGACGCGAAGTCATCCTGCGCCGTTACGGTCTTCATCCTGAACAGCCTGTACGATTTCCTGTCGGGTCTGCCATCCTTGAAGACCACCATTCCGGCGCAGATGTCATCATTCCCGAGATTGCTTATGTCATAAGACTCGGCACGGTGCAGCGTTCCGTCCTGAAGCCCCAGCATCTTCTCCAGAATGCGCAGACCCGCCGCAGGGTCGGCCTGTGCGCCCCCGCCTCTCAATATCCTTCTGACCATCATCTCACGTGCATTGACACAGGCAAGATCAAGAAGTTTCCTCATCTGCCCTCTCTCGGGGGTATAGACTCTCACCTTTCTTCCCGCTTCACCCGTAAGGAATCCTCCGAGCAGATCGAGATCTTCCTCTTCTTCGACAGCAGGAACAAGTACCACCGGCGGGATATTGGCCGCATCGGGGTAGTACTGGGTAATAAACCCGCTTACTATCTCACTGACCGTACCCGTATCGCCCTTAAGGAAATAAGTGGACGATCCGACTATCCTTCCGTCACGGAGTTCAAGCTTCCTGACACAGGTCTCGCCTCCCTGACTGTAAACACCGATCGCATCGACATCGCGGTCAACATCGAGAAACACCCTCTGATCCTTCGTTATGGCATTAAGAGCCGCAAGCCGGTCCCTGAGGACTGCCGCGCGCTCGAAGTCCAGCTCTTCCGAGGCCTCATCCATCTGTTCCTGTAGCTGCTTTCTAATGCCGTCGTAACGTCCGTCAAAAAAAGCGACGATATCGAATATCATGTTCCTGTATTCGGACGGCGATACTTTGCCGCTGCACGGAGCCATGCATTTTCCTATGTGATAATTAAGGCACGGCCGCTCTTTGCCGATATCTCTCGGGAATACCTTGCGGCACTTCTTTAAGGGGAATATCTCATCTATCGCCTTCAGGGTATTGCTCAAGTCACCGCTCATATAAGGGCCGTAATACCGTGCCCCTTCCCGGCGGGCTTTCTCATCCGGGCGAAACGCCTTAAAAACCCGCGGATACTCCTCATTAAGGGTAATGCACACATAAGGGTATGCCTTATCGTCACGCAGAAGGATATTGTATTGGGGCATGTAACGCTTTATCAGATTGGATTCGAGCAGCAGCGCCTCCGCTTCAGAATCCACCACCACATATTCAAAGTCAGCCACATGGGATACCATCGCCGCCACCTTCGGGTGGATTATCTTCCCGCCTCCGAAGTAAGACCGCAGACGGTTGCGCAGCTTCTTCGCTTTTCCCACATAAATAACAACTCCCGAAGCATCCTTCATCAGGTAAACTCCGGGACTTAAAGGTACAGTATCGAGCCTTGCGTCAAATCTGTCTTTGCTCATTACCTCTTCATCTTCATACCTTAGGGTCCTTAAGATATTCTACCAGAGTTTTAACGGCATCGTTCGAATCAGTTCCGTCTGCCGATACCTCGATCTCGGCTCCTGCTTCAAGGCCTATGGACATAACTCCCAGAAGGCTCTTGGCATTTGCCCTTCTTCCGTCTTTGATTATATATATCGTCGATCTGAAGTCCGATGCCTTTTGAACGAGCATGGCAACTGCCTTCATCTGAACATCTGCCGTCTTACAGTTGAATATGGCTTTTTCTTCCGTCATATACTTCTCCCAATCCTCAACTTGTATTCCGTGGAAAAGAATATCTTGAAGAGATTTTTAAGTCAATAAAGGTTTGTACCTCAAAGGGATTTTCGGCTTTTTAACTCAAAAGCCCACAAGATACATAGAGTATTTGTTTAATTTCACAATCACTCAATCGATGTCGGGTTCAAAGTCATCGTCATGAAGTGCGCTGAGACAAAGCCTGATCTCATCAGCCGAACTTTTATGGTCATTAAGATCGTCCGGAAGACTGTCGACCGGAAAATAACGCGCATCCGTGGTCTCGCTGTTCTCCATGAACTGTCCGCCCGTCTTCTCACACAGGATAAAAAACCTCGTGATATAGAAATATGACTTCGGCGCCCTGTCACGTTTGTTGCTGTGCGCGGCAACGAGCTTTACCGGCTTTACGTCGATGCCCGCTTCTTCACTTGCCTCCTTGACCGTATTCTCCATTATCGTCAGATCGTACTCGCACCATCCCCCGGGAAGCGCCCACTTACCGTCATAGTCCCTGACGAGCAGGACTTCATCCTTCTCATTGAAGACAGCAGCTCTCGTATCTATCTTGGGAGTCTGGTATCCCTCATTCTCCTCGAAAAGCTCCTCTGCCCGTTCCTTCGTGATCCCCTCCGCAGACATTTCCAGTATCCTCGCGGCGATGCTCCTTACTTCGAGGAACCGTTCTCTGTCGAATCTGTCTTTTGTATATAGAAGCGCATCATTAGAGATCGCCATGAGTCTGCGGGAAATGTCCGTAAGCTCACTTAAGGTATTCTGTTCTTCCATGGGAAATCCTTTTGATAATATCAAAGCGGCGAAGTATCCTCCGCCGCCTGTTGTTCAATTCTTTATCTTTGTACGGGTCAGATCCCTTATCAGCCGACCGCTGCTGTCTGCTCTGCCTGAGCCGGAATGGCGATCCTTACCGCTCTTGTAAGAACATCGATGTAACTGTATGAAATGATCTCAAATGCTCCGTCTGATTCTCTTTGGCATCTTACGGTGAAGACGTTGGGATAACAATTGTCCACGATACCCTCATGAACGATGATCCTCTTTCTGCCTCCGTTGCTTGAGAGCCTGACCGGTGTTCCGATCATGGACTGAAGCCTTGCACGACATGACTCCAAATCAGATTTAATTATCATTTGAAGGAACCTCCAAGTAAAAATACAAACAGATAATAACAGTGTTAAGACTTTTTGTCAATTAACAACCCCTATATATTGTGGTGCTTTGTTAAAATTTAACAAAATCTCGTATCTACCGCCCGTGACAGGCCCTAAGATAGCCCGCAACATAAGCTGATATATCGGCCTCGATCGTCTGCGCGCGGTCAAAAGAGGCGCACTCCGCATACACTATGAGAACAATAGGCTCATCGTAATCGATTATCGCTATATCCGTATAGGCGTGAAAAGTCTCATTTCTTCCCGATATATGGAGAACGGGGGTATCCTCACCGAACGATGTCGTAAAGGGCGATCTGATCCCCGAATAATACATATCATTTATGAGAGGCTGCCATGTATCGGGATCTGTTATGTATGAAAAATAAAGATACCGGGCATATGCCGCCATGTCATAACACGATGTCCTTCCGGGGCCGTTCATTATGACACCGCTGTAATCCGTATACGTCGAGTCCGTAAGGTAATTGACATACCCGCTGATCCCCGATACATACTGCCACACGGTCTCGATGCCGTTACTCCTGTCGAGGATCACGGAAAGAGCATAGTCATCATTCTGAGTTACCGCGAGGTTGGCAAGCGTCCTTAACGAGAACATCTTGCCCGCAGGCCATACCGACGTTATGCCGGAAGAATTGCCGGGCACATAAGAACCGTCGTATGTAACGACATAATCAGGCGAACCGAATCCCATTGATACCCTGTGCCAGTATGTAAGCGCTATCGGCAGGGCAAAAGATCCCGCGGGAACGATGGGTTCGAGGTCGTTGACACCCGTCGTCTCACCGTTCTTGAGATTGATATAACTGAAGCAGATCCTCTCGCCCGTACATCCGTCTATGTAGCCCAATACATCCTGTTTAAGATAATCGAGAAGCACGTCCCTTCTCTCATGGGAAACAAACTGCAGAGGATATGAATTCTTAAAATAGAAGGGCTCCTGCTCTTCAAAGACCTGAGCCGACAGATCGGTTATATCAACTGTTGTCTCCGTTGTCTCGGTTACGATGACGGGAACGGGGACAGTCTCCTCCGAAGTCTCGGGAACAGTCTCCTCGGTCGTGACCGCCACGGGCTCCGTAAGATATGCTCCGACCTCGGTCGTCTCGGAAGTCGTAGAGGTGGCAGCTCCGACAAGATCAGGATATTCGTTTCTGTAACGCTCCTGCATATCAGCCCCTGCTCTTATGAGGAGAACGAGCGCGACTACCAGGACTGCCGCAGCGATAACGGTCAGCAGTACGGTCTTCCTGTGTTTCCGGATCCCTTCAGCCTTATCAAGAAAGGTAGGATTGGGATACTGCCCTCTTCTCATCAGAACAGGCCGGTCACCTTACCGTCAGGACCGATATCTATGCTGAGCGCGGCAGGCGCCTTAGGGAGACCCGGCATCGTCATGATCTTTCCCGTAAGGACTACGATATATCCGGCGCCGGCGGCAAGCCTCACTTCTCTTACCGTGAGCGTAAAGCCCTCAGGTCTTCCGAGAAGCTTCGGATCGTCGGACAGAGAATACTGTGTCTTCGCTATGCAGATCGGAAGATCTCCGTATCCGGAATCGGTCAATGCGTCGATCATATCCTTTGCTTCCGGAAGTATATCCACATCCCGCGCTCCGAAGATATTGGTCGCGACCTTTGTTATCTTCTGCTCTACCGGATCGGAAAGATCATATAAGTATGAAGTGTCGGGAGTGTTGTCCGCATCCAGTACATCAAGTACTTTCTTTGCCAGCTCCAGACCGCCTTCTCCTCCCTTCGCATAGATATCGGCAGGAGCATAGGAAGCGCCGGCCTCTTCACAGAGTCTCGCAAGTTCGGCGATCTCTTCATCTGTATCGGAAGGGAATCTGTTCGAAGCAACTATAACGGGCAGCCCCAGCTGCTTCATGTTCTCGATATGCTTGGAAAGATTGGAGAAGCCTTCCGTAACCTTCTGAACATTCGGAACCGTAAGCTCTTCCTTGGGAATGCCGGCATTGTATTTCAAAGATCTTATTGTGGAAACGATAACGCACGCATCCGGTCTTATCCCCGCTTTACGGCATTTTATGTCAAGAAACTTAAATGCTCCGAGATCCGCCCCGAATCCCGCTTCGGTTACGGTAATATCGGCAAGCTTCATCGCCGCCTTAGTCGCTATCACGGAATTGCATCCGTGTGAGATATTCGCGAACGGTCCTCCGTGGATCAGCGCGGGAACATGCTCGATGGACTGTACAAGATTGGGGTTGACCGCATCCTTGAGAAGGACTGCCATCGCGCCCTCAGCCTTCAGATCCTTTGCCTTCAGGATATTGCCGTCAAGATCGTAAGCAATGACGATATTGCCGAGCCTGCGCTTAAGATCCGCCTCGTCTTCGGACAGACACAGTATGGCCATGACCTCCGATGCGGCTGTTATCGTAAAGGAATCATCCCTCTCGATGCCGTTTGTTCCGCCTCCGACTCCGATCTTCGTCGCACGAAGCGCGCGGTCATTCATATCCATGCATCTTTTCCAGAGTATCCGGTCCTTATCGATGCGCAGCTCGTTGCCCTGATATATATGGTTGTCGATCATCGCGGCAAGGAGATTGTTGGCGGATGTAATGGCATGAAGATCCCCGGTAAAATGAAGGTTTATGTCCTCCATCGGCAGAACCTGCGAATAGCCGCCGCCCGCAGCTCCGCCTTTGATACCGAACACGGGACCCAAAGAAGGCTCCCTTAAAGCAAGGCAGACTTTTCTGTCCAGCTTGCTCATGGCCTGCGCGAGCCCGATGCTCACGGTCGTCTTGCCCTCGCCCGCCGGAGTAGGGTTCATGGCGGTCACAAGGACCAGTTTTCCGTTCTTCTGACCTGCTCTGCGCTTTATCGCGGAAAGCGGGATCTTCGCCTTGTATTTTCCGTAGAGCTCTAGCTCGTCCTCAGACAGCCCCAGCTTCTTTGCTATATCGGTTATGGAATCAAGCTTTGCCTGCTCCGCTATCTCAATGTCACTTAACATACTGCACCCCGTCAAAAACTGATATGTAATTTTAACATACTATCAGTCTTCGAACGTACCCTCAAATACCTTCACGCACGGGCCGGTCATATAGACCGTATCGTCTGTATATCTGATCATAAGGTCTCCGCCCCTAAGCTTAACGGTGATATCTTCATTCTTGGGACAGTACCCGTTAAGGACTGAAGCTACCGCGGCAGCACAGGCGCCGGTACCGCAGGCAAGGGTCTCGCCGGAGCCTCTCTCCCAGACCCGCATCTGGAGTGTATGGTCATCGATAACCTTTATAAACTCGGTATTCACGCGTTCCGGGAATATCTCATTGTTCTCGAACAGCGGTCCCGTCTTCTCGATCAGGATGCCGTCAACATCATCGACGAACACGACTGCGTGGGGATTGCCCATAGACACACAGGTGATCTTATAAGACGATCCGCCGACTTCTATCTTCCTTCCCACAACCGTTCCGTTCTCATCGGGTTCGAGAGTCACGGGGATCTTCGCGGGATCCAGTACCGCTGCCCCCATATCGACCTTGGCGCGTACGGCTTTCCCTTCTTCTTCATAAAGTGAGATCGTCTTGATACCGCTCTTTGTCTCGATCGTCACGGGATTATTCTTCAATCCGCGCTCATCATGCATGAACTTGGCGACACAGCGGATCGCATTGCCGCACATATTGCCTTCGGAACCGTCCATGTTGTACATGATCATCCTTGCATCCGCGACTTTTGACGGCGCGATAAGCACCAGACCGTCACCGCCGACTCCGAAGTGACGGTCGGATATCTTTACGGCAAGCGCCGATGCATCATCGACCATGGAATCGAAGCAATCGACATAGACATAGTCGTTGCCCGCACCGTGCATCTTTGTAAATCTGACCGCGCTCATACTGCCGTTACCACTGCAAAAAAGATAAGATCCTTATCTCCCTGATTGGTAAGACTGTGACTGTCTCCCTTGGGACAGTATGTAACCTGTCCGGGAACAACCGTATCCACTGTATTGCCGGCTTCATCGACAAGTGTTCCGGTTCCTTCAAGGACATATATTATCTCCTGATTTACTTCATGCGTATGAAACCCGATGGAAGCCCCCGGAACAAGACGGCCCCTCATGAACTTGTTGGGACCGATATCGATCATCTTAACGTTATACTCCTTTAGTCCGCCCTTGAAATTGGGCTTTGCCTCTTCCGGGATATTATTAAAGTCTATTATCATCGTGTGATCTCCTTTTCGAACATTAAGACAATGATACCATCACCCGAGCGTAATATCGATCTTCTTAACGAGCCCGCTCCTTACCGCCTCGGCATCATCGCCCGAGATATAGCTTCCGGCATGAAGCTTGCCGTCGACGCTGATGCCCGTCACGCTGTACTTGCCGGGAATATAATCCTGACGGGAAGGAAGATTGTATGTGACCGTGACAGAGCCCAGAAGCTTAGCCTTTATCGTAAGGTCATCGCCCACAAGGTAATGAGGAATGAGCGGCTTGGGAGCAAAGATGAGCCCCTCCGCCTCGGAATAAGCGAAAATGCTCTTACCGAACATCATGATCTGATACATATCGATGAATTCGGCAGTCGACCCTGACAGTCTCGCGACGAATCCTCGTCCGTGCTTCTTGGGATCGGGGTTGGCGGAAGATGCGATGAACGAAGAGTTCTCGAGCACCGATCTGCCGTAGACTGCGGGATCCATGAACGGGACCGCGCATGTCTTAAAGTCACTGATGAATTCCTCATAAAGACCGTTCTTTATGAGTTCCAGAAGGTACTTGTATTCCATGTGAAGCCAGATCGACTCGTTCTCGAGCCATCCGGGGGTAAACGCTTTGCACCGCCCGATCTCGAAGGAGGCAGCGGCCAGAGACTCATTGACCTTATACATCCTGAGTTTCTCATCGTAAAGCCCGTCACGTACTTCCGCGTAGAGCTGATGCTTTCTCTCGTCTGAATGCTTGAGCCTGAAGTTATGGACATAGGACTCGAGGAATCTCGGTATGACGACAGGCTTAAATTCATAAACGGTTATCCCGTCTGCGGCCTTCTCATACCTGACAGCATCAAACGCAAAATAAGAAGGCATCTTACCGCCTCCCAGCGCCCTCGCCCTCGCGATGCCGCGCTTGGTCGTCTGTCTCATGTTCATGAGTATTTCCTTGAGATACGGGGCATCAAGCTCCTCGGTCTGTCCGCTGAAACCTTCGGCCGTCGCCTCGCGGTAAGCCTCCTTGATCCCGTTCAGGGCATTCCATGAATCCATATCCTGCCAGCCGTTTATCTTAAGGGCATCGACCGACCTGAACAGCCCCGCGACCTCGGAAGACAGTGTTATCCTGCCCGAAGAAGGCATGGAATCGATCATGAACTCCAGATACCTTGTAAGCTCCATCGACTCATTGACCGACGATCCGAACAGTCCGGGAAGGCCGTTCAGGGCATCATACCACCCGGGTCTTCCGCCTTCCATCTCGACACCCATGCCGTAAGAATCGAGCGTCATGAACTTGATGATGCACAGCAAAAGCAGTTTCTCGCCTGCCGTTGCCCGGATCACATTTCCGGAAGGATCCGTCATGAGCTTGCCCTTGTTCTTCTTACCGGGAAGCTCACTTATAGGATGATATTGCCTCAGGCCTTTGGCCGTCTCCTCGTATCTTAAGCGGCGCGGATTAACGAAGCACTTTGTGTCAAAGTATGTACAGTCGCGTTCGCCCCACAGCAGCTGCTCTTTCTTATCCGGAAATACACGCAGATAAGACTCGACCAGATCGAGAGTGTATATCCAGTGATCGGTCCAGTACCCTTCCCCGAACTCGGAATTAAGTTCGGGAACGGCATCCGTCATGGCCCGTTCCACAATCTCGTCTATCCTGTCCTCCATCCCGAGGCTGATAATCCTGTCCGCAAGGGATCCCGGCGTAAACGGATGCGTCAGGATGTCCGTAAGCGCCTCATCGTACGATCCGGCCGCGGAGGCCGGAACCGTAAATCTTGCTTCCGATATCTTAAGGGGATTAAAACCGTCGCTCTGTATGAGGCTTAAGAAAGTCTTCACGTTCATCTGCCCGGTAAACGGCGTATACATTATGTCGCAGCGCCTGTTCTGGCATATGTCGCGGAAAGATGCGTTGCCCTGCGTGAAGAATTCAGGCGCGAGAGTAAAGTAATTATAGTCTCTCTCGATATCCCCGTGCTTTCTCGAATACATATAGAAGACCTTATCCCCGAGCTTTACGGGGAATCCTCCGCGCAGACAGTTATCAAGATATGTAAGCTCACAGTAAGCGTCAAATGTCGTATCTCCCGTCTTGGTATCGATAACGGATATGATATCGTCCGCCATTCCGGAAGCTTCATCCCATTTGCGCGTAAAAAATGCTTCCGCGCCTTCCGAACCGATCTTTGCGGCAAGATTGTGCAGTCTCTCCTTTCCGTTACAGTTTCCGTAGACCTCAAAGAAAGTCAGTGTCTGCCCCTCTTTAAGCACTCCCTCCTGCGCGAAAAAAGCACACGGCACATTATTGCTCAGGTTCTGGGGACGGGACTTATAAGTGCCGTCGGCAAATGAAACAGGATTAATGAAAGACAGGTCATAATCAAAGACCGCCTCAGGGTCGGCATAGACCTCGAGAAGATCACCGCTGCCTGAGAATGCGAATGCCGCATTGCCGCGCGTTATCTCCTGAACATCGATGGAATCCACTATGCTCGCTCTTACACGGTAATACGGCAGCTTCTTATCAAGGTCTTCAACCTGCATCCATGCCGTTACGGTCTGCCCCAATTCCTTCTGATCCTGCATGGACACACCGTACGGATTCAAAGCCGGCATTCCGTCCAGCACTTCTATGTCAACAGGATCTTCGCCCCTGTTGGTTATGCGCACGATCCTCACGAGTGCCCCGGTGGTCTCGGAAGGCAAAGTCATATAAGATACCTCGGTCAGTATCCCGTCTTTCTCATCCTCGATTGAGAAAGTGTTGAACCCGATATACATCCTCGTGCGTGCGCCGTCGTCCGAGAAGGCCTCGCGGACCTTGCCGTCCCTCTTTATGAATGTCCTGAATCCGTGTGTCCTCACCAGCTGATACGCTGCATGAGCAGGATAGAACTCCATTATCGAGTTATCCTTATTCTCTGTTCCGAATGAGGTTATCCCCTGTCCGCGGTTGCAGTAGAAAGACCAGATGGGAATTCCTTTTTTGCCTGACAGGCCCGGAAGGAAACTGGCAAAGACAGGTTTTTTACCGTAATCGTCAATTATGAATCTCTTATATTCGTCGAGCATAGGCCACCTCCGTGGATCGGATATAACCTAATAATATCAGCCGTCTCAGACAGAATATAAAAAATTAATGTGAATTTTGTCAGATTTAAGACTCTTTCAGACAACAAAAAAAGCACCGGATCACTCCAGTGCCTGATTGGCTCCTCAAACAGGACTCGAACCTGTGACATTTCGGTTAACAGCCGAA
>JAFXPN010000010.1 GCA_017527865.1 Clostridiales bacterium
AAGGAAATATGGGGCTATTTCCTGATGGTGTTCCTGATTATCCGTAAATCATAGAACTGTATCAGGAATATCAGTACAATTTCCTTATAGTGTTCCAACAATTGGTTAAAAGCTGGAACATAACCAGGAAAGTCCTTTGTCGTTTTTTGTCGGAAATTGTCGTTTTTTTGTAGTTACATTCCCACCTGTACATCGATAGATTATATGTATTAACTTTAGGGGGATAACAGATGTATACATTAAATAAATTTCCGCCGACATTCTTAATGGCACGATTGAGACTAATTGAAAAGCAGATTGAACAATTGCCTGTGATTCATCAAGGGAAGCATAATGGGAAACCTGTGCTGCGGATCTATCGTAAAGACAGGAATACTACAAAACAGACTCAGTGTAGATTGAACACCGATAAGGGAAGGGAATTATTGAAGATATTTAACAAACGAGATGCCTTAGTGAAAGATAAGGCGATGCTTAAGGGATTGCTGAATGGAATACCTGATATTCCGGATATCGATCTTTCCAAAGTCAAGACGAAATATAACAGGAATATGTGGGAGAACATACATGTCAGGGCCGAATATGAGACTAAGGAAAAAGGTTATCCATACAAAGATATGATCATGGATTCAAGAGGCGAGATGATAGTCGCGCAGTGTCTGGATTCTTTGGGGCTCATGTATAAATACGAACCGCGGCTCGTCCTCTTCGGAGAAGAATATTATCCGGATTTTATTGTCTATCTGCCTGAGTTTCAAAGGTGCTTCTTCATAGAATTCATGGGCAAGCTCGATGATGATAAGTATATCGCAAGGAATGAATTCAAACTCATGGATTATCTTAAATCCGGAATGGTGGTCAACAGGGATATCCTGCTGTTCTGCGGGTATGAGAACAGTATGGTCAACGCGGATGAAATGATCGATGACATAGTTGCCCTTATAAAAAAGTACTGCAGGTTGTATACACCGGTGGCAGCCGCGGCTTAGGGTGCGCTGAGCAGATTTTTGATGTCCGGGAGAGTGTCGATACGCGCGAAAAGCATCTTCATGAGATCTTCGTCAGGCTCGGTCAGATCCGGGACCATTATCACATTACATCCGGCATGGTATGCGCTGGTCACTCCGTTGGGCGAATCCTCGACTGCAAAAGTCTTCTCCGGCGATATCCCCAACGTCTCGCACGCATAAGCATAGATGTCGGGAGCGGGTTTGCCGTGTTTTACCATATCGGCGCAGATCAGTCTGTCGAAGTGATCGTACAATCCGACCGCCTTAAGAAGGACCTCAGTTCTTTGAAGGTCGTTCGCTGTCGCGAGCGCAACTGTATATCCGTTCTCCCGAAGCCACGTCAATATCTCAACGGCGCCGGGCTTTAAAGGGATTCCTTGATCCGCGATCATCTTCCTGATGAGTTCTTTGCGGTATGACCTGACCTCATCATAGTTGAAGTCTTCTCCGAACCACTCTTTGAACTTCTCCTGCGCGAAAGGTCTACCGAGTGATCTTAATTCGAGCGCCATCGCAGGATCCGCTTTCCAGCCGAAGTGTTCAAGTGCCTCGGGCCAGGCTTTCTGATAATACTTTTCCGTGTCGGTCAGAGTTCCGTCAAGATCGAAGATGACCGCTTCGACAGATATGTTTTTCTTTTCCATTCAGCGATTATATCATGTGATGCGGCATCATTTGCAGCGACATCGTTTGCAGCGGCTGTGATCTTGGAACGTATCACGATGTCATATCTGTAAGCTGCAGATATTTGATCTTGCGGAATATGGGCGCCGATACGAGCACCGTAAAGAAGATCGTGATGAGGGCAGCGTAAAGGCAGCCGTTCCACTGGATCCCGCGTTCGAACCTTATCTGGTCTGATTCGAGAAGCTTAAGGATAGTCATCTCAAGGGCGTTGCCGCAGATAAGACCGAGGATTATTCCGATCACCGTGCTTACTGCAAGTTCGCTTGCTACGTAGTTGATCGTCTTCAAAAGAGAGAATCCGTTGATACGCATTATCGTAAGTTCTTTCTTCTTCTGATTAACGAGCATCGATACGAGATTGAGCAGGATGAAGTATGCGAGCATAGCGGACATGGCGATGAAAAGGATGGCGAGCGCGTCGAGAGAGGATGCGAGATCCAGATAGTAGTTTTTCAAATCGATGTTGTTTTTGAATTCCTTGATCCCTTCGATCGTGTTGATGTCTGATGCAAGGTCCGGAGAACCTTGTTCATTCTCGAAGATCAGGAAGGAGTTATACTCGGGTTCCTCGCCGAATACCGATACATAGGTTTCAGGAGTTAAGAAGGAGTAGAAACCGAGATAGTTCTCATATATTCCGATTATCTCGATCTCGTAAGGATTCAGTTTGCCGTCGTAGACGGTCAGGATCTCTCCCGGGTGAACATCATAGTATTCGGAGAGTTTCTGGTGTATCCAGAGGCCGGGACGTGAGGAGTCGAGGTGGGTTCCCGTCGCAGCATCATTGAGCGTAAAGAAATCATTGATCTCATCGAGGTCGGTGCAGACGAGCTCGATGGCGGTCGTGGTCTGTCCGATCTTTGCCGGCCGGTAGTGATCGCTTAAAGCGATATAACGGGTGCCGTTGTCATCCAGTGCTTCGAGGAGTTGATCGTGTACGTCGGGGTTGATCTCGCTGTCATATTTGACTTTATAATCGTAGTGTTCATACATATTAAACTGATCGGTGATCGAGTTCTTAATGGCATACTGCATGCCGAATCCCGCCGCCATGAGAGTACAGCATCCCAAGACGCTTACGACCGTCGCGATGACGCGTTTTTTGTCCGACAGCATGTTCAGGATGATGAGCTTGGGATACAGGAATAAAGACGGTCCGTCGTGCCCCTGGTGCTTGTGCGTCTTGGGCACGGGAGGAGCCAGAAGGGTAATGGCATTTGTGGTCAGCATGGTAAGACAAGCGCAAACAATAGTTACCGCCGAGAGCACTATCGCGGCCCCGATCACGATAACTGCGAGATATGGCTCGAAAAAGTATTTCCCGGCGCCGTAGACATAGTTGTTGGCATAAGATTTCATTACGATCGGCAGGATGACATAGTATCCCAGGACGGTTCCGATGACCGCTCCGGCAACGGTTCCGCTCAGACCGAACATCAGGTATTTGGACAGGACTTCTTTGTTGAAGAATCCTAAAGCCTTATTCGTGCCGATCTGTGTCCTTTGTTCGTCAACGATCCTTCCGAGGGTCGCATAGATGACCAGGGCTGCGATTATTACGAATACGGCTGTGAATGTACGTCCGATGTCCTTGAGGTTGCCGCCCGTACGTTTGATGATGGCATAGGACATGTTAACTCTGACATCCGAGAACAGGAACCTGGATTCGTTGTCTAAGACCGAGCTGTTCTTAGCATCCTCTAATTGTGCCAGTCCGTCCTCATATTCCGCTAATCCTTCGGCGTATTCTTCTTCGCCATCCTCGAGTCTGGCGCGCGAAGCTTCACAGTCCGCAAGTCCCTGTTCATATTCTGCAAGACCTTCGTTATATCTTTGTGTCCCGTCTTCGTATTCGGCAAGACCTGAAAGATATGTGCTGCGGTTTGCTTCATATTCGGCGAGCGAGGCGTTATATCTGTCCAACCCGTCGTTATACTGCGCCCATCCGTCGTCGAGTTCGGCTCTGGCCGCGTTATATTCCGCGAGTCCCTGTTCATACTCTGCCTGTCCCTGATTGTATTCTTCAAGGCCGGCATTGTATTCGTCTGTCTTCTCCTGATAGTACGCGATAACTCTGTTAAGTTCCGCCTGACCCTCGTTGAAACGTGCTAATCCCTCATAATACTCGTTCCATCCGGCCGCTAACTCGGCACTCGTGTCAAGGTACAGAATGTAGATATCATGCCCGCCTTCCCAGGATTCGATAGCAATAGCGAGATTATTATATTCAGGGTAAACGGTAAGCAGATCTTCAGCTGCAAGAAGAGCAACATACTGATGCCATGATGACATTCCATCAGGAAGAACAGGCTCGTTGCCCGTTGCGGCGGAATATGCGGACGCGAGTTCCTCATCGCTTATGTTCAGTGAGTAGAGCAGTGTCTCCAGGTTGCTGTTCAATGGCAAACTTACATCGATCTCAACCCCGTTCGGCAGGATATATTTTTTGATGTGGGCATCCCGGTCGTGATAGTCGACGGGTGTCCCGATCTGTGACCAGTCGAACATGTCTGCGTAACCGCCGATGAGTGACTGAAGCACGGAATGAAGATTTGAAGAGAAAGGGATAACCTCATTGTTGATCGTCTCCGTCGTCGAGGCCATTTCTTCTTCGAACTGCGGGAGATATTCAATGAGTTCATCGAGTGTGGCCTGATACATGTTAAGCCTGTCCAGCGATTCCTCAAGCTGCTGCCGCCCGGAGTCAATCTGTATCTGTCCTTCGAGTATCTGCGAGTAAAAATATTGAAGCTGAGCATCAGCATCCGCAAGTTGCTGTTGCGCTTCGTCGAGTCTTGCTCTTCCATCTTCCAGTTCTGCAAGACGCGGCGCTATCTGCGCTTCCCCGTCTTCGAGCAGGGCGAGACTGCCCTGAAGCAGGTTCCATGCATCTGAAAGCTGCGCCTGCGCATCATTAAGCTGAATACGTCCGCTCTCAAGACGGGCCTGCGCATCATCCAGTTCCTGTCTTGATGATTCGAGCTGTGACTGAGCATCTTCAAGCTCGGCTTCTCCGTCGGCAAGTTCAGCCCAGCCGTTGTCGAGCTCTGATCTTGCATCGTTAAGGCGTTCCAGGCTGTCGTCGAGCTCGGCCTGATAAGTATCGATCATCTCCTGGTATTCGTCCCTCAAACCGCTGCAGATCAAGTCGCCCCGTTCCTCGATGAGTGGAGCGAGTTCCGTCTCCATATTGCGGACTGCTTCATGGTATTCAGCATCGAATCTCGACATGCCTTCAGTGCAGTCGAATGTAAGCAGGATGGAGGTGAATAACCCGTGTCTTGCCTCTTCGTCGAATCCGTCTATGGGGATCACTACGCACGGATTGTCGTTGGTGTAAAGCGCGATGCAAAGGTTGTTGGGGTGGTACATGATGCCCGTAACTTTGTATTCGTCGTACATCAGCTGATCAGGCGTTGATCCGCGCTGATCTGTGAGCTTGATGCTGTCCCCTATGTTCACCGAGTTCTCATCTGCTATGGAACGTTCTATCAGACACTCGTTGCTGTTTACGGGAAGTTCGCCTTCGAGGAGTATGGGAGTGTTGATGACATTAGTCATCGAGAGCGCATTGACATCAGCCGTTTTGTCTCCTGCGGACAGGATGCATGCGAGGGTGTACTCCCCCTCAGATGCGCTTATTCCGTCCAGAGAAGCAAAGTAATCCACATCCTCCTGCTTCGCTCCGTAGTTGTAGAATAATTCGGCATCGCGCCAGTTTGACTGTTCATAGTAGGAATCGGCGTTGCCGTAGATCGTCTTGGCGGCAAAACTTACGCTTAAGAATATCGCTGCAGCGAGCGCGGCGATAACGATAACGGAGATGAATGAGACAATCTGCCGTCTGATCGTTCTTAATGATTCTTTAAGCTGCGTTCTTTTCATAAAGTTACCAGACGAGTTCTGTTGCGGATACGGGCTGCAGGTTGCGCTTGATGTTGGCAACGACACCGTTCCTTAATGTGATGACACGGTCGGCCATCTTGGCGATCTGGGGGTTGTGGGTGATCATAACGATCGTGGTCCCCTTGGTCTTGACGACATCTTCGATAACGGAGAGGACTTCGATGCTCGTCTGATAATCGAGCGCGGCTGTCGGTTCGTCGGCGAGAATGAGCTTGGGGTTCTTGACTATGGCCCTCGCGATCGAGACACGCTGCTGCTGACCGCCTGACATCTGTCCCGGGTAGAAGCCGGACTTGGCCGTAAGGTTGACTTTGGCGATCGCGTCTTCAGGCTTCATGGGATCGTCCACAAGTTCGGCTATGTATCTGACATTTTCAAGAGCCGTGAGATTGGGCATCAGGTTATAGGACTGGAAGACAAATCCGAGATAATCCCTTCTGTATAATGTGAGGTCGCGTTCGCTCAGGTGCGAGATATCGCGGCCTTCGATCGCAACATGACCGCTTGTTAATGTATCCATTCCCCCGATGATATTCATCAGAGTCGATTTACCGCAGCCGGATTCACCGAGGATAACGAGGAATTCGCTCTTGTATATATTGAGGTTGAGTCCCTTGAGCACATGAAGCTTTGACTCTCCGTTCTCATAATCCTTCTTAAGATCCGTGATCGAAATGAGGATGTCCTTGGGCTCTTCCACGATGTCGAAGAAACCCTTGTCATCCATTGTTATCGTAGAAAGATTGGCAAGATGTTCGCACATCTCAACGTCTTCAGCAGTGAAGGGTGAGCCGTCCTTCTTGTTTACTATCTCGAGACAGCCTATGACATCCTTATTGTTTACGATAGGAACACATATCACGGAGCTTGCGGTCAATCCGAGATAATCCTCGGAAAGAGGGGTAACAATGCCGGACGAACTGCCCGGGTAAAGGACGGACTCCTGCGAGGAAACGACGGCTCCCGCGATCCCTGTCCCGATCCTCATGCTTATGTTCGTAATATCGGCAGGACACTTGCTCGATACAGGGAAGATCCTGTCTCTCTTGGTGTTTAGCATCCAGAAAGCTCCGGCTTGCCCTTCAAGCGCCCCCATGATTATATCGAGCGAAAAGGCCAACCCTTCGTCAATGTTGTCGGAATCAAAGACATCGCTCAGCATCGCCCGGGTTGCGATCTTAAACCGTTCTTTCGTAGTCATTGTTGACTAGCCCCCTGTTTATTAAATATATTATTTACGGTAAATTTTATTTTAACATTTACAAGGGTCCTATGTCTGAAGATAATAACTTGTTAAAAAAGAATTCAAAACCCGCATGTAAGGACGGAGTATACGATCCGTTCGTGTACAAGCTGCTCTTTTCCGTTCTGGTAAGGCTCGTATTCGGCCGCAGACCTAAGCCTCAGTACATCCTGAATGACTTCGACAAGGTTGAAGGACCTTACATTTTTCTGTCGAATCACGAATCATTCAACGATTTTTATTATCTGTTTCAGTTTCCGCATAAGAAGAAGCCGGTATATGTTGTCAACAAGTATTACTGCAACATGCCGATCCTTAAGTTTATCAACCGTAAGACCTGCATGATACCGAAGAAGCTGTTCTGCGATGACATGGTCACACCCGTAAGGATCCTGCGCACGCTTAGGAACGGCACGCCCGTCATCATCTATCCCGAAGGCAGATTATCCATTGACGGCAGGACCAACAGGATCGCCGAACCCGGAGGATCCTTCTACAAGCGGCTCGGCGTCGATATCGTTCTCGTAAGGGTAAACGGCGCGTTCTACGAGAAGCCGAAGTGGCGCAGCAGACGCTACCGCACACCTGTTACCGTAACAGTCGAGAAGGTCATCAAGAGGGATCAGGCAGCTGCGATGAGCGCCGAAGAACTTAATGAGGTCATAATCTCCACTATCCGCAATGATTCGACGGACAAGCTTCTTTGCAAGTACCCGCAGAAAGACAAGGCTGACGGACTGCACAATATCCTTTACCGCTGTTACTCCTGTGACAGTCTTTATACCACGAGTTCCAAGGGGAACACGATCACTTGTTCCAAGTGCGGCAGCACCTTCACTTTAAATGAAGATTACCGTTTCAATGAGGAGCCTTTTACCATGGCAGCATGGTATGACCATATGACCGAAGTGGAGAAGAGGGACCTCAGGAACATTGAACTTGAAGCAGACGTTACGTCCGTGATCTTCTCGAATGAAGGGAAGAAGCGCAGGGAGCGGGGCAAATGCAGGCTCACTTATGATGAGTTCTCGTATGTATCGGAGAATGAAAGCTTTACATATACGACCGGTCAGCTCAAGGCTATGGCATTCTCGAGCGGGCAGGAGTTTGAAATGTATCACAATGACGAGATGCATTGTTTTTACCCTGATGAGAACAAGGTCCAGGTTGCAAGATGGGCCCATATTGTTGATATAATCAAATCTGAACAGGAGCAGCAACAGCATGAAGAATGAGAACAGACTGATCGATATTCCGCTTAAGACGGTGGTGCAGGTAACGGCGCTGCTGCTCTCGATCATGTTTGTCTCGATCTTCCTTACATATATCATCCCGGGAGGCGAATTCGGAGTGCTCCCCGACGGGACGACTGACTATTCGGTCTATATCAGGAGAGCGGATCTTCCCGGAGTCCCGATATGGAAAGGGATACTCGCTCCCGTGCTCGTGTTCTTTTCGTCAGACGGGCTGACGCTGCTCGTGCTGTCGATCTTCCTCATAGTCGTAGCGGGCGCATTCCAGATCATGTCCGATGTCGGCGGCGTCCATTCGCTTATCGGATCGCTGAGCAAGCGGTTCAGCGGACACAAATACATCCTCATCACGATGATGTCGCTTCTTTTCTATTCGCTCGGAGCTTTCCTCGGCCAGTTCGAAAATATGCTCACCCTTCTTCCGATCGTGGCCTCTTTATGTGTCCTTCTGGGGTACGATTCGTATACCGGTTTTCTGTGCTGCATCGCTTCGACCGCGATCGGCTTTGCCACAGCCATAACGAATCCTTTTACCGTTGTCCTGGCCTCTAATATCATAGGCATCAGCCCGGTGGCCAAGATCTGGTACCGCCTCATTATCTTTGCCGTGATATTCCTCATAATGATCGGGTATATCTTCCTTTACATCAGAAGGATCGAGAAGGATCCGCGTAAAAGCCTCACATATGAGAGTGACGCCAAGCTTCGCGAGAGTTCGGAGAAGACTGTTTTTGAAGATGTTAACGAAGCGCGCGTGAGAAATGTTTATACGGTCTTTCTGATCCTGGCAGTCATCTGTGTCATCGTTACGTCTCTGATCGAATCCATAAGGGACTATTCCGTAGTGTTCCTGACCGTTTATTTCCTGATAGGCGGGGTGATCGCCGGAATGGCCGCGTGCCGTGATTGGCGCAAGGTGTTAAAGGGACTCAAAGAAGGTCTTCTGAGCACACTGCCCGCCATACTTCTTGTAGCGGTGGCATCTTCCGTGAAATATGTCTTTGTTCAGGGCAACGTGCTTCCGACTATTGTTAACGGATTGAACGAACTTACGAGCGGCAAAGATCCGCTTGCGGTGGCGATTATCGTTTACGGCATCGTGCTGGTCCTCGAGTTCTTCATCTCGTCGTCCACTGCCAAGGCATTGCTTGTTATGGGCATGCTCTCGGTCGCTAATCTCGGGCTTTCCAAGACAATGCTGGTCCTGATCTATACATTCGCCGACGGCTACACGAACATGCTGTTTCCGACGTCTCCGGTGCTTCTCATCGGATTGTCCATGATCAATGTCAGCTACTTTACCTGGATCAAAAAGAGTATTCCTCTGTTCGCCGGTATAACGGCAGCCGTAGTTGCGTTCCTGGCGATCGGCATCAGCATAGGGTATTGATATGAACGGCTGCGTTAAGATCGGCAACACGGACATGTATTATGTCTCTTTCGGAAAAGGAGACCGGAACCTCGTGGTGATCCCGGGCCTCAGCGACGGTCTGGCTACGGTAAAAGGTAAATCCATGATGCTTCAAGGCCCGTATAAGAAATATCTCAAAGACTTCACAGTCTATATGTTCAGCAGAAAGAACGATATGCCCGAGGGTTATTCGATAAGAGACATGGCGGATGACCAGGTGGCCGTCATGAAGACGCTCGGCATCACTAAGGCCGACATTCTGGGAGTGTCGCAGGGCGGAATGATCGCGCAGAGTATCGCGATCGATCATCCTGAAGTCGTGGATAAACTGATCCTCGCAGTAACTGCCCCGTATGCGAATGAGACTGCGAAGGATTCTGTCGGAACATGGATCGGGATGGCGAAGAAGGATGATTTTAATGCGCTTTTCGCAGATACTGCTGAGAGGACGTATTCGGAGGCATATCTTAATAAGAACAGGAAGTGGTTTCCCGCGGTCGCGAAGCTGACTAAGCCTGCCTCGTATGAGCGCTTCCTGCGCAATGCATATGCCATCCTGGACTTCGACGCGCGCGAGGAACTTAACAGGATCAAGGCCCCGACCCTCATCATCGCGGGCAGCGACGATCACATAGTCGGCAATGATGCTCCGCATGAACTCAACCGCGGAATAAAGGGAAGTGAACTTTACATATATAACGGCCTGGGACACGGCACCTATGAGGAAGCAAAAGACTTCTACGACCGTGTCTTTGAATTTGTTAACAAGGGGAAATATTGAATTAAAATTCAACGAACTATTGACAAGGGGTTTCTTGTCCTGTATATTGAATACATATTCAATGAAAACAAATTCAATTACACAGGAGAAAAGGAAAATGAACAACACAGATACAAAGAAGAAGGTAATCGTAGTAGGCGGCGGTATCGCAGGACTTTCAGCAGGCATCTATGCGCTCAAGGCAGGTTTTGATGCGGAAGTCTATGAGAAGAATGCTGTGGCAGGCGGCGAGTGCATGGGCTGGAATAGAAAGGGCTACCACATCGACAACTGCATCCACTGGCTGACGGGCACGGATCCCAAGACAAAGCTCTGGGAAGTGTGGAAGACCTGCGGCGCCATCGACGAGAACACGGAGTATGCGAACACTTCGAAATTCTATTCATCGAGACTCGGCGATAAGGAGGTCACTCTCTGGAACGACCTTGAGAAGACACAGAAGGATCTCATAGAGGCGGCGCCCGAGGATGAGGAGGAGATCAGAAAGTTCATTCAGTATGTTGAGTACGCGAAGTCCTGCGTCATTCCTTCCGCTAAGCCTCTGGACATGATGGGCGTCAAGGACTACATCGCTATGGGCAAGGATATGGCAGACATGCCCAAGGTCATGAAGGAGTACGGCAAGATCAACTGCGCGCAGCTCGGTGACAGATTCAAGAGCCCGGTAATGAAGAAGCTCATGACAGATTATCTGCCCGCGGATTATACGGCTTATTCGCTGCTCGTTTCATATGCGACGATGGTGTCCGGCAACGGAAACATCCCGCTTAAGGGATCTCTTGCCATGACACTCCGCATCGTTGAGAGGTTCAGGGAAATGGGCGGCGTTCTTCACACGAATGCGCCTGCGAAGAGGATCATCATCGAAGGGAAAAAGGCAACGGGTATCGAGCTTGAAGACGGAACGGTTGTAAAGGCTGACGAGGTCATCACGGCTGTCGACACAGACTTCCTCTATGGCAAGCTCATCGACGGGAAGTACATGCCCAAGGATCTTAAGAAGGCATATGAAGACCGCAAGGCTTACCCTGTCACGAGCGGCTTCCAGACTGCTTTTGCCATCGACAGTGACTTCTCCGGTGAAGACACGATCTTCTTCGAGTGCGATCCCATCAGGATCGGTAACAGATCTTTCACAAGAATGTCCGTGAAGTCCTACGCTTATGATAAGTCTTTCGCGCCTGAGGGGAAGACAGTGCTCCAGGCAAACGTCGTTCAGACTGATGCGGACTACCTGTACTGGGAGAGCCTTTCCAAGGAAGAGTACAAGGCGAAGAAGGAAGAACTGTCGGCTGAGATCACGAAGAGAATAGTAAAAGAATTCCCCGAACTTGAGGGCAGGATAGAGCTTCTCGATTGCTGGACGCCTCTGACGTATAATAGATACTGTAATGCATACTACGGTTCCTACATGGGATTCGTTACTACGGTCGGCAACAAGCAGATGAGATTCAAGGGCGTCGTCAAGGGCGTGGACAATCTGTTCATCGCAGGACAGTGGGTAATGAGCCCCGGCGGACTTCCGATCGCAGTCATATCGGGCAAGTTCGCGGTTCAGAGGATACTTAAGAGAGACAAGAGGAGCATAGAGATCTGAGGCTGATATGACGCGTAAAGAACAGAAAGAAGAGAGACGCAAGGCGATACTTATGACGGCGCTCACCCTTTTCGTAACGAAGGGGTATTACGACACCAAGATAACCGATATCGCCGAGGCGGTGCCGATGAGCACGGGACTCATGTTCCATTACTTCGAGTCGAAGGAAGTCCTCCTCGAGGAGCTCGTAAAGATGGGCGCGGAAGGGACAAAGGCGTTAAGTTCCGGACCCGCCGCGCAGGCTGCGGCTGACCTTCCTGCGGATCAGTATCTCAAGGGTTTTCTGCAACAGATGTTCTCGTATGCCAAAGAACAGCCGTGGGTATTCAACATGTTCGTTCTCATGGGTCAGGTAAGAAGGAACGGCATGCCGGAGGAAGCGCGCAGGATCGCGATGGATGTTAATTCAATAGACTTTACTGCCAAGCTTATCAGGAAGGGGCAGAAGGAAGGCATATTCCGCAAAGGAGATCCGGTACTGCTGTCGAGGTGCTTCTGGGCATCGGTACAGGGCATCATGGAGGAGATGGCCATTGATAAGGATATGGAAGTTCCGGATCCCGAATGGCTGGTAGCCATATTAAGAAAGTAGCCCATGAAGCTTCGAAGGAAACTGTTCTCTGTGAAAGACCCGTATGACCTCAGCCGTGATGAGTTGTTTCTGGGCGCCTGCCGTGAGAACTGGTCCTATCTTGTAAACCGCTGTGAAGACTATAAGAAGATAAGCGAAGGCTTGGGGATCAGATCCGCCGATGATATCAAAAGACCGGAGGATCTGCCCGTCATTCCGACCATGCTGCTCAAGCAGCACGACATGAGATCGGGCGCATATATCGCGAGCGCGACATCATCCGGAACGAGCGGCAATTTCAGCACGATAAGATTCGATCTCGGAGGCCTGTGGGCCGATCTTAAGATGGCGCTTCGGATGTCCTCGTATCATAAGATCCTGTCGCCGCGCCCGTGCAGATATATCGTCATGGGATACAAGATGCACCGGGGCAATAAGACGGCCATCGCGAAGACGGCTTTCCTCACGACGCTGCTCGCGCCTGCGGTAAGCCGCAAATATATCCTTAAGTTTAAAGACGGCGAATATAAGCCTGATTTCGAAGGGGTGGCCGAAGCTGTGCAGAAGTATGCGAAGGGCCGCCTTCCCGTGCGCTTCATGGGCTTTCCCGCATATACATTTTTCCTTCTTCAGATGCTCGATGAGAAGGGTATAAACGTCACTTTGCCGAAGCACTCGAAGATCCTTCTCGGAGGCGGGTGGAAGCAATTCTATAAGGAGGCCGTCGACAAGCGCACTTTCTATGATCTTGCTCGAAAAGTACTCGGCATATCCGAAGAGAACATAACCGAATACTATGGGGCGGTCGAGCATCAGATCCTTTACACTCACTGTAAGAATCACAATTTCCATGTGCCTGTTTACAGCCGTGTGGTGATAAGAGACCCCGATACACTCGAGCCTCTCGGCAAAGATCAGACCGGACTTATGAATCTCATCACGCCTCTTCTTACCGCGACTCCTGTCCTGTCGATCATGACGGATGACCTCGGTGTCCTTCATGACGGAAGTAAGTGCGGGTGCGGCATCAAGGCGCCTTACTTCGAGATAATCGGACGCGTTGCGCCGAGTGAGATCAAGACATGCGCAGCAGGCGCTGCAGATATTTTGAACGGAGCGGGAAAATGATCCTTTACGCAGGTAAGACATACGACAGCACGGAACAGAACCGTCTTCTTGATGAACTGAAGGGCAGGATCACAGAGACTCTGGCTAAGGAGCCGCTCGATCCCGGGACGGTCATCGATGCGATAGACAAGCTCCGTCAGGATACGCTCGCAGGTAAGTTTGATGATCTGCTCGTCAATCTTCCCCAAGATGCTGTTGCATCCTACAAGACTCAGGCAGCGGTGCTGCTGTCCAAGGACATGCTCCGGCTGAAGATGAAGACGGAACTCGGTGATACAGGCGAGTATGAGACGGACGGGGCAGAAGGGTTCTCCCGGATCAAAGTTAAGACGATGCCGCTCGGAGTCATACTTCACATCGCTGCAGGCAACATGGATTTCCTTCCTGCATATTCCCTGGCGGAAGGACTGCTTACCGGCAATATAAATATTCTTAAGCTGCCGTCCGCCGATGACGGTCTCTCGCTCAAGCTCATAATGCAGCTTATTGAATACGAGCCGCAGCTGAAAGACTATATTTATGTCTTTGATACGCCTTCTTCTGATGTGTTCGGCATGAAGAAGATGGCGGAATTGTCAAACGGGATCAGCGTGTGGGGAAGCGATATTGCGATCGATGCCGTGCGTAAGATGGCTCCTACGGGAGTAAAGCTCATCGAGTGGGGACAGAAACTGGGATTCTGCTACATATCACATCCCGACCTCGATCCGGACGCGGATGAAGATCTCAGAGCGCTCGCTTCGCACATTGCGGAAACAAAGCAGCTGTTGTGCAGTTCCTGTCAGGTGATATACATCAACAGTGACATTGAAGAGGAGAAGAAGCTTTTCGCGCAGAGGTTTGCGCCGCTTCTTGAGGATGCTGTGGGCAGAAACAAGACCGATGAGATCGGAGTGCGCGCGAGGGATACGCTCGTAAGCTACACGGCGAGACTTAAGGGGATGCTCGGCGAGGAAGCAGTATCAAGTGATGTGATCAGGAAACGCGGATGCAGCGTGATCATCTCCGCAGACAGCAAACTCGAACTGTCGCCCATGATGTGCAATGTCCTTGTGAAGAGTCTTCCGGAAGATAAGATGACAAAAGTGCTCACCGAAAGCAAGAACTATCTTCAGACGGCGGGCCTCATCTGTCCTGATTACGAGCGCGCGCGGCTTACGGATGCTCTGCTCAAGAGCGGTCTGATAAGAGTGACGAAGGCCGGGAATATGAGCGCTTACTTCCCGGGCGAATCGCACGACGGCGAGTATGCCCTGAGCCGTTATGTCAGGCGCGTGAATGTCGAGATATGAGTTTTTATATATCAAAATGAAAATGTGATATCATACTTCTCGGGGATAAACAAATGGACAGGTATTTCAACAGAAAAAGAATAAACGGTGCAAACAAGGGGCTCGTTGCCTGCTATGTTATCGCCGGTATCATACTGCTGCCTATGATCGTCATCATGATCGCGGGCCTGGAGGATGGCGAGTCTCATATGGTCGTGACATCCGTGATACTGTTGCTGATCCTCGGTACGGAAGTTGCATTCATTTCCGTGGTCACACATAGGATCAACCGCGCCAAGAGATATGCTCCGATCTTCGAAGAGGATCACGACGGCGTGATGACTTTTGAGAGGATCAACGAGATGACGGGCTACGGTATTCCCAAGATTAAGAAAGATATAGACTGGCTTCTTAAAAGCGGTTATCTTATCAATGCCGTTGCCGATAACGAGAAGGTGATCCTCTGGAGTGAGAGCGAATACCTCAATATCACATGTCCGACGTGCGGCGCACAGAATCAGGTCAGGGTCGGAAGTTCCAATCAATGCAAGCACTGCGGTTCCTATTTAAGGAGAGTGTGACATGTATAAGAATGAAAGCAGATGCACAAAGACTCTTGTTTGGTCGATCCTGGGGCTTGTATTCGGGATCCTGCCTGCATTGCTTTGGGCGTTTTTATTGATCGGGTCGATCGCGATCGGTGAGGCCTCGCTCCCGTTGGTGGTGTTCTCCCTCTTCTTCACGGCTCTCGGCGTGCTGTTTACCGTTCTCGGCATCAGAGGACTGTCCGTAGTTACGGCGGCCTCATACTGCAGCAGGATGTTTGATAAGGACTCCGACGGGTTTATCACGATGGATTCGATCCTTTCCTCCAAAGGCTCGAGACCCGGTTCTTCATTCGAGAGAAGGATCCTCCGCGCCGTCGAAAAGGATTATTTCAGCAAGCTCACATACGACCGCGCTCACCGTATGTTCGAACTGTCAGACAGAGTTCTCTACACCGAAGAGTTCACCAACCGTTTCATCGGTTTGAACTGCCCGGGCTGCGGAGCTCCTCTTAAGATCAAGCACGGTATGTCGGCGATATGCGGCCGCTGCGGCCGCGAGGTCAGAGCGTAAACCATGTGGTGCGTCATACAGGTTTTCACCGGCAGGGAAGAGAACTTACGGCATGCCTGTGAGAAATACATCGATAAGGATATCCTTCAGGGTACATTTATTCCGCAGTATGTCCGGCGCAGAAAGTATCAGGGCGTCTGGCGTGATGAGAAATGCGCGCTGTTCCCGGGATATGTTTTTCTCATAACCGATCAGCCTGATAAGATCGCCATGGAACTTCGCAAGGTCGAGGGCATGACCAGGCTGCTCAAGAGCGAGAAGGGCGTTCTTACGCTGACACCTGAAGAAGAGGAGTTTATGCGAAGGCTCGGCGGCGAGGACCACGTCACTTTGATGTCCGTCGGCTTCATAGTCGGAGACAAGATCACCGTAACGGAAGGTCCGCTCATAGGTCTCGAGGGACACATCAAGAAGATAGACCGCCATAAGCGCAGATGCATCGTTGAAGTTACCCTGTGCGGCCAGAAGGTCAGTACCACCGTCGGCCTCGAGATCGTCTCGAAGGAGTAATAGTTAACAATTCTTTACAAACGATTAATGCAATTCGCTGATCAGCCTTGTAAAATTAATAGTATCTATTGCTATGAGGTGGATCATGTCAGACGGCAGAGATGAGAATAAGAAACCCATATCATTCGGAGAGATCGCACTGGCGCTTGCGAATGATTATGACAGCATCTTTATAATCGACTCCGAAGATGACAGCTATGTCGAATACCTCGCAGAAGGCGATAATAAGGAGCTTGTACGAAGGGCGTCCGGAGAGAATTTCTACACGGATGTCATCCGCGATGCGCGTGAGCAGATATATCCTGATGATCAGGATTATTTCATCAGTTCGTTTAAGAAAGAGAACATAACCGAGATATTGAAGAACGGAAAGTCGTTCTCTCTTAATTACCGTCTTCTCATTGACGGAAAGCCTTACCACTATTTCCTTAAGACGATCAAAGGCTCGGATCAGAAGGTCATCATCGGCGTCCAGAATGTCGATGAGCAGGTGAGAAGACAGAGGGCTTCCGATCTTGAACGTCTGACATATCAGCATATCGCAGGCGCTTTGGCCAGCCGGTACGAGGCTATCTATTATGTCAACATCGATACCGATGCCTATACCCAGTACAGCACGAGCGATGAATATGCCAAGCTCGGGACTGCGAATGAGGGGGATGATTTTTTCGCAGATACTGAAAGGGACGTAAAGGCATATATATTCAAGGATGATATCGATTATGTTTTATCGGTATTCAGTAAGGAGAAGCTGCTCCGCAATCTTGAGGAGAACGGTAATGTCACTATTACCTACAGGCAGCAGCTGGGTGACGACACCAAGTATGTAACGACTACAATAGTACATCCGAAGAACGATCCCGGTCACATCGTTATGGGTGTGATGAATATAGATGCGCAGATGAAGCGTGAGCAGAAGATGCTCGAGGAAAGCACGATATACAACGAAGTGGCGCTCGCTCTCGCAAGCCGTTATGAGGCGATCTACCGCGTTAATATCATTACCAACGAATATTATGAATACAGCGCAAGCGCACAGTATACGAAGCTTGATATAGGCAACAGGGGAGAGGACTTCTTTGCCGATACCCAGCGCAACATGAAGCACGATATCTATCATGAGGATTACCCGATGATGGCCCGCGCCATGGACAAGGATAATCTGATGAGAAGACTGGCTGCGATCGGCAAGGTATTCCTTAATTACAGACTCCTTCTCGACGGCAGGCCTCAGTATGTAAACCTCGTCATCCTCCGTCCGAAGGAAGATTCCGAACACATCATCGTTGCCCTCGAGAACATAGATGAAGCCAAGCGGCGTGAGATAGAGTTCGAGGCTGCCATCGGCAATGCCATTGACATGGCCAATAAGGATGCGCTGACCGGAGTCAAGAACAAGCATGCGTACGTTAATCTCGAAGTCTCCATCGATAACGAGATCGGCAACGGCGGGGATGTCGAGTTCGCGGTTGCGGTGTGTGACATCAACGGCTTGAAGAAGGTCAATGACGAGAAGGGTCATGTCGCCGGCGATGACTATATCAGGGAAGCGAGCAGGCTGATCTGCGAGATATTTGATCACAGTCCCGTGTTCAGATACGGCGGAGATGAGTTCGTCATCATCTTGAGAGACAATGACTATAAGATGCGCCATGAATTGTTCAAGAAGCTTGCGCAGGAACAGCGTCTCAATGCGGATAACGGCAGCGTTACTTTCGCATACGGCATGTCCGAGTTTATTCCCGAGAGCGATCTTCGCGTTCAGGATGTTTTTGAACGCGCCGATGAACTCATGTATGAGAACAAGAGAAGGTTCAAGGGGGAAGGATTCGGATTTGAGGACGAGGCTCCTGCCGTTGAGAGTTATTCTTTCGTAAGATTCTATGAGCTTTATGAGCAGCTGTTGCGGGAGATCGTGTCCTTCGAAGAAAAGCCGAATATTAAACTCATCGAGGATCTTCTGGTCAGGATATCGACGATGTTCAGACTGAGCAAGGGCATCACGCATGTCTACATGAATCCTCAGGCGGAACGCGAGGGCAAAGGTGAGATCCTGTGTGCTTTCGATACCCACAAGGAAGGCAAAGAACTGCTGACGATCCGCGTGGTCACGAGTGTTATGACGAGCGCAGCGATGACCGTCTACATGGCAGAAGATGAGGTCCCTTTGAGCGCCGAGGAACTGTCCAAGGTGGAACTTGTGATGAGAACGGTCTTAAGCTTCATAACTCGTAACCGACTGAAGCGTATCGTCTATGATCTTGCTTATTACGATGAATTCGGATATCCGAATCTCCGTTTCTGGAACAAGTCGATGATCGATATCCTTCATACGCCGGCCTTCTATGACAAGGTGTTCTTCAGATATAACTTAAGGCATTTCGCTCTTGTCAACAGGGAGTTCGGAAGACCGGTCGGCGACCGCATCATGAAGACGCACTTTAAGGGGCTGGAGGAAGTAATCGGCAAGGACGGATTCTTAGGACGCTTAGGCGGAGATAACTACATCGGATTCTGCGGCAGGAATGATCTTAATGCGGTTGTTGAGTATCTTAGCGGTACCCGTATAAAAGTGGATGATGCTCACAGCGTCATGGTCAAGACTAGCGCGGGCCTGTTTGAAGTAAAAAAGGATTTTAACCCCGCAGACCCGGGTGACCTTATGGCAAAGCTTACGAGCACTTTCATTTTCGCGCAGAGCGGAGGCAGGGATCACATCCTCATGTATGACGATTCCCTTATGAAGGGCAGAGAGAAAGAGATGCAGGTCCAGCAGATATTCACGGAGGCTCTTGCAAAGGGTGAGTTTGTTCCTTTCTACCAGCCCAAGGTCGATATCAATACGGGAAGGATAGTCGGAGGCGAAGCTCTGTGCAGATGGTTCCGCGGCGGCAAGATGATACCTCCGGTCGAATTTATCCCTGTGCTTGAGATGACTAACGACATCTGCAAGCTCGACTTCTTTATGCTTGAGTCCGTATGCCGCAACCAGCGTGACTGGCTCGACGGAGGCGAAGGCAGAACTCTCGTGCCGATGTCCATCAATTTCTCGCGTAAGCACATAATGAATCCGGATCTTGCGGATAATATCGAGGAGATCATGGATAAGTACAGGATCCCTCATTATGCCATCGAGGTCGAGTTTACCGAGACAACGAGCGATACCGAGTTTAGTGACTTAAGAAGGATCGTAACGCGCCTTCACGAAAAGGGGATCAGCACTTCCATCGATGACTTCGGCATGGGATCCTCATCACTTAATACCCTGAAGGGCATTCCTTGGAGCACGGTCAAGATCGACAAGGGCTTCCTCCCCGAAGAAGACGATCCTGAAGATTCCGAGAAATACATCATGTTCAAATACGTAGTTACACTGTCGAAGGCTCTCGGGTTCAACTGCATCGCCGAGGGAGTTGAGACCGAACATCAGATCAGGATAATGCGTGAGAACGGCTGCGATATTGCGCAGGGTTATTACTACGACAAACCCCTTCCGAAGGAAGAGTTCGAGGCCAGGATCGTTACCAAATTGTACGAGAAGTAAGCGGCAGCTTACCGCTTATGATATAATCCACATGTATTTTTTATTAGGAGGCAAAATATGTTTGATTATTCAGGAAAAGTCGTAGCCGTTACCGGAGCATCTTCCGGACTCGGCAAGCAGATGGCTGAAGGATTTGCCGCTCAGAAAGCGAATCTTGTCCTTCTTGCAAGAAGGATCGAGAGGCTTGAAGCTTCTGCCAAGGAGTGGTCCGAGAAGTACGGAGTCGATGTTCTTCCCGTTGCGTGCGACGTAACGGACGCCGGATCCATCGAAGCTGCCGTAGCTGCCGTTAAGGAGCATTTCGGACATTGCGAAGTCATCATCAATGACGCGGGCGGTGAGAAGGGAACAGGAACTCCTTTCGTTGATTTCAAGAGAGAAGACTGGGACTTCACGCTTAACCTTGACCTTACTTCCGTATTCTCGGTTACGCAGGCTTTTGTCAATCTCATGAAGGAAGCCATGGCAGAAGGAAAGCAGTCATACGGACGTGTTATCAATATCGCATCGATCTATGGACTTGTCGGCAATACCGCAATTCCCACTATCGCATATCACACGACAAAGGGCGCTGTAGTTAACTTTACAAGAGGCGCGGCAGCTGAGCTGGCACCGAGCGGCATCACCGTCAATGCCATCTGCCCCGGCTACTTCTATACAGAGCTTACGACAGATACATTGAACAGCGAGTACTTCCAGGCTTTTGCGAACAGCACTGTTCCTATGAAGAGATACGGCAGTGAGGGTGAGCTTAATTCCGCAGCCATCTTCCTGGGTGCCGAGGAGTCTTCCTACGTCACGGGCCAGGCAATCGCTGTTGACGGCGGATACACCTGCGTATAAGAAACTGAAAACTTAACAGGGCAAAAGACAGGCGGCGCTGATTCGGCGACACGCCTGTCTTTTTTTGTCTGCAGCACATTACTTAGTGTTTTGCTTGTTTTTTTCGAAAAACACTAAGTGGAGCACTCGGTTAGGGGCAAAACTTAGTGTTTTGCTTTAGATTTTCGAAAAACATTAAGTGGGAAATTAAGTGCGGCGCAGCGGGGCCGGAAGGCCGCGAGGCGGCGCGGTCTAAGGGTTTAACATTGTTAGATCGGCTTTTCGCGACGGCGGCATTGGACTTGCGGCTTTAATAAGAGTAACATCTGCTCTGATGTTCAAGAAAGTTAAGATCGATGTTGTGATGTGTATTGCATGGCTGCTTGCGGCAGTCTCGGCATTCTTTGTTCATCCGGACCGGGAATATATCGGATACATTGATTTCCGCTCACTCGGTATCCTGTGGGGACTGATGGTCATCATACAGGGGTTTAAGGCGAACGGGCTTTTCGAGAAGACGGCGGATGCGCTGCTTGCGCATGTTTCCAAGGGGCGGCAGCTTTCCCTGGTGCTGATATTCATATGCTTTGTCGGCAGCATGTTCATTACGAATGATGTGGCGCTCATTACCTTTGTGCCGCTGTCGATCATGATGCTGCGCGGCTGCGGCAGGGAAGACATAATGATACCCGTTATAGTTCTGCAGACCATAGCCGCCAATCTCGGCAGCATGTTAACGCCCATAGGAAATCCTCAGAATCTTTACTTGTACGGACTTACCGGGATGCCGCTCACGGATTTCCTGCTGCTGATGCTCCCCTATAGCTTAGTGTCAGCTGTGCTCCTGCTGATATCGGCCTTCCTGCTTCCCGGACAGAATAAGCCTCTTAACCTGTCTTCCCGGTCTGACGGCGGGAAGAAGACCGGCAGCCTTCAGTCCACAATTATATCCGCCATTCTTTTTGTGATCGCATTTCTCTCGGTTTTGAGGGTGATCCCGTGGTATATCCTCGCTGCGATAGTGTTCGTTGCTGTGTTGTGCATTGACTGTAAGCTGCTATTGAAAGCGGATTATGTGCTGCTGTTAACATTCATCGGATTCTTTATCTTTACCGGCAATATGTCGCGGATCCCTGTCATCCGTGATCTGCTTAATGAGGTCATCGGCGGAAGGGAATTCTATGCGGCCGTGCTGTCGAGCCAGGTGATAAGCAATGTGCCTGCGGCTTTGCTCTTGTCCTCATACACTGCGAACTATAACGACCTTATCATCGGCGTTAACGCAGGGGGACTCGGTACCCTCATCGCGTCAATGGCGAGCCTCATATCATATAAGGCTTATGCCAAAGAATATAAGGGCAGCAGTCTTAAGTATATCGCCGTGTTTACGGGGTTCAATGTATGCTTCCTTGCGGTGATGATCGCCGTGTACAAATTACTGTTAAAATGACATTGCATTTCCGCCTTTGATTCTGTTATCTTATGGTGAATCGAATTTCATATAACGGAGGTCCTATATGAGAATTATGAAGTTGGCGGCGGCCGCGCTTGCTGCAGTTTTCATGATCGGAACAGCGCCTTTTATGAAGACGGATGCGAATGCGGACGGTTTGTCTGTCAGTGTGACGGTTGATACTACGCTGATGCGTCCTTACTTTTTGGCTAATGTCGAAAACTTAAATCTTTTGTCTGTGTTCCAAGATCAGACTACAGTGGAACCGAGTAACTATATTGGTGCGATGACCGAGGCATGGTATAAGGTATACGAGCCTTACGATCAAGGCATTCAACCTGCTCAGATCATATTACGCTATAATCGTCATATTGGAGAGCGTTTTTTTGAAGCTGGAGAAAATCTGGCCGTTACGATTAACGGTGCGAGAACCACAGGATATAGCATTATTGATAATGCTGGCAGTCAGTACATTGAACACAGATATAAGGTCGATTTGGGATACAGTATAGATTATGGTGGCGGTCATACTGGAAGAGCTACAGCATCATTGTCAGTATTGCAAGCAAGAGTTGATCAGGGAGCAGGCCACTTCACATATATAACGGTTACCTTTTCTAATCTGTATTGGCCAGGATCAGATCCTAATCCGGACCCCAATCCGGATCCTAACCCGGATCCCAATCCGGATCCTAACCCGGATCCCAATCCCGATCCCAACCCGGATCCTAATCCGGACCCGAATCCGGATCCGAATCCCGATCCCGATCCGAACCCTGATCCCCTGCCGGATCCCGATCCCGCGCCTGCAGGATCGGTCAATATGTTCAGACTCTATAATCCGAACAGCGGCGAGCATTTCTATACTTCCAATCTTAGCGAACGCAATCATCTGGCGAGCCTCGGATGGAATTATGAAGGCATCGGCTGGCTTGCTCCCCAGTCGTCTAACACTCCCGTATACAGACTTTACAACCCGAACGGCGGTGAGCATCATTACACGACCAGCATAGCGGAGAGAAATAATCTTATAAGTCTCGGCTGGAATGATGAGGGAATAGGCTGGTATTCCGATGACACAAGGACAGTGCCTCTCTACAGACAGTACAATCCGAATGCATTTGCCAATAACCACAACTATACGACATCGATAAGAGAGAACGATCATCTCGTTTCTCTCGGCTGGCGTGCCGAAGGCATCGGCTGGTACGGCACAGGCAGAGGATAAGATCCGTTCGTTTCTGCAGGATCAAATCTAAGATTTCAAAGAACGGCACCGGGATTCCGGTGCTGTTTTTTATTATTAATCAACAAATAACACTGACATTGTTCATTGGAAAGCATCACTTGGTATGCGATAATCAAGATAACAAGAACAACCTTACTATAGATAAAGGAGGATAAGAATATGAAAGATGAAAACGAACTTAATCTTGAAGAGATGAACGACGTAGCAGGCGGTGTCAATATTGGCGGATCAGAATCGTTCACGGCCGGCGGAAACTTTATTGAAGTTGACAGTCCTCTTCGCACGGCCGGCGGAAGTCTCGCAGGATTGGAAGAAGCGGCAGGCAGGAGGGTGATCGGTTCGATCGCGGCGGATATTCCGATTCCGAATGCCAAGGATATCTTGGTCAATGATTCGAGAAATCCCAAAAACAGGACCGGTAAGAATCACATCCTTTAAAGTTTGACCGCTGCAGATCAAGATGAGTTATTGCCCCCGTGTAAAAGCGGGGGCAATTCAATGAAATTTTAGTATATAATAATTAAATGATTATTGGTTAAGGAGGCTGTGATGACAGAGCAAATGAGACAGGCGATGAAGGAAAGGCATACCGTCAGGCAGTTTGACGGGACGCCTTTAACTGATGCCGAGAAGAGCATCCTGAGATCAAGGGTTGATGAGCTGAATAAGCAGTATGACTTATCGATCGCATTGATCGAGAGTGAGAAGTCGCCGCTTAGTTTCCTGGGCAAGACGCTCATGGGCGGCGCGGGTGTTTATTCGTATTTTGTTCTGGCTGCCGATGACCGTGACGGCGAGGATGAGATGCTCGGATATGCAGGCTCCGACCTGTGCCTCTATGCCCAGATGAACGGCCTTAACACATGGTGGATGGCCGGCACGTTTAACAGGCGGTTTGTGGAGGGCTTGGTAAGCGGCAAGAAGATCGTAAGCATTATCGCCGCAGGACACGGCAAGACGCAGGGTGTGCCGCATAAGAGCAAGCGTCCCGATCAGGTCAGCAGCTACGAAGGCGAAGCACCGGAATGGTTTAATAATGGTGTACAGGCAGCTTTGCTGGCGCCGACCGCGCTCAACATGCAGGCATTTACTATCACAGGCAAAGGGAATACGGTCAGCCTGACATACAAAAGCGGACCCATGTCCGGGATAGATAAGGGGATCGTAAAGCACCATTTCGAGCTTGGTGCCGGCAAAGAAAACTTCGAGTGGGCGTAATGATCTCAGGTTCAAACTCAGCCGGTGATATATGAACAGAAATAGGATTCGGATTATATTGACAGCGGTTTTATTAATTACACTCATTGCCGGTGTGTTATTGTTTGCATTCGCCAAATCTCCGGAGCGTTACTGCAAAATATGCCTGTACTCTAATGTCTCGGATTTTGACAGCCTTGTTCATTATGTCAGGCAATATGATCTTATGGGAGAAGTTGAAGTCGGGGACAGTGATATTCCGCAGGAGATAGAACAGATACTTGAGCGGCTTAATGATCAATATCAGCAGGACAGTGATTATCCCGTGTTTACATCGATCGTTGCCCGTCATGATGATGACGGGAACATCTATATTTCTGTTCAGGCAGAGAAACATAAGAAGAGAGGCGAGGACGGGCAAAACTCTCCGGATATAAGGTGCTGCTGTCTTGTGTATGTCGATCCGGATTACAGTGAAAGTGTAATGGAAATGTCCGTTGATCCGTTCTATGATAATTGGCGTGTATGGTCGAGCGATATATGGTCCGGATAACAATTATTATAAGTTTGGCAAAGCATGGATCAGAAAGTACGTGATAACAGATTTGACAACCTGAAGGGTGTAATGATCTTTCTGGTAGTATTCTGCCATTTTATCGAAACGATGTACGCATCGTGGCAGGATGATCCGGTCACAAGGTACCTGTATTGTTTTATCTATCTTTTCCATATGCCTGTTTTTATATTTATCTCAGGCTTCTTTTCGAAAAAGAATGATACTGACGATTATTACAGGAAAACAATAAGCAACTGCCTTATACCCTATATCATCTTCAATTTTCTTTATTGCATGATGGGGACCGGAGGCGATGTTCTGCGAAGCCTTCTCGGGTTTACATATCCCCAGTGGACACTATGGTTCCTGTTGAGCCTGTTTATATGGAGAATTACGGTCAAACCCGTATCGATGTTCAAAGGCGCTTTTCTCCTCTCTGTTCTGTTGTCTTTGTATGTGGGATTTACTGAATTGGGAGGCTTTCTGGCATTGGCGAGAACTATTGGTTTTTTGCCGTTTTTCCTGGCAGGGTACCTGATCCCTGAACAATATATAGGGAAGATCAGAAGCCTGAAGAAAGTGTATGCGCTTTTTGCCTTTGTGTTTGCTGTGATCTCTTTACTGGTGCTTCAAAGATCAGGCGCCGGAATAGCCGTGCTCTACATGTCAACACCTTATGACGGCATGTCCCCGGCAGCTTCGGTCGGAGTAAGAACTCTCATCTTGGCAACAGGTTTTATATGCATAGGAGGTCTTATTCTGATCGTCTCCGACAAGCACAGTATCATTTCCGTGATAGGGAAGAACAGTATCCTGATCTACTTGGTGCACTCCGGGATCATACGCGTTCTGATGCATGTTTCATTCATTAAGATCGATAACGGTCTCGTAAGCATTGTTTTTGCAGCCGTTTGCGCAGCGGCTGTCTGCCTTCTGTTTGGAAATGATCCGGTCACAAGAGCTTACCGTTATGTTATGGGCCTCATTTCAAATGTGGTCTTAAAGAAAAAATAATCAGCCCTTGCAATAATTGCACAAAAAGTGTAAATTTACACTATAAGAGCAAATATTGGAGGCTGATCGATATGTGCAAGAACAGCAAAAAGCCGTTGAAGATTGTGATCGCCGTATTCCTGATCATCGCTGCTGTTATAGGCGGGCTGATGATATATGCTTTTATCCCGCACACCAGACATTTCAATGATATCTATATGCTGTCGGACAATAAGATCGACGGCCGCTACCGCTATTATGCCCGCGTTAACGGTCAGACATTTCTTCTTGAATCGGACGAAGATCTCAGGAACGTTCTCGAGGATAACGAAGACGTTTACGGGGAGTATGATCTGGGCCCGCAGGATATAAGGGTCAAGGCTTTGAGGTTTGATGTTTACCGGACGGATAATTCCGGTATCTTCATGTCATTTCCCACGATAGCTTACGAGTATGCCGGAGGCTGATATGACCAGAGAAGAAGTAGTATCTGCAGTTAACGACAGACTGAAACTCGTGAGGACCGAATACGGACTCACACAGGACAAGATGGCGATGATCCTCGGGATCTCCAAGAAATCGCTCGTCGAGAGCGAGAAGGGACGCCGCCCTTTGGGCTGGACGGAAGCCGTGGCGCTTGTCACCATTTTCGAGAAGAGCACGATCCTTACGGATGCTCTGGGAGAAGATTTTGTACACATGGTTTCTGCGCTCGCGCTGAAGGATGTCGAAGTGACGTATCCTATGACGATGGGCGGTAAGGTCTGGTGGAGAGAGATAAAGAAAGAAGACGGCTATAAGATCCAGCAGAATGTTATCTCGAATCATTACAGACTTCTTGATGATAAGGACAGAAGGCTTATATCCTCATTCAATCTGAAGGAGGTTGAGGAATATCTGGGAGGGATCAGATAATGGAAATGTTGTTATTTTGGGCGCCGGTCCTGGTGATCTTCTTCGGAATGATAATCCTTGGTCTGGTCAAACACAAGAACAGAAAACTGCTTGCCGTATCGATAGCATGGCTCTCATTGATCGCCGCATGTGTTTTATACTATTATCTTACTTGTCTTATCTTTTATTTTCCTATCGGCATGAAGGATTATGCAAGTGAGGTCATGGCCGGGATCGTTATCACTGTATTCTTTCTTCCCATAGTGATATGCATTATCCTTTATATCCGGAGTATCATTAAGAAGAAAAGAAACGATGCACTGCTTATCGGTGTCCTGGCGTGGGGTCTGTTTCCGGTCTTTGTTTGGCTTTATGTGATGATCTTTACCGCGATCTTCGGCGGTGATCCCTGCCCCTGAGATATCCGCGGCTGATCATATCTTGCGTTCCTGAATGATCAATATGGTCAATCGCAATTCAAAGATCTCAGCTTGTCTTTATGGTCTTTACGGTATAGACTTGGCAGCATGATCAGAGTTTTATTTATCTGCCACGGCAACATCTGCAGGTCTGCGATGTGCGAGTTCATCATGAAGGACATGGCGGCCCGCGCCGGGCTTGCAGATAAGGTTATTATCGATTCTGCAGCGACATCGCGCGAGGAGATAGGCAACGACATGTATCCGCCCGCAAGAAGGAAACTTCAGCAGGAGGGGATTCCCTTTGCACCCAGGCGCGCGCGGCAGGTGACAAGGGAGGATTACGAGAATTATGATCTGATCCTTTGCATGGAAGCGTATAACCTCCGCAATATTAAGCGCATCATACCTGAAGATACTGAGGGCAAGATAAAGCTTCTTCTGGATTATACGGATCATCCGCGCGACATAGCGGATCCGTGGTACACCGGCAACTTCGATGAGACATATGATGATCTCACGGAAGGCTGTGAGGCGCTGCTGAAAGTCATTGCAGAAATGTGAGTCCTGCTTTTCGAGCGGGGGCAACAGCTTAAGGTTAACCGTATTGGAAATGCTGGTAATCCTTGGGATTGCTCCAGGCGCCTCCCCATGTCCAGCCGTTCGCCGTAAACAGCTGATAAGCGTAGTCTTCTTCAGTTATCACGTGCGGCGTGGACGCAGACCTGTCTGAGACATAGGCGGATGCATTCTCGTGGGACCAGCTTAAAGAGCCGTCGCTGTTTATGCGCACATAGGGGTTTTGCTGCGGATTGATGTCGATCGCAAGTCCCAGCGCGTGCTTCGATATGTGCGAAGACCCGGTCGCCGCGCGGTAGCAGAAGCAGCTCGTGTTGTTGTGGTCGATGGAATTGGTGTCCGAGTCAGTCCCGTTGCCCACCCAGAAATCATCGATAAGATACATTGAATATATCTCGTAACGCGCTTCACATAATTCCTCGAAAATGTTAATTACCTGATCCGCGACCTGTGAGTTGACGATCATCTCGCCCACCTGATAGTTGCCGTCAAAGTTTACATGCAGCATCTTAAGGTATCTGAGGCTCGACAGACCGATGTCATTGTTGTAAACGAAAGACTGACCGCTGATCCTTTGAAATACCGGGTCTCCTTCCGTTATGGTACTTATGGTGAAGTACTGTCCGAGGTTTGACGTGTCTATCAGATCCGAACTGATGACGTTGCCGGGTTCGTATCCGTCGAGCGATGTGAGATAAGAAGGTTCCGGAGTCGGCGTGGGAGTCGGTTCTGCCGTCGGTGTTGGTGATGGAGTCGGAGTGTTTGTCAGCAGCGGGGTCGGGGAAGATGAAGGAGACGCTTCCGATGTCGAAGTCTGTTCAGCAGACGTGGTTTCTTCGGTTGTTATTGGTTCTGGGTCATCCCTGTCAAGCGCTGACACCGCGAAGACGGCGGCAATGACCATAATAACGGCAAACGCTGCTGCCGTCCAAGTCATGATCTTTGTGCGGCTTTGCCGCCTGCTGCCTCTGCTCTTGTGTTTCATATGATCTATGATACCACTGCGGTCAGCCTCCGCCCGAAGTTAATGTTTCCGTTTATTTTTTTAGCAAAAAATTAACGCTTACCTTAACTTTTGCGGTGTCACTTCAAAATAGCCCCGTATTTCCTTACAATGTTCCAACTTTTACCGATTATCAGGAACTCCATCAGGAAATTGAACTGTTATTCCTGATACTGTTCTATGCTTTTCAGATAACCAGGAACACTATCAGGAACTGACCTGCTGAAAAACCCCGGTTTTTACGCCGGTGTTGCTTAATGTATGAATAAGTGATTAATTGATGCTTTTCGCGAAATACACCTTTCCGGTGGGAATGTGACGGGAGAAGCGTTGTTATACTATAATCTGTTTATGGATCCTCAGTCTGAACAACACGAATACTGTCCGAGATGCGATGCCAATCTGACACTTCAGAAAGGCTACAGCAACGACCTGCCTTATTGGGTCTGCAGGGGATGCGGCGAGATGCTGATCAATCCCAATATCGAGACGGAAGATGACATCGTGTGGATATGCGATAAGTGCGGACAGATGCTCAATATCCAGGACGGATTCGCGGATAACGGCGGCAAGTGGACATGCACGAACTGCGGAACCGTGAACATGATCGACGGGAAGAACCTCTATGACACGGAGGAGGCATATACCGCCGATCTTCATAATCCGTACAGGGGACTTACCGATGAAGAGGCGCTTGAGATATCATCGTACCGTGAGGTGAATCCGGTCGGCGGCCGCCCGAACGTCATCCTGGTCGAAGAGCCGGATACCGGGAAGCTCTATATCAAGAAATACCTCACCGTATATGATAAGAGCATATACGAATATCTTAAGGATCATCCTGTGGACCATATGCCGCGCATACTGTTTCTCGCCGAAGGAAGTAATTGCCTTGTAGTGATCGAAGATTATATCGAGGGGCAGACGGTCGGCGATCTTATCGTATCCAAACAGCTTACAAAGCGGAGGTCGGTTGACATAATCTGTCAGATATTAAGGATACTTCTTCATCTTCACGGCCTCCCGGATCCCATAATCCACAGAGACATCAAGCCGTCCAACCTGATCGTGGATCCTAAAGGCGAGGTGTATCTTCTCGACATGAATGCCGCGAAATGGTATGAACCCGATCTCATAGACGACGGGAATTATCTCGGGACAAGATATTTCGCAGCCCCCGAACAGGTCGGATACGGTCTTAAGGCTTCATCTGCGAAGTCCGATATATATGCTGTCGGCATACTTCTCAACGTTATGCTGACGGGCGCGCTCCCCAAAGAGAAGCCCGCAGAGGGTGCTTTTCGCGATATAATCGAAAAGTGCACCAAGCTGGAGGCAGACCAGCGTTACAGCGCGGAGGAACTGCTCCGTGAATTGGAAAAAGTACAGAACGGGGGAGAGGGTAATGGATAAGAGACCTACCGAGGAGCTTGACAGGATCCTTGAACAGACGGCCCCGGATCAGATAGGGGATTATTTTTTATCTAACAGAAAAGATCTCGCAGATACGAATAAGGCCTTCTGTTACTATTTCAAGGATGTTATCGATGCGAAGCACATCATGCTCAAGGATGTTTATGCAAGAGCCGGACTTACCGAATCCTACGGGAGCAAGATAGTCTCGATGGAAAAGCACACGAAGAACAGGGACGTTATCATACGTCTGTGCCTGGCGGGCCATTTTACACTCGATGAGATGAACCGCGCATTGAAGCTGTACGGCTTTAACGAGCTTTATTCCAAGAACCCACGTGATGCGTGCATGATCGTGGCTTTGAACAACAGGATCTGCGATGCGGATAAGATAAACGAGATCCTTAAGGCGAACGGGCTTAAGGAAATCTGATAGTTTACAAATAGTTCAACGAATAGAAACTACAGGTAATTTTTCATTTTTTATAATCTTACTTGTCAAGGTATATTGTTTATCTTAGCAAGGAGGATTTTCTATGAAAAAGATACGAATCACTTCATCTGATAAGCTGCGTCTCGTGTCGGTTATCCTGAGCCTTGTAATGGTATTCGTTATGATCCCTAAGGGAATCGTACGCGCTGACAGCGGCAACTGCGGTCCCGGATTGTCCTGGGATTTTAACGGAGGCGTGCTCACGATCTCCGGTTCAGGCGATATGTATGATTATCCTGAACACCTTCACGGTCCCGATTCGGGCAACGAACTTGCCCAGCCGTGGTTTCATCTTAAGCCGTATATCAATTCCATCGTGATCAATGAGGGCGTGACCTCGATAGGTGCAGGAGCGTTCTGGGGATGCGGCGCGCTTACATCCGTATCCATTCCGGGATCGGTACAGCGTATCGGCTTCGCGGCATTCGCGGATGACGGAGCGCTCGGCAGCGTAACGATCCCGAACGGCGTGATCGGCGAGTCGGCGTTCATAAGATGTACCGGTCTTCGCACCGTCACATTCGGTCCCGGCGTAACGGCTTCGGGAATAAGCGCTTTCGAGAGCTGCACAGGTCTTCAGGGCGTTTATATCAGCGATGTGGCGTCATACTGCAGGATCTACTTCGGCGGCAATAAGGCGAGCCCGCTCGAGTACGCGCATAATCTTTATCTTAACGGCGCGCCCCTCACGAATCTCGTGATCCCGGGCGGCGTTACGAAGGTAGGAGACTACGCGTTCGAACACTGCTGGACGATCACTTCCGTGACTATCCCCGAGGGCTGCACGGAGATCGGCGAATATGCATTTAACAACTGCCGGAATATAACAACGGCATCTCTGCCGAATTCCTTAAGGACCGTAGGCGGATTTGCATTTGCTTCCTGCGCACAGATGCATACGGCTTTGCCCGGAGGCATCACATATATAGGCGAGCGTGCTTTTAACGGAGCTCCTCTTGCTTCCAACATAGTTGTCAATCAGGGCGTTATAGGCGAGAGAGCCTTCAATGCATGCGGTTCCGTCATGGATCTGACCATCGGCGCAGGCGTGACTTACATCGGCGCCAATGCCTTTAATGAGATGGGCGGACTTCGCAACATCCATTACGGAAGCACAGAAGCCAACTGGAATGCGCTTTCAGCAAATTCCGGTTACAGCAGGGTTGTCTCTTATCCTTACTGGAGAGGCATCACTTTCGGTTCAGCGGGAGCTTCGGTACAGCCTCAGACCGGTTCTGTCAACTTCGGCGGATACAACTGGGATGTTCTTACCGTAACCGACGGACGTGCACTCCTGATAACACATGACGTAATAGCATTTAAGTGTTTCTCTCCCAACTATTCGGGCAGAGGCAGCATGAATACAGGATGGGAAGGCAGCGCATTGAGAGGATGGCTCAACAGTGCATTCCTCGGCGGTCTTCCTCAGGATCAGATCATCGCGACGAGTGTATCAACGGCTCCGAATTCGAGATTCGGAACACCGGGAGCCAACGGCGGCGCAGTGACAGACAAGGTGTTCATCCTGAGCGAGGATGAGGCAAGACAGTATTTTGCAAACGATCAGATGAGAACGGCTGCTGCGACGGATGCGGCGTTGGCAAGCGTAGGCGCTGCCCGCAACGGTTCTGCGCAGAGCGATCCTACTACCGGCAACACATACTGGTGGTTAAGGTCTCCCGGAATGTTCTCTTATAATACCGCCTATGTTAATTACACAGGCTCCATCAGGCTTGACGGCGTCGAGTCGCCTACGGGCACTCTGATCGGCGTAAGACCCTGCGTATGGGTAAATGCAGCGGCATTGGGGATCAGCGGTACTTCCGCTGCCCCCGCGCCCGCTTCGACTACGTCGTCTCAGCCGGCCGCGACCGGTGCCGATGTTGAGCAGATAAGCGCGTTCGTCGACCGCCTTTACGCCGAGTTCCTCGGACGTGACGCCGATGACGCGGGCCGCTCTTACTGGGTAAATAAGATAACGGGAGGAATGTCGGCTGTAGATGTATCCGCAGGATTTGTATTCTCGAATGAGCTTCGTGACATGAATCTGTCGAATGAAGAGTTCGTAAGAAGGGCATATACCGTTTATCTCAACAGAGAGCCTGATGCGGCGGGCATTGCCTACTGGGTAGGACTTCTCGAGAGGGGCAATGATTACGGCTGTATCATCCACGGCTTCGGCGAATCCGATGAATTTACCGGAATATGCAATTCTTTCGGTGTTACCCGCGGAGATTACCCTTATACCAACAGATAACATTTTGGTATATAATAATAAAGTTAATTTTATCTGCAGGAGAAAAGATATGGAAACAAAACTCAATAAAGAAGGCACAAAGCTTACGATCGAGATCGCCGGACGCCTTGATACACTTACGGCTCCCGAGTTCGAGAAGGAAGTTGAACCCGCTCTCGACGGCATTACCGATCTTACGATCGACCTTAAGGATCTTGAGTATATCTCATCCGCAGGTCTGCGTGCTCTTCTCGGTCTTGCTCAGACCATGGAAGACAAGGGTCAGATGAAGGTCACGAATCCCAATGACGCTGTTATGGATGTATTCAGCGTTACAGGCTTCGACGATATCCTTAACATAGTTTGAGGATAAGATAATAATGAATCAGCTGGACATTCCGGCAGTAATCACAAACCTGCCGGAAGTTCTCGCGTTCATTGGCAAACACCTTGATGAAGTCGGATGTTCAACCTCTGACCGGTATAAGATCGAGGTTGCAGCCGAAGAGGTGTTTACCAATATCTCGAGCTACGCGTACAATCCCGAAGTCGGGTCTGCTTCCGTAAGGGTAGAGATCCTTAATGACCCGATTACAGTCGAGATAAGCTTTATCGACAACGGGGTCAAATATGATCCTCTTGCGAGGCCTGATCCGAATACCAGCCTTTCGGCCAAGGAGAGAAAGCGCGGCGGGCTCGGTATCTTTATGACCAAGAAATTCATGGATGACGTGAACTATGAGTATAAGGACGGACAGAATATCCTTACGCTTAAGAAGACTGTATAGCAGTAATTTTCACGGCGGCTCATGGAAAAGCGCAGATTTGATTTCATCTCCGATATAAAGACTGCAAGTCTTACAGGTGTCGTCGTACTCCACTGCATGTTGTTCTATTCCAGTGAGCAGATGTTCGCGGAGTATGCCGAACAGCCTGACCGTATCGTTTCTTTCTTATGCAATTATCTTAATGCGATCCTCATATCGAGCTTTGTGTGCTGCTCGGGTTTTCTGTTCGCGAACAATATCATTGTTAAGAAGAGGACTGTGTTATACAGCATTAAAGACAGGTTCAAAAGGCTTGTTGTCCCTTATTTCATGTATGGCGCATTCTGGCTTGTTCCGACATATACTTTCTTCGATATAGAGACATATGGCAGGGATAAGGGCACAGGACTTCTTGAAGGATACAAGTCGATGCTGCTCGGTGTTTTCTCTGATCACTTGTGGTTTCTTCTGATGCTGTTCTGGGTTACTCTCGTCTTCATTCTGATGACACCGCTGTTTAAGAAGAAGTTACTTCCCGTTATGTTCATCATTGTCCTCGGCTTGTCTTTATTAGTCGAGTACTGTGTTGATTTTCCGTACTATAAGGTAACGCAGGTCTCAACTTATCTTCTTCCGTTTTTCCTGGGTGTCGTTCTTTACTTCTTCTTCTCGAAGCTCGATTCCCTGCCGACTGCCGTTACAGGCACTGCCGCCGCTGTGTTCGGGGCAGCTGCCCTTCTCTATGACAGATTTTGTGATTCGGGCATCGTGCCCTATTGGGGACTCAAGCTGTGCGGAGCATGCTTTACATGGTTCCTTTTCCTTACCCTTAACAGATCAGAGCGCATGCTGAAGTTCAGGGAATCGAGGATCATGAAGTATACAAGGGAACACAGCATGCGGATGTATCTTCTTAATTGTCCGTTCGTTTATATCTATTTCAGGATATTGAACCCGATGGTCGGGGATAATCCCGTGATATGCATTCTTGCAAATTTTGTATTGACCATGTTAACCTTATATTTGGCGGTATGGCTGATGGATAAAGTCACGGGACTTGCCGGAACGGTGGTACAAAAGGCATGAGCAGGCTCAAGAACAGAAAAGCGAGAGGAATTCTTGATCAGATCACGCGGCCTATGGTCGTATTTGAGCTCATTATCATGCTTTTATGCGCCCTCGCGGTATTCTGCTATAACATGAAGGTCTCGCTGGATCAGAGATTCGATACCACCACACAGATCGCCGAAGAAGCGGTCAACACCCTTACCGAATATAAGAGCATAGATTTCCTTGTTGATTACTGGCATGAGAACTATGAGCAGATGGAATTCATCTATGATGATCCGGAGGCTCTTAATGCCAAGGAAATGCAGTTCTCTGAACTGTATCCCCGGATCCCCGATACCGAGCTCGTAACGAGTGAGCAGGCGCGTGAAATGGACGCGGAGACACAGCGGCTTTTCGCCGAGATATGTTATTCACACCTGAGCACATCCTTCGACCGCATAAAGAGATCGTTTGATACCATGTTCCTTTACGGCTTCATCATCGAAGGCGACGACATGTTCTTCATTATTACGGGAACTCTCGAGGATGAATCCAGGATCAGTTCCGGCGGTGATCTTTTCGAGCTGGGATACGCTTATCCGTATTCCCGCGGACGTTACCCGACCCTGGATCAGCTTCTCGATACCGGAGTGCCTTCCGATCATATCGAATTGTCCCTGCGTGCGGACCGCGAAGCCGTTCATGTGTTCGCGCCCGTGACGGTCAACGGCAGCCCTGTCATGTATATTGGTGTATCGACACAATGGAAGGATATCATGGACTATACCTTATTACTTTCACTGTTCCTCGCTGCCATAATCGCGGTTCTTCTGGCAACATTGCTGGTCATCTTCTTCAGGATAATCAACAGGATCGCAGTGCGTCCCCTTGTAAAAGAGACAAGTATCGTCAAGGAATACGAAGCGAACAAGGATTCGAAGAAAGCAACCGCGGAGTTAGGCGAGATACGATCGGATAATGAGATCGAGGAACTGGCGGATGCATTCTCGTCGATGCTGTCGGATCTTGAATCGTACATGGAAGAGATAAGGGTCGCGACGGCCGATAAGGAGAGACTCGGAGCAGAACTCGATATGGCTGCTTCGATACAGTCAAGCCAGCTTCCTTCGACATTCCCTGCATTCCCCGGACGCAACGAATTCTCGATATTCGCTTCTATGACGCCTGCAAAGACAGTCGGAGGAGACTTCTACGATTTCTTCCTGATCGATGACGATCACATCGCTTTAGTCATGGCAGACGTGTCGGGCAAAGGTGTTCCCGCGTCACTGTTCATGATGATATCCAAGTTGCTCATCAAGAACAGCCTTCAGAACGGAAAGAGCCCTGCCGAGGCTCTGACGGATACCAACAAGCAGCTTACGGAGAATAACGAGGCCAAGCAGTTTGTCACCGTCTGGCTTGCCGTTATCGAGATCTCGACGGGCAAGGGCATCGCAGCTAATGCAGGTCATGAGCATCCTGTATTAAGACGGGCAGGGAAAGATTACGAGCTTGTGGAATATAAGCATTCCGTTCCGGTTGCAACACTCAAGAAAGCTAAGTTCTCGGAACATGAATTCGAGCTTCATCCCGGTGATTCGCTGTTCGTATATACTGACGGCGTTCCTGAAGCTACTAATGCCGGCGATGAACTGTTCGGCAACGACAGGATGCTCGTCGCGCTGAATAAGAATCCTGCCGCGGGCCCGCGTCTGATACTTAAGACCGTCAAAGACAGCGTTGATGAATTCGTCGGCGAGGCTGAGCAGTTCGACGATCTGACAATGCTCTGTTTCCGGTATAACGGACCGGAATCCGGTGCCAAGGACGAGTGATCTTATCCCTTTTGCCTGCGGGTGATATAGGGATATAATCTTAATCATGAAGATCCTTGTCATTCCCGATGTTCATCTTAAACCCGAGTTATTTGACCTCGCGTCTGCAAGGCTTAAAGAAGGCGCCGCTCAAAAGGCGGTCTGTCTCATGGATATTCCCGATGATTGGGGACAGGAATTCAATATCAGTCTGTACGAGAAAACTCTGGACCGCGCGGTAAGTTTCTCTAAGGAGCATCCGGATACCCTGTGGTGCTGGGGCAATCACGATACCAGCTACCTGTGGCAAATGCCGGAGACCGGTTATTCGAAGTTTGCCCAATTCACTGTCACTTATAAGCTTGACCGTTTGAAGTCCGGTCTGCCGTCGCTCGACCATATAGCATTTGTACACCGGGTGGACAATGTCCTGTTCGTTCACGGCGGACTGACGGAACAGTTCGTCAATGATCATGTGGATAAGGATAAGCGCACGGATGCTGACAGAGTGATCAGGGCGGTCAACAAACTTCCTCCCGAGGTCATGTGGGAGGACGGATCTCCGATATGGCACCGGCCTCAGTATGAATCTGCGCCCATGTATAAAGAAGGTACTCTGACCCAGGTCGTCGGCCACACTCCGGTCCGCGAAGTCAGCAAAAAGGGAAGCGTCATTTCCTGTGATGTTTTCTCGACTGACAGGGCGGGCAATAATATCGGTAACTGCAGATTAACGGTGGTCGATACCGTGACCGGAGAATTCACGTTACTGTAATTGAACAGATAAAAATTTGATATAATCATTAAGGCGATTTTACCGATATTGCCAGGAGGTGCCGGTATGGATGATTTCCGTGAGATGTTTTATGAGACCAATACAGGCGGGAAGATCCCGAGCGGGCTGCCCGGAGGCTTTTTCATATACGAGGCGGGAGGAGATGAGAAGATCCTTTTCGCGGAGACAAATGTTGTTAAGCTGTACGGATGTGAAACATATGAGGACTTCCTCGAGTATACACAAGGCTCGTTTAAGAATATGGTGCATCCGGATGATCTTAATAAGATCGAGAATCAGATACAGGCACAGACTATCTTCGGAGAGCAGCGCCATGACTATGTAAGATACAGGATCAAGACAAAGCAGGGCGAGGTCCGGTATATCGAGGACTTCGGGCACCTTCTGCACTGGCACGGCGGCAAGAGCTTCTACTACGTGTTCATCGTCGATGTCGATAAGAATGAATTCTTCAACCGCAACCGCAACTCCTATGCCGAGGCTGAGATACTTGCGGTAAACAACATGACCGACGAGCTTACCGGACTTCTTAACATGACGTTCTTCTACATCAGAACGCAGCAGGTCCTGAATACCCCTGAGGGAAGGCGCAGCCCGGCGGCTTTTATCCATTTTGACATCCCTAACTTCAAGCTTTATAACGAGCGTCACGGCTTTAAACTCGGAGACGAGGTCCTGTGTGACTTCGCGAAGATAATAAAGGACGAATTCCCGGACGATGTGTGCGCACGCTTCTCTGACGATCACTTCTTCGTGTTCGCGTTCGGTGAAAGAAATGAGATCATCCGGAAGATAGAGAACATCTACCGCAACATGCTGCTTAACGAGGATGTCAATAAGAAGCTCAGGATCAAAGCAGGCATCTATTTTGCCGACGATAAGTATACCGAGATCGGGATCGCCTGTGATCACGCCAGACTTGCCTGCAACAGCATCAAGCGGCGCCACGACATCTATTACTGCATTTATGACGATATGCTTCGCGAGGACCTGAAGAAACAGCAGTATATCGTAGATCATATCGAGGAAGCGATCGAGAATAGTTATATCAAAGTGTTCTACCAGCCGGTAGTGAGGGTCGAGTCAAATAAGATATGCGGCTATGAGGCGCTCGTAAGGTGGATCGATCCCAATGTCGGAACATTCAATCCCGCAGATTTTATCGAGACACTCGAACAGTTCCATCTTATCCATCTGATCGATATGTTTGTCGTCCGTCAGGTGTGCAGCGATTACCAAAGACTCAATGAGGTGGGCGAGCCTGTCGTGCCTGTGTCGGTGAATATATCGAGGCTCGACTTCGAACTGTGCGATATCTTCGGATTCATATATGATACCTGTAAGGAAACAGGCGTGCCCGCGAATATGCTTGACATAGAGATCACCGAGAGCGCCCTTAATGACAATATCGGTTATATCAAGAGCGAATGCAAACGGATGAGCGATCTCGGGTATCAGATATGGCTCGATGACTTCGGCAGCGGATATTCTTCTCTTAATACACTGACTGAATACAGCTTCGATGTCTTAAAGCTCGACCTCGTATTTATGAGAAACCTTAAGAATAATCCCAAGACCGGGACGCTCATGAACTTTATCGTCAAGGGGGCAACTTCCATGGGCCTGTCGACGCTCTGTGAGGGAGTCGAGAGCGATGAGCAGCTGAAATTCTTGAAGAAGATCGGATGCAACCGCGCTCAGGGATATCTGTTCGGCAAGCCCATGCCGATGGATGAATCGCGCGCTCATACCTCGGAGAAGGGCATGGCATGGGAAGACTGATAAGAGAGCAAACGCGCTCTGACTGATCTTGATTGAGAGGTAAAGGATAATGGCAGATACGATCAAATGTCCTAACTGTTCGGCCAATCTGAGGTTCGAACCCGGAGCGGCGAAGCTCGCCTGCGAATACTGCGGCGGCGTCTTTAACATAGATGAGATCAAGACGGAGATCGAAGCGCTTGAATCCAAGGAAGCTGATGCGGAAAGCGTTGAGTTTATCTGCAATGCCTGCGGAGGCAAGATACTTGCCGATATGAACACCTCCGCTTCCTTCTGTCCGTTCTGCGGATCGCCGGCGCTCGTGTCACAGCGCCTTACGGGTGAGTTTACGCCTAAGTACATAATACCTTTTCGATACAACAGGGAGAAGGCTGAGAGCGCATTCCTTAAGTGGTGCAAGGGCGGCAAGTATGCTCCCGTAAACTTTGTGTCGAAGAAGAATATCGAGAAGCTGACGGGACTTTACGTTCCTTTCTGGCTGTACGATATGAAAGGCGATGTGAGCCTTAACGGAACGGGGCATACCACGACTTATTCGGGTAATTACACCATTCACAAGGATTATGAATTCGAGATCAACGGCACTCTCAGCTTCGAGAAGATGCCGTTCGACGGAGAGACCCGCATCGATGATGCTCTGATGGAGGCGATAGAGCCTTACGATTATACAAAGATGATCCCGTTTGATTATAAGTACCTGCCGGGCTTCTTTGCCGACAGATATGATCAGTCCAAGGAAGATATCGAACAGAGGGCGCGCAGGCGCGGAAGCGAGTATATCAACAATGATATCGAAGCCAAGCTTAAGAAATACGACAGACATCAGGTTAAGAAGAACGATACGAAGATAGGGGACATCAAGGCCGAATATGCGCTTCTGCCCGTGTGGTTCCTTCACTATAAGTATCTCGGGAAGGATTTCTATTTTGCGATGAACGGGCAGACGGGAGAGGTAGCCGGCAAGGCTCCCGTGAGCCGCGTTAAGCAGCTCGTATTCTACTCGGTGACGCTTGCCGTAATATCCGTGGTGTTCCGTTTCATCGCGGGCATTATAATGGGAGGTTTTGTGGGATGAGCAGGAACAAGGCTTCAGATAAAAAGAAAAAGCAGCAGGAGGGCAAGGTCAGCTTCTTCGGTGAGATGAGTATGCTCTCCGTGACCGCGACGATAGGTCTTGTCGCGCTCGTAATACTGTGTGTTGCTTTCTACGCATTTATGTCTTCCTCCCCTTCGAAAAAGATACGTGTTGATGACGATGCCGGTGTTTTTACGCGTTCCCAGATCGGGGACCTGGAAGATATGGCCCGTCAGCTGTCACGAAGGAAAGACATCAATGTGGTCATCGTAACCACCCGTGACAAGGGCAGCGGCTACAGCAACAGCGACGAAGACTGTGAGAGATTTGCGGCCGATTATTACAAGAAGGCCTGCATAAAGACATCTCTGGTGAATAACTCGGGTATCTGCATCCTGATAGACCTTACGATCGATGAGCCGGGTCAGAGATTCTTCTGGTTATATACTTACGGAACGGCTTACTTCGCGGTCAGTGATGATGAATGCGTGTCATTGTTCAGATCACAGAAGAGCCTGCTTTCCGACGGACAGTATTATGATGCTCTGGAAAACATACTCGATGATCTGGACGGTTATGATTACAGAAATACGTCTTCCGTGACCTTCTTCTGCCTTATTATTCCTGCGGGTCTTGCGTTTGTTATAACACTTATCTGCACGGCATCCAAAGGCCTTGATAAGAAACCGCAGGCCAAGCAGTATAAGACCCCCGAGTCTTCACTTAAACTGTCTGATAAGGTCACTAATGTGAAGCGGATATATAATCCCCCGTCGTCTTCAAGCGGCGGAGGAGGCGGCGGTTTTTCCGGCGGCGGAGGCGGCGGCCACTCCGGCGGAGGCGGAGGGCGCTTCTGAACGCGGTCTGTTAATCTTGGCTGACGACTTTGTTTCTGCCGGTCTCTTTGGCGGTATAAAGCCTTCCGTCGGCTACGCTGATATTGTCTTCAATTGACTTGCCCCTGATGAATTCATGGACTCCGAAGCTCATGGTCTTCTTGATCGTGATCCCGTCGGCAGGGAAGTCGGCGGCCTCGATGGCCTTGCGGAGCTGTTCCGCAATTGCGGTCGCTTCGGCAAGATCCGTATCGGGCATGAGCATGATGAATTCTTCTCCGCCCCATCTGTAGGCGTTGTCGTTCTCGCGGCACGCGGCCTCGATGAGTCCTGCGCCGTATTCGAGCACCTGATCGCCTGCATTATGCCCGTATGTATCGTTAACGAGCTTGAACTTATCGATATCGCATATGAACATGCTCAAAGGCTTCGTGCAGTCTTCGGAAAGATAACTCATGTATTTCTTCGAGAAGTCGGCATAGAAGCCTATGCGGTTCTTGAGCTTTGTCAGTCTGTCGTGATGCGCATCGTCGAGGAATGTATCGGATTCGAGCGCAAGTCCGCAGATAAGAGCGGGAAGTGACAGCTTGCGTGTATCATTGGTCATATCGAATCCGCTGTCATCGAGTTTATTGATAAGCTGGAATGCTCCTATGAATTCCCCGTTTACATCGGCGACGGGGAGGACCATTACGGACTTTGTCACGTAACCTGTCTTCTTATCGACGGAGGAATTGAAATCGGGGTCGTTGTAAGGGTCATTGGTGATGACCACGGACTTGTTCATTATGGCTTTGCCGACCAGTCCGGTGTTGTCGGGGATCACGATGCGGTCTACCCCCGTGGCTGCCGTCGTCCACAATTCGTGGCGTCTTTTGTCCCATTTCCAGAAACTCGCTCGGTCCGCTCCGACTATATTCTGTCCGAGACGCGTCAGATACCCAAACAGTTCATTGTGGTCGGAATACTCATTGCGGCATGTAAGCTTATAAAGCTCATCCGTAATGTCGTAGATCATATCCAAAGTTGCGACCGCATCCTGACCGTTGTACAGGGGAGCCAGAGCAGCTCCTGTGCCTTCTGTCTTCTTCAAGATCTCTTGTTCGTTGTCGATATGCATAAGGTACACCTTTATTCCTTTCGCGACGGTATCTTTTATGAACGGGAGCATGTCGTCTATGTGCATGTGGACAGGGCTTCTGAAGAACGCCGTCTCCATATAGAGTATGGACCCTTCCGTAAGATAGGGGATAAAAGGTTCTATGGTATTGCTGTCCCCTGTATAGACCACATTCTTTCCGTCGATCAGAAGGTTGTATCCGAAGCACCGTCCTTCCAATTGAGGGGTATGCGAAGTGGGGATCGCCGCTTTAAAAAAGTCCTCTTCGTATTCTTGGGCCGATACGAGCCTGTACCATACGTCTAAGCAGCCGTCCATCCTGTTAAGCGAGAAACGGAGATCCTCTTTGACCTCTTCGCTCGGAGCGACCACCGTGACCTTTATGTCGGTAGTAAAGTAAAAAAGATCGATCAGCATCGCGATGCCGCTTATGTGGTCGGAATGGGTATGCGTGATCAGAAGATCGACAGACTCTATTCCCGTAAGATCCATCTTCTTGATCTTGATGAAAGCGGTCATCGAACAGTCGATAAGTACGAGCTTGCTGCCTTTTACAAAGAACGCGCTGTTATGATCGTCCGTAAACGCAGAGCCTCTTCCTAAGAATCTAAGCATCATTCAGCCTCCTTTTCGCGCAGTGAAAGAAGTTCCAGTACCTCGAACCCGTCAGCTTTGCCTTTGAGCTTTACAGTACTTCCGAGAGACTTTGTTTCAGCGAGGTCCCCCAGTTTGTCTGCTACGACACGGCTTATGTAAACAGTGCTTCCCGGCGCATTTGCCTCGAGTCTTGCCGACGTGTTTACCGTGTCTCCTATAGCAGTATAATCCATATGTTTCTCGGAACCTATATTGCCTACGACGGCGGGTCCGTAATGGACTCCGACGCCTACCTTAAATCCTTCGCCGATCTCATTCTTCAGAGCTTCGGATACTTCTTCGCACCCGTTCACTATATCGAGGGCGGTCCTGCAAGCCAGATAAACGGAATCCTCCTGCGGAAAGGGCGCGCCCCAGAATGCCATAGTGGCATCTCCTACGAATTTGTCGAGCGTGCCGTTGTTCTTCTCGATGCAGGAGGAGGTGGTGGTGAGGATCTTGTTGAGGATGAAGACGATCTTCTCGGGATCGAGCCTCTCCGACATGGTTGTAAATCCTCTCACATCAACGAAAAGCACGGCAATATCTGTGAGCTTTCCGCCGAGACCCAAACTCTCGGTTCCTTCCTTCAGTATCTCTTTGACGACAGACGGGGCGACATACCGCTCGAATGTATTATAGACTCTCTGTCTTGCGGCTGCGGCCTTAATGTAATAGTAAATGACGGTACTGATATAAATGATCAGGAGACCCGCCGGGATCCAGAGCGGATGTATGACGGTCCCAAGCTGATAAGCTGCAAAAGAACCCGCAAGCGCTAATACAGTAAATACGATAAAGCATACTGTCGATGTGCTCATCTTTGTATCAAGGAACAGGTACATGGAAAGCGCCAATATCGCGAAAAGAGCTATGAGCTGCGGGACATCGGATAATTCGGACTTGAAGTTGTTCTCGATGATGCTCTGGATCACATTGGCCTGGAACTCGACTCCGAACATCTGCGTGGCTCTGTCGATCGGTGTGAAATATGCATCCTGAAGTCCCGTGGCATAGGGGCCTATGAGGACTATCTTATCCGCATAATAGTCAGCGGGCACATCTCCGTTGATCAGTTCCGACAACGATATGCCGTCGTAGAATCTGCCGGGGCCCGCGCTCATCGGAACATAGAACTGACCTCTTGCGTTGGTATCGGGATATTTGGCCTGTTCTCCTTTGGTCTTGAGAAACTCCGAAGCCGCCATATATGCCATGGAGAATACCTGTTCTTTGTTCCCGTCTGCGTCTGAAGGCTCGACATAGAGCAGGGCGTGCCTCATGATGCCGTCCGTGTCTTCCATCGCGTTGATATGCCCCTGGATCGTGACATCCCTTAATGCTTCATAAGGTTCTTCATATCCCAATATCGAGTAATGGTCGATATTCATTCCTTCTTCCGAGTAGACATAAGAAGTTCCGTATTCCGCGACGGTGGCTGTTACAACGTTGAGTTCGGCTGCGGCGCGGGCCAGACGGGCATCCCCGTCAGGTGTGGATGTTCCGGCATAAAGAGTGTCTATCGCGACTACGGCAGGGCGTTTGTCAGGATCTTCGGCTAGCCTTTCAAGCGCGGATGCCATGACACTCCGGTCCCATGTGTTGTAAGGTCCCAGATCCGCGAGTGCATCCTCGTCGATGCCGACGATAATGATGTCGGAGGAACTCACGGATTCGTGCTGGAATAATGTATCCTGAACCCACCGGTCGGGAGTCTTAAGTATTCCCGAGCCGGCAGCCGCAGTAAGCACGGCGGCGCTTATAAGGCTTATCAATAAGTTACGTTTAGTGCCGGTCATTTATAATGCGGACCCGATCATCTTAAAGATGCGCCCAGGTCGTGTTGCCGATCGGAGTGATATCCGAAGTTCCGTCAGAAGGTGAAGGCTCGGGTACGGGATCATCCGTAGGCTCGGGATCATCCGTAGGCTCGGGATCGTCCGTAGGTTCCGGATCGTCTGTAGGCTCGGGATCGTCCGTAGGCTCGGGATCATCCGTAGGTTCCGGATCGTCTGTAGGCTCGGGATCGTCCGTCGGCTCAGGATCATCCGTAGGTTCCGGCTCATCCGTAGGATCCGGATCATCCGTAGGATCCGGCGTGGTTGTAGGTTCGTCCGTAGGCGCAGGCGTCGTCGTGGTCGTCGGCGCGGGCGTCGTTGTAGTTGTGGGCGCAGGCGTTGATGTGGTCGTCGGCGCAGGTGTCGTTGTTGCTGTAGGCTCAGGCGCCGTTGTGGCCGTAGGCTCAGGTGTATCCGTCGGCGTAGGTGTTGTAGTTGTATCATCAGGATCCGATCCTGATGAACCGCCGCCTGAAGGATTGTTGGAAGGCGTAGGTGAAGCTGAAGGCGTAGGCGTCGTCGTTAAGGCTGCAGTCGGAGTCGCGGTAGGCGCGGCTGAAGCAGTCGGCGTAGGTGTGGTCGCCCTTCTTGCTGCGGTCGGTGACGGTGACGTCGTGACGGTAGGCGAGGTCGAAGGCTCTTCGGTCGGCGCCTCTGTCAGTTCAACGGTCGGCGTCGGTGTGTCGGTAGGGGTTTCTTCAATTCGGTCAGTCTCATCTTCGTCAAACGTTACGCCTGCAAGGATCAGGATGAGTTCCTCGTCCCATCCGGTTGCTGCGCATACCGTCAGCATGAGAGGTCTGTTCTCCGCGAGCCTTGCGAGGATAAATGCATTGAGATCCTCTTCGCTTATGTCTTGAAGTACGAAGTCAACGCTACCGACTGCCCTGTCGTCGAACAGATATACCCTTACCGTTTGTCCGGGATTCACGTCAAGCTGCTTGGTCTCTCCGGTGCGCGGATTGATGCCGATGATATGAACGTGGCCGGAAGTAAGCGTGATAGAGGCTATTCCGTCTTTGTCGACTCTGACATAGCCGGATGTTCCCCTTATTCCTACTGTCATGGTGGATGTAACTATATCGAATGACTCGTCGTCCTCGAGAGGTTTGTTAACGTCAAAAAAGACTCCGCCCTCCGTGAGGTTAAGTTCAATGCTCTTATTGTTCTGCGAGAATTCGGCGCGGCTGTTCTCGTCGAGTGTTACCGTTTTTGAATCGTCGAGCGCTATCTGAGCGAGGCTTGCATCGCCTGTGCTGAGCGCATCTCCGTTAGCGAATCTCATGTTGTCGAACAGGGATTTTTCCGAACCTGAGGCGTCGTACAGGGTAACTGTCCCTTCGATCCGAAGAAGTCTCATCGTCGTAGCTTTAATGCCTCCGGAAAGCAATATGATGATCACGATGGCAACGGCGATGACAACAACCGGAATGGCGATAGAGAGTATCTTCCAAAGAAGCGAAAGACCTTTCCATTTTTTGATCAGATTCATATGACAACACCCCGAAGACAAGTATGTATTATCTTAAATGTCAGACTAAAAAAGCCCTATACGACAGTATATCGTACAGGGCATATTTCAATCAAGAATGATTTAGATTTTACATGGCTTACATGCCGTAGTATGAACAGGTTGCGGCAAATTCGGGAGCCTGTGCAAAGGCATTGATGATATCGTTGCGGGAAGCACCGTTGTTAAGCGCGTTCACCCAGTTTGCAAGACCCGAAGGATCGGGATTTCTTGAAAGGAACGCATTGTACAGGACGGTTACGAATTCCTGGTTGGAAGTATTCCTTCCGACGAATTCCGCGCTGTTAAGCATTGTCCTGACTGCATCAGCCGGTGTGTAAAGACCGCTCTCGATGCCGTTAACCCAGTAATCCCTTCCGGCGATATCGCAGGTCCTGCCGAGAATGATGGGATAGAGCCTCTCGACAAAGCTGTTCTTAAGAGCTGTTCTTATCATTTCCGTCGGAAGTCCCCTGCTTGTTGCATAGATGGCTGCAGTGGTCCTAGCCGCATCGGACGTTATCCCGTACATCTGATTGTATTCGGCTGTGCCGAGAACCGGATCCGGCGCAACGTTGGTGTCGACGGGAATGCCGGCATAAGTAGATTCCGCAACTCTTAATGCGACCCTCATGTTGGCATAAGCGGCAACATAACCGTCCGTGTCATCGATTGTTGCTACAGCCTGCGATCTCGAACTCTCAAGGGAACAACGGACATCATTCGGGATATCCTCACCGTAAAGTACGAGAAAAGCTGTGACGGAATCAAGAGTGTCGAAGAAGTAATTGCCTGCGTCAGCCAGGACGGGTGAACCTTTATCGAGGCTCAATGCTGCGAACGGGACGGCAACTGCGACCGCGGCCGCAAGAATGACAGCCGAGATCTTTTTACGTAATTCCTTGATGTATTTCATTTTATGATCCTCCTTAAGAAAAAACTCAGACCCTATGACATTATCATAAAGCCTTGACGATAAAAAAACTTAAAACAAAGTGCAAACATTGTAATATGCAGGATGCGGTTGGCTGACACCGCTTTTCGGTGCTATAAAAGGAAAAAGGATATTGTTATACTTAACCTTATGGGAAGAAACAAAGACAATAAGGAGAAGATATACGATGTGGAGTTTACCGTTGCCAAGGGCGGGCAGGCTCCGCTGTCGAAGAAATATCATGTCGAAGAGCGCGGCAGGGAGATAACCATAACCGAAGAAGGCGGTGCTCCGACTCTTTACCTTAACAGGAATTTTCCCAATATCTCCCGCAGGGCCCGCATAATATCCAATGCCAAAGGTGAACGGACGCTTGCTCAGTTTGCTGAAGTCTGTGATTCGAGCGCAGCTACCCTTTCAAGATTCATGACCGGAAACAACGGGTTGGTCGGCAAGTCCGCTTACAGCAATAAACCCATGAGCATAGAACTGATCCTTAAAGTGGTCGGCAATGCCGCGGAACTTCCTGAGGGTGCGCGTTCTTCAGGGTCTAACGTTACTGTCGACGAGCTCATGGCGGCCAACGGATATCTTTTGACGAACGAGGCTGCCGAACAGGATGAGCATTATATGTGGAGAAGGGAAAGTGATCAGAATCAGGAGATCATCGATTCGGCCAGACGCGTCTTTATCCAGGCTCTTATCGATGAAGGCTATATGGTAGGAACGGCTTCAAGAGAGGATATACCTGTAAGCGCGCGGTACGGGCTTGTTATGTACAGCAACCACCGTCTGCGCTTTAAAGTGAGCAGGGACGGGGAATCTTTTATATGGATCGTTCACACCGGGCTTGTAAACGAATACTACAGGGATCATCCGGCAAGGGTCGCTCCTGATTTCTTCTCGGACTGTGCCCCGTTCTTCCTTAGGGATATGTGGGAACCGGATTCGCTTCAAAACTTAAGATATACAGTCCTGCTTACCGAAGAAGGATATAAGGAAACGGTAAGCCGGCTTTCGGATATTGAGGTCAATAACTATATCTCCTTACAGGAGTTATTCATACTCGACAACACATGCAGATTCGGCGACGAATATATCATTCCGCGCAGGGACGGATGTATCGGCAGTTAATGAAATCTGGCGGCAGAGTTGCAAAACTATAAGCGGAGATTGAAATGAGAATAATGAAAAACGGCGTAAAATAAGCAATAACAAGCCGATTGAATATTGAAACGATAAAATTGCATATTGAAATGAATGTGCTATAATCCCTTTGTAAGGGGGGATAGAACATGAAAGATTTCAATAACAAGTGCAATATGAGCCGCGAGGAGGAAATCGCTCTTATCAGGGCGTTTAAGTCCCGCAGGGATGAAGCTGCATATGAAAAGCTCGCGGGCACCCTGAAAGGATATATTGTTAACAGGGCCTCTTACTACGAGCGCATCTGTAATTCTCCTGCAGTTGATAAAGAGGATCTTATCCAGGAAGGATACAGATTCCTCATCCGCGCATTGGAGAAATTTGATGCATCAAAAGGCTTCAGGCTTTCCACATATGCTTCATGGTGGATAGAACAGGCGATGAGCAGGTATACCCTTGAACAGGGCAATGCTGTCTCTGTGCCGGTAAGGAAGCAGCAGCTGTTGTTCAGGATACGCGATTTCAGGAACCGTTATCTGCGTGAATTCGGTGTTGAACCCGCCGTCGATGAGATCGCATTCGGCGTCGGCGTTGATCCGGAAAAGATCGCCGGCATAACAGATTGTGATATCAGGGTAAAGTCCCTTGACTGCCCGGTGTCTTTTGATGAAGAGTCTGACTGTACCCTTGCCGATATGATCCCGTCAGGGGATGAGGATATCCTGACAGGACTCGAGAGAAAGATGAGGTCCGCCGATATGATCCGGCTGTGCAGCGAGGCCCTTACACCGAGAGAATCAGAGGTGATAAGGCTTATCTACTTTGAAGACATGAGTATCACAGGAGCCGGAAAGATCCTGGGATATACGAGGGAGACCGTCCGCAAGGACTTGAAGAGCGCCTTGAGCAAATTGAGGGATGAACTCGTAAGAACAGGCTGGGGACCTATCGCAGCCTGACTTAAGTCTTCAGGACCTTTCGCATAACAAAGAGCGTTCCGATCATGAGCGCTATCGCTATCGGAAGCGCGATCAGCGCATTCGGTATAAAGCCCGCGATGATGTAAGCGACGAAGCTGACGCCCGCAGTCGTGAGGGCATAAGGAAGCTGTGTCGATACATGTGTGACGTGATCGCACTGTGCTCCTGCGCTCGCCATGATGGTCGTATCGGATATGGGCGAGCAGTGGTCGCCGCAGACGGCGCCTGCCATACATGCGGATACACAGACAACACCCAGCGGATTTGTCAACGGGAAGACACCGAGTGTGATAGGTATAAGGATGCCGAATGTTCCCCAGGATGTTCCAGTCGAGAAGGACAGGGCGCATGCGATAAGGAAGATGATGGCGGGAAGGAATGTATGGAATCCGGAAGCCGAATTCTGTACAAGACCTGCAACATATTCCTTGGCGCCCAAACTGTCGGTCATCGCCTTAAGGCTCCAGGCGAATATCAGGATCATGATGGCGGGTACCATGGATTTGAAGCCTTCGGGTGTACAGTCCTGTATCTCGGTGAATGTCATGACGCGGCGCAGAAGGTAGTAGATGATTATGATGATCAGCGAGACTACCGAACCTAACATGAGTCCGACGGAAGCATCCGAGTTGGAGAACGAGTCTACAAAGCTCTCTCCGTCGAAGAATCCGCCGGAGTAGATCATTCCGATGACGCAGGAAACTATAAGCACAACGATGGGGAGGATGAGGTCGAAGACCTTGCCTTTCGCGTTGACGGTTTCCTCAGCTTCGGAGGATAGGCGCTTCATATCGGAGAAGATGTCTCCCTTCTCCTTCGCGTTCTTCTCGTGCTTTAACATGGGTCCGTAATCGAGACCTGTGAGAGCCAGGAAGAGCATCATGATTATCGTAAGAAGAGCGTAGAAATTAAACGGGATCGCCTTTATGAACAGATGAAGACCGTTGCCTTCTTCCACGTATGAAGAGACAGCAGCTGCCCAGGATGATACCGGGGCGATTATGCAGACGGGAGCGGCTGTTGCGTCGATGAGATATGCGAGCTTCGCGCGGGATATCTTACACTTATCGGAAACGGGGCGCATTACGGAACCGACGGTAAGGCAGTTGAAATAGTCGTCGATAAAGATAAGAACGCCCAAGGCGATGGTGGCGATCTGTGCGCCTGCACGGGACTTTATGTGAGATGAGGCCCAGCGTCCGAATGCCGCGGAACCGCCCGCTTTATTCATCAACTGCACGATTATTCCGAGGATCACGAGAAAGATCAGAATGCCGACATTATACGGATCCGCGATCGATGCGACTATTCCGTCCGATAAAGAATGAATGAGCATTCCTTCTATATCGTAATTTGCATATAGCAGTCCGCCCGTGATTATGCCGATGAACAGCGAAGAATAGACTTCCTTGGTGAGCAGTGCAAGCGCTATCGCGATGATCGGAGGAAGAAGAGACCAGAACGTCCCGGCGTAGATAGACCCCTGATCTGCAGGCACGGGTTTTCCGTGACCTGTTACCTGAGCGACTGCGAGAATGATGATTATGGCACAGACACTGACGATGACCGTGATGCGTCTTTTGTTAAGATCCATTGTGAGGCTCCTCGGCAAAGATTATCATTAATCAGTGATTATACAGAGTTTACCGCATTTTTCAAATTATCCTGCGCGTGATATCATAATTTCTATGGCGGCAGGAGAACGTAGACAGATCAAAGAGATAACGGCGGTCAAGGGCTTAAGCGCCCTCATTATCGCTTTCCTTTATCACCCTTTTACCGTAGGATTCACCGATAACGGCCGGATGCCGTTCGACAGCATCGGTGTCATCAGATTCCTGGAGCAGAACGGCGGCATCATGGTGGAGCTGTTCCTTATGCTGTCGGGATATCTGTCGTGGGTCGCTTACAGGGATAAGATAACTTCGGCGGCGGTCCTTTTCGAGCAGGATAAGAGCAAGACACAAAACTCGATGTGGCACGGATTCTGCCGTTTTATCAGGCGCAGGATCATAAGGATATTTCCCGCGATGTGGGTCACTCTTCTTATGACCGTGGTGCTGCAGCTTGCTCACCTTAAGCTCTACGGTTCCTATTTTGTTATCCGCGGCAATTCTTCAAGCGAGCTTTTGTATCACCTTACGGGATTTCAGATGTTCTGGAGCGGGGAGGCGTGGAACGCGCCCGCATGGACTCTTAATAAGCTGCTTATATGCTGGTGCATCTTCTTTTTTATCACGTGGTGCTCGCGCGGCGACAGGGCGAAAAGCTTTGTCCTCTTTACCATTATGATCATATTCGGAATGAACTTCCTGGTCCGGAGAGTGCCTGACGGTGCGATACCGTTTACGGATCTTGCAAGTTCGAGGGCCTTCGTGTCATTCTTCATCGGCTGCGATCTGGCTTTGCTTAAAAGTGCTGTGTCCCGGAAGACGATCCGGAATATGTGTCTTGTATTGCTGGGTATCAATGCGGCGTTCATTGCCATCATGCTGATCGCAGGAACGGATTCGTTCGATTATCAGCCTTACTTTGTCACATTCCCGCTCATTGTCTATCCGCTCGTCATATTCGCGGTGCAGCTGCTGAAGCCGTTAAGCAAGATCCTGGGTACTGCTCCATTTCAGTTTGCCGGCAGGATCTCGTTCGCGCTCTACCTTTGCAATTTCCCTCTGGAGATACTGATCTTCATAATCATGGATAAGACCGGCTCAAAGATAAGCTTCGCATCGCCGTGGTTCTTCCTGATCAACGTGGTACTGCAGATATCGGTCTCGACTGTTGTGTGGTATCTCGTTGAGGTCAAAGCCACAGACCGGATCAAGAAGAGGATCTCTTTATAGATCCTCGAAGTTCTCGAGTCCCTTAAGTCTCTTTACGTTGGTGTCACCGTGCTTGACGAAGATCATGGTGATAAATGAGAGCAACGAGAAAACGGCGGCATAAACGAACAGTATCTTGTATGACACATTCTTAAGAAGAAATCCCGCGAATATCGGAGTTACGACCTGTCCTGCCATGGACGCCGTATAGTAGAGACCTGTGTATTTGCCGGCATCCGCATCCTTGCACATCTCAACGCACATGGGAAGTGAGTTGACGCTTATGGAAGCCCAAGCGACTCCCACCAAAGCAAATGTGACATACATGGCTGTGGTGACCGAGGATTCGGTTGTAGTAAGGTAAAAGGAAACCGCGAATGATGCGGTGAGCAGAAGCGTTCCGAAGTAGATCATCTTTTTCCGCCCGAACCTGGATGCCGCGAAGCCTATCGGGATGTATGAGATTATAGCGCCGACATTGGCGATCAGGAAACACGTCGATGCGCCTCCCAGACCTTCTCCCATAAGGACGCTGATATAAGTCGTAAACCATGTGGTGACGGCATTGTAGCCAATATACCAGAGAGCTATGGAGATAAGCAGAAATATCATGGATCTTAATACGGGAGCAGGAAGCTTCGCATCGCCGGTCTTTTTGTCTTCCTCCGTAAGATCCCATTCCGGATGTTCTTTCTCTATGCGGTCATTCTCCGCGGATAATTCAGGCTCATTGACCGCAAAGTACATGATGCCGATGCATACGGCCATGAAGACCGACATGAATACGAACAGCAGCCGGTAATCGACATGCTCGAGACCTTCAGTCTTCGACTTAGGAAACATTACCGCGGTAAACGCGAGATAGATGATCCCGCCTGCGGCGCCCATGAGATTGATGACGGCATTCGCCGTGGACCGGAGCGGCTTCGGCGTTACATCGGGCATGAGGGCGACGGCCGGCGATCTGTAGGATGCCATGGCAAGAAGCAGACCGCCGAGTACCACGATAAATGATGCAAGGCTGTAGAACGATGAATCCTTTCCCGCGTAAAATCCGTTGTCGATGACGGGAAGAAGGTTGAGGAGCAAAACAGTGACCGCGGTTCCGATAAGTATGTACGGCATTCTCCTGCCGATCTTTGTAGAGGTCTTGTCAGACAGTTTTCCGAACAGAGGGAGGAGGAACAATGCGAGTACGTTATCCGCTGCCATGATGACACCGGTTATGTCTTCATCGAGATGGAAAGTATTGGTAAGCAGCAGTGGAACGACATTGTCGTAAAGCTGCCAGAATGCGATGATGGACATAAACGCAAGTCCGACGAGAAAAGTATTCTTATGGTTGAGCTTCATGTCTTAATCCTCCTGTGCCGTATTCGGAGTATACCAGACCCATTCTCCCATGGATGAGACAGGTGTGCAGTGAGATGTGATGTATTCATATATGCCGCCCGGGTTCTGGCGGTTTTCCGTTATGTAATCATCCGGCATGAGGATGACGGTGTCACTTGAAGAACAGGCGCGTTCAACATATATTACCGGATCCTGTCTTCCGAAATTGCCGTTGTTAAAAACATCGAACGGGGGATTAAAGGTTCCGTCCAGGATTGAGAATATCACGGCTGAAGTAGATAATACCGTAACCTTTTTTCCTTCGCTCTCATATTCCTTGTTTCGGGTGTAAAGCGGCATATAGTAATCTGTCTGATCCGAAGAAGGGATAAGGACAAGCTCCGGGCTGTTGTCCGAGAATCCGGGATTGATAAAGACATCTGACTCCAGGATGAGTATTATCGCGAGGATCATGGGAGCGATGACAAAAGTCAGGTTGAAACTTATAAGACCCGATGCATATCTTTTTATCATCTTTGCGGCCGGGATCAAGAAGAACACCGCCGCGATGACCAGATGAAAGGCATCTGCTATGGGGATTGAATTCGACAGGACGGCGATTCCCGTAAGCAGGTGGAAAACGGCATCGCGGTCTTTCAGTCTTACTGCAAAGAAGATATCGCAGATGAGGCCTGCTGTTATCATGACGATCAATATCAGAGTGCCGTCGGGATAAAAGGCTTTGTTTCCTGCGAATCCGAACAGCCCGAAGAAACAGTATTCAAGAAAAGGCGTGAATGAGGATGTGGCAAGAAGGTATATGAGGAACAGAAGGCAAGGTATGGATACGCCTGCGATATAACGGAGTATGCCTGTGTGCTTTCTGATCTTCCGGTATATGATTATACCCGTAACTGCAATGAGAAGGAGCCCGCCTGAAGTCTGTTTTGTAAGCACTGCGGCGGCTGCGCATAAACCGAGGAGAAAATGGGTCCGGTTCGAATCTTCCTTCTTAAGAAGACGGAAGCATAACAATGCGAAAAGCATCATCAGCATGTTATAAGAACTCATTTCTACAAATCTTACTCCGAACAGAGTTATGCAGAGTGCGATGCCGGAGGAGGATTCCTTCTCCATAGTGTCGTAGATAAGCACCATGGTAAGGGCAAGCATAACAAAGGTCATAACACGGAAGGCAAACAGAGTTCTCGAGATAATAAGCGGTATAGCGAATAGATAATAGAATAAGGGCATCGACACGAATGGGAAATCTTTATAAGGAACATACCCCATGGTTATCGCCCTGCAGAAATCATATTCCCATAACTCATCGAGGACGCCGAATCTGAAAGTGAATACTTTGATGCAAACGGCGAAGACGATCAGTGTGATCGATATTAACCTGCCGCGTGTTTGCTTATGAGTGTTCAATGTATCTGCCGTGATCATCGACTTCAATGATATCACACCGCAGCGGGGGCTTTGAGTTTTGTAATAAGCTTGCCTGTTAGGAAGAAGGCGGTGTAGATAACGATGAGCACAACGGCGAGAATGCCGCATGCTCCGAGAAGATATCCCGGATTGCCCATGAACGATTCAAGCCATGAAAGAGGCGTGTCTGAAGGCGCTCTGAGCAGGAACATGTAGTTGCACCGAGTGATCCTGTCGAAGATGTATATCGGTACCGCGGCGCCGATGAGGAAGACGTATGAATAATAGAAATGACGGAACGAAGGCTTGAAGTATCCTCTTGCATACATCATTAGAGGGAGCGCACCGAGCAGCATGTGCGTGAAGAAACACATGAGCGGCAGCCAGGAAAAAAGCGGCCTGTAATTCCATTCCGGAGTCACGAGCGCGAATACCGATCCGGGAGCTATGAGCGTCATCGATACTTCGGCGAAGAATTCCCTGACCCTGCCTTTGCCGAATGAAGCCAGAAGATTTACGAATATCCCGAGGTTGCAAAGGTGAAGGGGAAGATATCCCATGAAATCCCCTCCTTCATAAGTAAGCTGTATGTCCTGGAGCGCCTCGCATACCAGAAGCTCTATCGAGCATATCTTTATCAGGATGTCTGAAGCCTTTGCCGGAAGCTTTACCGCAAGCCAAACGAGGGCAGCGGCGAAGAAGGGGTATATGAACAGAATGGCAACATGTCCTTTGCAGAAGAGCTCAAACCCGTCCATTGTTTATCTTCCTGAATATGCATGCGACGGCAAATGCCGACCCGGTGATCACTGCGAAGATCAATATCCCGACAGGCCATCCCCAGCTTAAGAACGCGTAGAAATCGTTGGTGTCGGGCCACGGTCCTCCTATTCCGTTTATGAGGATGTTAAGGAGATATCCGCATCCGTAAAGTAAAGTGGGGACGGCAGCGAATACAGCATACCGCAAAGGCATATATGACTTCTTTGACAGACAGAATCCCGCGATCGCGGCAACGGGTTCGAGAAGGTGGAAGAACAGATTGCCTCCCGTGTAGAACTGCGCAAATCCCCATACGGGTCCGAAGAAGAACGCAACGACGGCGAAGGTTACGGTGACTCCGCACACCCCCGCAAGTTTCAGAAAAGATATGCGGGAAGTATCCCTGCCTGATAATAAGAACGCGAGCCGGATAAGAGCTGTGATCCCGCAGAAGACGTTCGACAGGACTGTGTAGAATTTGAAGTTCGCGATCCCTGCCGCCTGAAGGCTTCCGGGTTCCGGCTTTGCCGTCAGCATAAGGATCAGTCCGATTATGGTGAAAATTACGACTGCCAGGTTGAAGCTGACGTCGCATATTGTTGTTTTATCTGCGGTTTTACTCATAAAATCATTATAACATGTTGTATAATCCATATTTAGGTATAAAAGAAACGGAGTGCGTGTAATGACAGTCCAATTGCAGGGAATCTTATTTCTGGCCGGGTATGTTGTCATGCAGGGCTGCATAGCATTGTTAACCGAATATGTAATCAATCACTACAAGCTCATTGAGAAGCTCGGACGCAGGACAAGGATATTGAGGCTTGTCATATATATTATGCTGGCGCTGATACCGGTGTTCGGCGCATATCTTCCCCCGTCATCTTTCAAATATCATTGCATGATGATCGGAAATCTGTGGTTCGCTTTCTTCATGTTCTATTCGTTCTTTGTTATCTTATTCTCGCTTATCGCGCTTATAAGATCGAAGTCTAACGGGAAGAATACGTCGAGGCTTATCGGATGGTCGCTTACCATTGCATTTATACCGGCTCTTATAATTTCCGTGTACGGGCTCGTCCATGCGCAGAATACCAAACTTACGACTGTTGATGTGGATGTTGATACAAACGGAGCTTATACGGGAGAACTCAAGGTCGTGCTGCTCGGTGATCTTCATCTGTCGGTTAATTCGAATCTTGCCATGACACAGAGAATGGTAGATCTTGTAAATGCCCAGGATCCCGACGTGGTAGTGATCGCAGGCGATATCTTCACCAGCAATTATCAAGGCTTAAGGCAAGCCGAACGCTATGCGGAAGTGCTCTCTCAGATGCATGCGAGAGACGGTGTCTACGCGGTCTACGGCAACCATGACGTTGATGAGGATCTGTTCCTGGGATTCGCGATATCTCCTTTATCTGAGGCGTTCAGAAGCCGGGAGATGGAAGAGTTCTTTGAAGATGCAGGCTTTATCACACTCGAGGATGAGGCCGTGACCATTGCGGACGGAAATATCTGTCTTGTCGGCCGTATTGACGGGGAGAAGGCGGGCGACGGGACGCGGGACAGAATGAGCGCCGAAGAGCTTCTGTCTGATGTTGATACGACACTTCCTGTGATCGTCCTCCAACACGAACCCATCGAATACGAATCCCTTGCCGCAAACGGCGCGGATGTAGTCCTGTCCGGTCACACTCATGCCGGGCAGATATTCCCCGGAAATCTGATCGTTCCTTACTTTAACGAGAATGCATACGGCCTTAAATTTATGCACGGTATCGCAACTGTCGTGACATCGGGTGTAGGTTATTACGGTCCTCCCATAAGGGTCGGTACCGACAGCGAAGTAATGGTCGTTAATATATCTTTCAGCTGACGGGGTGCTGAACATGAGCGAGAAGGAAAACAAAAAGGCTCTTCCCGGCAATGTGACGTGGAGTATAAAGCAGATCTGGACAGATGCTTTCAATACCGTCTATAAGAGGGGCTTCAAGGCTTACGTCATGCTGTTCCTTGTATTCTTCGTGTTCTCTTTCTTAGGTATCGTTCACCGGGCGGCATCGGGTGAGATCGACATTATCGATTCAAGATTCGGAGCGGGAAAGGTCAACGCGGAGGATATTGAGCTTCTGCAGGATTATTCACTGACTCTTCCTTTGATAAGGGATCTGCCTGATGATATAAAGAACACCTTAGTGCGTGATACAGTAGGAGAGATCGCGCTGTCGCGGAGCTGGTTTATCAATCTTCTTGCGGTCAATCATCATTATGTCGAGCGCAATCTGGGTGAGGTATTGGCTTTTACCGCGATCATCGTTGCCCTGGGTTATTGTCTTGCCTCGTTTGTGAGCCGTGGCCTGGCCATCGGACAATACCGTTACCTTATGGAGTGCAGGTTCTCCGACGATGTAAAGATAAAGAGGATATTTGCACCGTTCGGCAAGGGACGGATGAGACATATCCTGTTCACGATGATCATATACGGTGCAGTCATGCTGTTGTGGCAGATTACTATCATCGGAGGCGTCATAAAGGGTTATGAATATGCCTTTGTTCCGTATCTGATCGCCGAGAATCCCGACATCAAGTGGCGTGAGGCAAAGCGCCTCTCATCTGCCATGACCAAAGGCTATAAGTTCAGGATGTTCCTTGTTGATCTTTCACAGCTGCCATTGATCATTCTCGGAATTATCCCTTTTATCGAACTTCCCCTGATAACGCCTGTTACAGCCATGCTTCCGGTAAACATATATCTTACGCTCCGCGGACGTGATGACATCGACCGCTCTCTTTTTATCGAAAAGGGATTTGACGGCGCCGGCGATTTTGTTATGCCTGACCTTCAGATAAAAGGCTCATCGTTCGATAAGGCAGATAAGTATAAAGTGACTGACTTCATCATTATGTTCTATACATTCTGTCTTGTAGGATGGATATGGGAGGTCAGTTATCACCTGGTCAAGGATCATCTGTTCTTTAACAGGGGATTCCTTTACGGACCGTGGCTTCCGATATACGGATTCGGGGGAGTGTTCATCATCTTCTTCCTTAACCGTTTCAAGGACAATAAGCCGAAGCTCTTTGTCTCCGCCATGATACTTTGCGGTATTCTCGAATATCTGACAAGTTTCATTCTCGAGTTCTTCTATAACGCTTCTTACTGGGATTATAAGACCATGTTTATCAATCTTAACGGCCGCGTCTGTATCGCCGGTCTTCTCGCATTTGCTCTCGGAGGCTTCCTCGGGGTCTATCTGTTGGGACCGATGATAAGAAGATGCCTTGATCATATCGGGCCAAAGAAGACAAAGGTCCTGTGTATAGCCCTTACGGCATTGTTTGTTGCGGACATCATCTGTGTTCTGGTGTTCGGACCGAACGGCGGAGAAGGTGTCGGTCAGAAGCTCGAGGCGGCTGTAAGACTCTCCAGGTTTCTCTAAAAGAATATTTAAGTTATAATTTAAAGATAAGAAAAAGAATCCATTCAAGGAGACCGTTCTATGAAATCTCTTGTGAAGAAGATGGCGGCAATAGTAATGGGAATTACGGTCCTGGCCTTTGCGAGCCCTATGGTCATGGCTGACGGGAAGCCTGCGGCAACCATCACTACTAAGCCTAAGCCTATCGAAGGAATATATGATGACGGACAGTTTCACGATCTTGTTCACCCGGGAGTCGCTTCAGGCGGATATATGGTCTATTCGCTGGACGGAGTCACTTATTTTACCACGCTGCCGGGAGCGACTGCTGCCGGAGAGTATACAGTCTATTACAAGGCGATAGGTGACAATGACCATTCGGATTCCATCGTCGAGACCGTCGTTGCGAGGATAACCCGTCCCGAGACCGGCGCATTTGTCGACTATCTGTATATGAAGATGATGAATATCCATGCAGATGAAGAGACTAAGACCCAATATACGCAGCTCATCTATTCGGGAGGAAACGGCGGCGACATAGCAAGGAGCCTCTTCTCCGGTTCGTTATTTACTTCGAGGAATCTCAGCGATTCGGATTTTATAGAGATCGTTTACAGTACTTTGTTCGGAAGGATCCCCGATACGTCCGGCAAGGCTGCATGGTCCGATGCGCTTGCGCACGGCATGCCGAGAATGGATATGGTTGAAGAATTCATTCAGTCTTCCGAATTCTCGAATATCTGCCTTGCGTACGGTCTTACGAGCGGCGGAGGCGCTTCTGCGAATGTAACGGTCGTTTCATCCACATCCGTCAATGATTTTGTCGGCAGACTCTACCGCAAATGCCTGGGAAGACGTCCCGATATCACAGGCCGTCAATACTGGTCGAGCCAGCTTCAGAACCACGCGATATCCGGAACAAACTGCGCATACGGCTTCTTCTTCAGTCCGGAATTCATAAATGCCAATCATTCCAATCAGGAGTTTGTAACCATACTCTATGAGGTTTTCCTTGACCGCGAGCCTGACGCCGCAGGTCTCAACAACTGGCTCACCGTTCTTAATTCCGGACGTTCGAGGCAGGATGTATTCTACGGATTTGCAAGTTCCGCGGAGTTTGGCAGGATCTGTACGGAATACGGGATCATTCAGGGCTGATAATGATGTTTGAAGATAAGAAGAATTTCATGTTTGATCTTTACGGGACTCTCGTCGATATAAAGACCGACGAGGGCCTTCCTTCTGTTTGGAACACCCTTGCGAATTATTACAGTCTTAAAGGCGCTTCCTATAACGATACCGATCTGAAGCTCTCTTACGGACGGATCTGCGCCGCGAAGACTTTGGAACTTGCGTCAAAAAGGGGTAGGGGAAGACACAGGCTGTCTGAAACCGATGTTGAGATCGATCTGCTCTCTGTCTTTAAGGAGCTTTATAACGCGAGGGGGATTGATCCGTCTTTGAAGGAACTTAACGATACTGCCCTTGTGATGAGGAGCGCATCTCTTTTGAAACTCAGGCTCTATGACGGCGCGGTGAAGGTACTTGAAGAACTGAAGAACAGCGGCAGGCGCATTTATCTGTTGTCGAATGCCCAGAGCTGTTTTACCGTTCCGGAGTTAAAGATGCTCGGTATCTGCGATTATTTTGACGGGATATTCATCTCTTCTCAGATCGGAGCAAAGAAACCGTCCCAGGTATTCTACGATGAAGCTCTTAAGGGACTTAAGGCATCGGAATGCGTGATGATCGGCAACGATGAATTTGCCGATATAAGAGGAGCGATGGCTGCAGGAATGGAGGCATGCTATATCCAGACCGAACAGTCACCGTCTTTCCCGGTCAATCTGCCGAGTATCAGGATCGATCACTTAAGAGATCTGCTCTGACTTCCGTTTAAATGTTGAGACCGACTCTGACAGCTGCGACAGGATGATCGCGGCAAACATGACCGCGCATCCGGCAAGTTCTTTAGGTGTCAGTGTTTCATTCAGGATGATCCAGCCTGCGAGCGCGGCGAATACCGATTCCAGAGACATCAGAAGTGATGCGGCTACAGGACTTGCATGCTTCTGGCCTATTATCTGCAGGGTGTAAGCTATGCCGCAGCTCATGATGCCCGAATACAGAAGCGCAGGGGCGGCAGCCATGATGCCGGCGGGAGAAGGCTTTTCGAAAATGAACATCATTATCGAGGTTATGACCGCCGCTGTAAGGAATTCCATGAATGACAGCCCGATCCCGTCGATGTTCTCTCCTGTGAATCTGTCTATCAGCATGATCTGTACCGCATAGAACAGGGCGCAGGCAACGGCAAGGATGTCGCCTTTGTTTATCGAACTTAATTCTTCGGGATCTACGCATAAAAGGAACATACCGATAAGCGCCATGGCGATCGCCACCCAGGTAAACGGGGCAACTTTCTTGCCGATAAACAGGCCTATTACCGGGACAATGAACATATACAGAGCCGTAAGGAATGCGATCTTTCCTGCGGTGGAATAATTAAAGGCGAACTGCTGCAGGTTTTGAGCTATAAAGAAGTCGATGCCTAATATCAATCCTGCTTTGACCGTTGCAGGAGTAAGAAGTTTCCGGAAGCCCCCGCCCATGAATATGACAACGGGAAGAAGTACGAGCGTGCCGATCGCGGTCCTTACCGCCATGAAAGTAAAAGGTTCAACGGACCTCGAACCGATGCTCTGCGCGACAAAAGAGGAACCCCAGATGACCGCTGTGAGCAGAAGCAGTATTATTCCTTTTGGCGTGGTCTTTCTCATAACCGCAATACTATAATAAGTCACGGATATAAATGCAAATATCCGGGTCCTTTATGTGTTATCATTGAATAAAATATATTTGTCAAAGGATCAGTTATGAGAAGATCGATAAGAATTGCAGCTGTTTTGATGTCGGTGATACTGCTGCTTCCTTGTGTTGTTTCAACTAAGACCGTCGTCAGGGCGGACGCCGATGCGGGGAACGTCAGGTTGTTTGTCGAACGCCTCTACCGCGAGACATTGGGCAGGGAAGCGGATGAGCAGGGAGAAGCGGAATGGGTCGATCTTCTCGTGAGGGGAGAACGTACCGGGGCGAATGTTGCCTTCGGTTTTATCTTCAGCGATGAATGCAGAGAACTTACCGCTGATAATGCGGCATTCGTTCAGGTCCTTTACAGAGCGATGCTCGGAAGACAAGCCGATGAGGCGGGTCTTTCTTCATGGGTGTCTTTCCTTGAAGCCGGACATAAGAGAAGCATGGCATTCGCGGGCTTTGTGAACTCGCCTGAGTTTTCATCCATCTGTGCTTCGTACGGGATCGTCAGAGGTGAATACAGATATATCGACCCGTCAAGGCCGATGATAGCATTGACTTTTGATGACGGTCCGTCGGGAAGGACAGCTGAGATCGTCGCCTGTCTTGAGGCGAACCGCGCCGCTGCGACTTTCTTCGTTACGGGTCTTAATGCGCAGTATTATCCGAATACTCTTGCCCGGATAGCAAGTTCGGGAAGTGAGATCGGGAATCATACATATGACCACAGAGGACTCACGAGACTTTCCGATGATGACATCAGAGGGGAGCTTTCTTCCGTTGATGATATGGTGATGGCGGCTACCGGTTCTATTGCTCCGGTCGTAAGACCTCCGTACGGTTCCCATGACGAGAGGACGGACACCATAATCGCACGTCCGATCATGCTGTGGAATGTGGATACGCTGGACTGGAGGACGCGTAATGCGCAGAGCACAATTAATCATGTGTTAAGCAACGCAAGGGACGGGGATATAATACTGATGCACGATATCTATTCTCCGACCGTTGATGCGGCACTGTATCTGATCCCCGAACTTCAGAGGAGGGGATTCCAGCTCGTTACCGTATCCGAACTCGCCGAATACAGGGGTGGCGCTCAGGCCGGAAACACATATTATTCTTTCCGTCCTTGATTATATCGGTACCGGCGTGTTTGTCAGTATGACCGACGATGAGCAGATCGAGGCTCCGGTTCAATAAGGGGATCTGTCAGTAAAAACCGTTGTATTCCCAGGCCGCGGTGTCATAGATATCACCCGATCCTGGATCATAGGAATACCAGGCGGCGGGCTCAAATACATTGCCGCTGTCTGTTCTTACGTTGTGGTCGACAGACATGAAATACAGGAAGTCTTCGGGATGATCGAGTTCCGATCTTAACGGATTGCCGGTGAACGGATTAACGGGGTCGTCGATAAGGCCACGGGCGCAGATCACGGGGACCTCGGCGTTGGTTATGAAGGAATCCGAGACTGTAAACCCGTTCGAATCAAAATCTTTTACCATCAGCAGACAGTTCATGTTGTTGATGTTGAAGATTCCATCCACATTCTCGCGTTCCTCTGCCGATATCCGGAAGACCGGGCCGTGGTCGGATACCAGGATGATCCTCGTGTTGTCATACACGCCTATCTCCCTCAGATAGTCGAACCAGTCCCCTAATGCCTCCAGAGACGCAGCTTGTGACTGATAACTGCTCATTGTTTCTATGTTGTCTATAGACAGCTGAACCCCGCCGTTTGTAAACCTTCCGGCATTATTGAGATCGTATTCCTCATTATCTATGTTCCTTGACAGACCGTATCCGGGTTCCTCCAATAACTGGGGTTCGTGCGCTGCAGTGTTTGTCAGGATGAGGAGTGATCCTTCAGATGAATCCGGTTCCGAGACCGAAGTGATGTCAGACAGTCCGAGAAGGACCGAATAAGTGTTCAGAAAATCGAATTTTGCTCCTGTTGCGTGAGACATGTCTTCGGCGCTCTGGAAATACGAGACGTTCGAATACCGTCTGTTAAGATCGTTGCAGAATCCGTCATCGTACAGCAGCTTGCGGATGAATACCGGTGAGGCCATCCTGATGCTGTATGAGAATGTGTTGCGTTCCATATAATCGGACCAGTCTTCGGTCATCTCGTCAAAATACGGGTTCATGATCTCTGAACTGATATAAGAGTCAATGTAAGGGTATCCGTCGAATATCGACAGATCGCCTATCCATTTATATCCCGCGAACGGGGGATCCATGACCGTGACATCGTATCCGTTCTGTCCGAACAGCACGGGAAGTACGAGCAATGATTCATCATGTTTATCGGCTAAGCTTTCATCTGTCCTTGCGTTCAGTGCCTGCGGAGTATATTCGTATCCTCCGTATATTGCAGGAGCTCCCGTGATCGTGCATCTGCCGAAAGACAATGCCGAACTGTAATAAGTAAACCCGTCAAAAGCAGATATCAGATCAGGGTTCTCGTTCACGATATAGGGGATAAGCTGTCCCATCGCTCTGTCGAGCATTATGACTACTACGTTCTTTCCATCCTGCGAAAGAGTGATGCGGGGATAATCTCTCTGGTTCTCCGTATAACCGAATGAGCGGACCGATCTTTCAAGCTTTACCATGTTTACCGCAACAAGTATCACCAGCCCGATCGTTACGGGTATTGCCAATATGTTTATTGCCTTGGGCCTGTGTCTCATGATGATGAACAGCAATGCGGCGATCAGGATTATGACAACAACGTTGATGAGCATATCCATGATGCTGTCATCTACATACTGGCTTATGAACAGGTAACGGTCGCGGTTTCCGTTGTTGCGGTAGAATACAAAATAATCGAAGACCGCTGATATCAGCAACAGCGCCATTATGTAAACACCTTTTTCTCTCGCTCTTAAGATGAAGAAGTATATGCTTCCCCATACGGTAAAGAATCCCGCTGCGATAAAGAATGATATCCACAGATAATGAGGCAGATCGAAGATGTGATAATTGGTCATAAAGTCCGCAACGAACGGCACGAAAGCTTCGGACGGGATCAGGAAGCCGATAAAAAGGCTTAAGCAAAGAGAATACATCAGGAAGAAGACCGAGGTTGATCTGTCGGCGGCCTTATCTGCAGCAGCTCGAACCTTATTCTTCTTGGGTATAAACCTTCCGGCAATATTCTTTATAAGCGAAAAGAGGTTGTTCAGCGTCCAGTACAGCACGAGACCTGAAGGGGAGCCGTAGAGCAGGACAAGGAATATGAGTGCCGTGATGTACAGCTGAAGCTTTGCTCTTAATCCCATGCCCTTCGAGTAGACCGTTCCGGAGATGATGTTGATGACGGTCATCAATACGGGAAGGACATTGACCGCAGCGTTCCCGATCCTTAGCAGTCCGTCAGGCGCCCCGAGATCCGCGATCGGTCCGAGCGGCGATCCTCTTAATACTATGCATGAAGACAGCATCCTGTATGCCGCTATGAAGAAGGGAATCTGAAGAAGAAGAGAGAACGAGCTTCGAAGGATCATAAGCGGATGATAGTGCTTCTCTTTGTAATAAGCCTGAAGAAGCAGGACCTGCTCGTCGCCTTTGAAGGCTTTTTTGATCCTGTCTTTGCCGGGCTTCATATGTTTCTCGATCACAGTGCTCTCCTGCTGGAGCTTATCTGCTCTGTTGTAAAGGGGAAGAGAGAGCAGCCCCACGGATATGCTCAGTATGACGATGGAGAAGAATGCATTCCCGTAAGTTTGATAGGACACGGAGAAAATGAACTCATAGATGAGCTCCAAAGGCCGTATCAGCAGAAAGTACAGGATGCTTATGATGTTCATATATCTGAT
>JAFXPN010000011.1 GCA_017527865.1 Clostridiales bacterium
AGGTTATTTCTCCGATCCGTTAGACCGTATCAGGAACAGACTGGATCTCGAGAAAGGCGGAGTCGCATTGGACGGTGAGAATGAACGGACCATGATCCGTCCCACTTTCTCTTCCCTCGGCTCCTACTCGATATCTGATGATGCCCTGCTCGATCTGATCAAGATCACTTTGAAGGACATGGAGGGATTCGGAAGCATACTGAACTTCAAGAGCGAGAAAAGAAATATCGGTGTTGTGTTTACACTCGATCTGTCGCTGCTGTACGGATTCGATGCTCAGAAAGTACTGTTTGAAGCGCAGCAGCGGATAGGAAACGCTGTCGAGAAACTTACGGCCATCACTGTCGTCTCTGTCAATATCAGAGCGGAAAGATTGGTACACGGAAAGGAGACCACCTGATGGAAACTATTTATACGATTCCTGTAAATGATGCTTACGGCTCAGAATGTGAATGTCCTTTATGCTTCCTTAAGAAAAGATGCGAGGATCAGGAACTGGAATACTATCTGGGACCTTCCCTTATGGAACCCGACACAAGGATCATTACCAATAAGACGGGCTTCTGCCCTGACCATATGGCCAAACTCAACAAAAAGGTAACCAACAGATTGGGACTTGCGCTTGTCATCCATACGCATCTGCTTGATTACGACAATGACATTTCTGAGGATCTTTCCAAGGCTGCACCGGAGAAGGCCGGACTGTTTAAAGGAAGATCAAATGATTATAAAACGGCTTTAAGGGAGCTTGCCGACAGGATAGATAAAAGAACTGCCACCTGTCCTGTCTGCGATAAGATGAACAAGACGACCGAAAGGTATAACGAAGTCATAATGCACATGTTCTCTCACGACAATGAGTTTAAACAGAAGTTCATCTCGAAATCTCACTGTCTGCCGCACACAGCATCACTGCTTCGTACCGTGGCATCTAAACTGTCTCAGAATGACGCTTCGGACTTCGTCGCTGCCTTAGCGCAGAACAACAAAGAATGTTTTGCGGAACTTGAGAAAGATGTGGAATGGTTCACTTTGAAATTCGATTACAGGAATAAGGAAAAGCCCTGGGGGAACAGCAAGAATTCCATACAGCGGGCTATGAGGTTCCTGTCATCCGATACAGGAGAATTCAATGAAGGATAATATAACGGAATCCGGCATCAAGCTTCAGACCGGCTTCTCCATCGAAGTCAATGAATCAGCGGAAAGCCTTGTTGTATTGATCAAGCACGACTACTACTCTTCCGATAACGATAACGGAAGGATGATCCTCGATTCTTTTCTTGACGGTCTGATCATGACGGCGGACCGCATAAAGATGATCCTTATAACTGACAGTGCCGTCAAACTCCTGGGTGCTTCTGACAAGCTTAACGATCTTATTAAAGTTGTGCGTCTCACCATGGTATGTGATGACAGCATAAGGTTCTATAACGCGTCCGTTCCCGATCCGGTGAAAGATATTATTCGGACTGTTCCTTCTTCAGACATTACCGATCAGATCATCGAATCAAGGCCTGACATTATAATCGAATAAAAGAAAAGGGGATCGAAACCGATCCCCTTTATTATGTTTGCCTGTTGTCAGCGAACAGCTTCTTATGTATTGCTGATCGTGAAGTAACCGCACTCTTCGTTTATTACAGAGAAGTCGGTGTTATCTCTGTATGCCTCAGGTCTGTTAGGCTGCGAATCCGGTACAGTCGGGCAATAAGGGATATTGAAGTTTCCGCCTGTGCTGGTTGTAAGAGCGGAAGCCGCTATTCTGCCGTAGAATACGTTGCTCAATGAACCTTCTGTAAGATACAGAGCACAACCGTTATTACCTCTCTTTGTAGACGGATAGAAACCGACATAAGCCGTAACGGTCATATTATCATGATGAGCCGTATTACCGATGCGAAGCGCATAAGTGCTGTTGCCGCCGGTATAGGTCGTAAATATGTAGAATCTCGGTGTTGTCGTCTGATTCAATTGTCTTACGTCATTGTAGTTAGTACCGGTGAAGCATCTCTGATCGATAAATCCGCAGCACTTCTCCTGAGACATGCTGTTTCCGCCATCAATATAGATTACGGCATTATTCTCAATGATAATGTAGGCGTGAATATCGGATCCTGTCTTCGCGAGTCTGAATCCGCCGCCGTTTCCGCTGTCGGACTTTGTAATGTGCAGATCGCCTGTAACATAGATGTATGTATCACCAGCGGTCGACAGATCGATCCAATGGTCAAGCGTTCCGCCTGTGATCTCATATGAATCGGCACCCAAAGAATTAATAGTTGCAAGATCAGTAGCATTAATCTCAGTAGCATCAGCCTGATTGCCGCACAACTCGCTCTGAACTTCTCCGACAGTATCCAAGTTATCATCATCAACCTTAAGGTACTTATTGACAAGTGCTGCAGGTGTCTGATCGCCGTCAAATCTCTGCCATCCTGCCGTATTCTGTCCTGATGTTACGGTGATGCCGTTCTCATAGTAAACACTTCCGTGGATACCGAACATTCCGTTCGGATTGTAATATGAGAACCGTGCATTGGTACCGTCGGTAGCGGACTGGAAACCCTGAGTCGTGGTGTTATAAGTCAATCCGCTTCCTTCCCCATCGATAGCTCTTAAGTCAAAGTACATATTCTCAAATGTCTTAAGATTAACACTCGCAGAGTCAGTTGTTCTGGGAGTGGATGTCATGCCGGTAATGGGTCCCCATGAACCGTATGCATACGACACTGCTGTGTTATAGAAAGGATTCTTTGTTCCCCAGAAATAAATATTGCCTCGTGCATTGCTGCTTGCAAGTCCGCTCTGGGAAGTCGTGGACCAGTCAAATCCCGCATTCTCTCCGATGAGATAGAGATTGTCAGCAAAGATAACATCTCTCAAGTAGATGACACCATCCGAGATTACCTTGCAGTAGAACGCAGAACTGTCCTGATCGGATGTTCCTGTTCCGTGAATGAACATTACATTATCATCAGCCATATACTCGGTCTGGGAAGCTGCCTGGTTGTTTGTGATCTTGCTTGCATCAAGACCGAAGTTACAGCTGTTGAGCATCGAGGTATCACCGAGGTCAACAGTGAGGTTAAACATGGGAGACGGAGATCCTTCGGGATCGTGCCTCTCCATGACCATTGTGTAGTACTGTGCATATCCGTCGATCTCACACTTGCACTCTACGGCGATCTTAAAAGGCTTACCTGCTGCAGGCTCCTGCAAAACATAGAAATAAGCAGAACAATCCGTTCCGGTAGTCCCGTTCATTCCGGGGATCTCACTTGCAGTAAACTTGACTAATGTTCCGTTGCTGGCGCCGCCTCTTGCGAGATTCTCAAGCATGATATCGTTGATCTGCTGAGTATAGATGGCGTTCCAGATGGCCTGTGACAGGGAAGTGACCGTAAGTCTTGCTTGGTCGGCCTTTGCATTCTCGTATATTCTCTTGCGGGTCGCGATCGTGATCGTAAGCGCCGTGGTAATAAAGATAAGCGCCATCGCTGTTATAAACAGGATGGTAAGCAACAGTACACCGCTTCTCTTACCGGACGACTTCAAGCATTTCTTGTTAGTCTTACGCATAAATAAAGCCCTTCCTCTATACTCATATATCGCGCCTGAATACACTTAGACGCCATTACACCTATAAACTTACAATCGATTATAAGGCAGAATAAATCAATTTTCAATACGAATTATCATCTTTCTGACACTTTTTATTAATAATTTGTTCACTTTTCTCAACAGGTCTTCCGGAAGTCCCGAATCTGTCGAATTCAGCTTTTTTTGACTCGATAAGGAATATATCGTTCTGATTGGCAAGGCGCAGGACTGCCGCTGCATAATACAGGCCCTCCCCGTTCTTCTTGACACGGGTCCGCCCGAAGAAATCGCCGTCATTCGGACATTCAAACAGACCGTAAGATGATTTTCTTATCCTGAACAAAGGTGTCTTCACATTAAACTTCCTTCCGCAGAAAGGACACTTGGAATTGAATCCCGAGACAAGGGACAGCGCCTGCGCCTGCGTCCTGCACGGAGCCCCCGTATGCGAATACTCCCTCTTTATGTTGCAGTCAATGATCTGATCCGATGCGGCATCCTCAACCTTATCCTGTGCGCTGCGCTCAAAGATACTCTGCATTATCCTTGCCGTATACTTCGCATCTGCCGTCGCGCTGTGGAACACCTCCTCCTTCGGGATATCGTAGTAGTCCACTGCGAATTCCACACTCCTCTGTTTCCCGTCCTGGCCGGCAAACAAAGAAAAAAGAGGCTGAACATCTATAAACTTCCACGGGAGCTTGTCGTCCATTCCGAGAAACGCCAGGTTCATCTTGAGCATGTCGGTATCCGAATTGCCCCATCCCGCAAGGACGGCGTCCTCCCCGCAGAATTCTGCAAAGTCCGTATACGCCTCTTCAAACGGCACTCCGTTCAGAAGATCGGCGTTGCTCTTATGAGTTACCTTCTTAACATGAAAATGAAGCTTCCTGTAGACTTTAGGCCTGATATCACGCGAGAACTCCCCGTGCGGGATAAGACGTCCGCCCGTATAGATCAGCTTGACCGCGCCTATCTCGATTATCTCACCTGTAAGGCTTGATACATCTATATTATATTCCTTCCCCGGGATCGGCTGGTTCCACTCGAGGTCAAAGACGATAAACACATCACCGTCACAGATCTTTCTTCTCGCCATATGAGACCTTCACTGCTTTTTTATCTGATACCGTAACATTATACATAACGGCGGCAAACGACAATACCCACAGAAAGACGCTGACCGCGGGGATCACGGCATCAGACACGACCTTAAAATCATACTCCGCTTCCCCGCTGCTCCTGAATACGACTGCAAGCTTTCCGGCGTAATCAAAGACATCGCCTGAGACACGCCCGTCCGGACCCTTGATATCGACGTCAAAGTCATCGGAATAATCTATGGAGGTAATTATAGTGGTATATCCTGATGAACCCGATGAGGATACGGTCCCTCCTTCAGGACCGATCCCGGTCAGGCGGCTGCTGAGAAGACCGAGCGCCTCAGGATCCACACGCCATACGGAAAGTTCGGATTCCTCCGCAGGAGCGGCACCGATCTGTCTTACCGTGACGGCGCCGTACCTTTCTTCGAGAAGTCTTGCAAAGGGGCCTTCCTGATCACAGGCACGCTCGATGCCGGGATACGTCTCGGTCACCGAATACATTCCTGAAAAGGACGAGAACAGTATATAATGGGAAGACGGATCCATATTCTCGCATCTTACGAGTATCTCGCAGGATGCCCCGGGAACGGATGCAAGATACTTCCCGTGCAAGGACTCCGAGACGCCTTCAGTAAAAACGGTAAAAAAGGAAGCGGGCTCGAGCAAAGGCTCCCCGGACGCTTCTTCGGATAATTTGTTTATAAGGCCGGGAAAAGAGTCCGCTCCGTCATCCCGCATGTCTTTGGGGATTACCACTGCCTCATCGAGCCCTCTGTAAAGAGGAATAACATCATCGACAGCCATATTGATCCCGTTGTCCCTCGGCCCGTTGACGGACGGGACACCGAACGATCCGGAAAGATCGGATACTCCGAGAGAATAAACAAAGTTGACAACAAGTCCCGCCATGCCGATGACGGTAAAGATGCGAAGACCCGTCATGTTAATCCTGGCGTCTTGCATAAGCAGAAGGAAGATCCCCCAGAATACCGCCGCAACGAAGCTGAATCTTAAGCAGAAAGCGCTTCTTGACACCTCGCTTGAAGCTGATGCATTGGAGATGACGGTCAGTGCGAGTACCGCGAACACGGCGCCGTATATCGGTGAGCGCGGAATGCTCCGGGCATTCTTAAGACCGATCGCAGCCATGATGAACAGCAGCATGCAAAGTACACACATCCTTGAGAAATCCGGAACAGCACGGCTGCCGCTCACCGACAGCAGTTCGCTCATAAGGCTCCACGAGACTGACAGGGGGAGCAGGATGATCAGAAGGAATCCGGTAAATCTTGCGCGAAAAGGGATATTGCGGTTAAAGAAGAACAGCAGCACCGCCATAAGGATCAGTACAGAAAGGCTCATGACCGGCAGCTGGCCCTGAGACCGGACATTTACGGATGCTCCGTCGAGCATCGAAGCCAGCATATCGAAGAATTTATATGTGACGGCACTGTTCTTAACCGCTTCCTTTATATCAATAAGAGTGATCCCCCGCGAGAATACGGGGAGCAATACGGGGATGCAGAACGCGGCCGACATGAGAAGGGCCTTAAATGCCGGCCACATGAAAGGTTCTGACATAAGGCCTTTGTAAAACCAGTAAACTGACAGAACGAATATTATCCCCGCAAGGATCCCGTAGAATCCGCCGGAAGCGAAACAGGCATATATCCCTGCCGCGAGCCATACAGATCTTCGCGATCCGGTCCTCATAACGGTATCCGCTGCAAAAGCCGCAAACGGCATTACTGTCAGGATGTTCATGAGAAGAGGTTCGAGGCAGGCGGCAATGCTTAATGCACAGAAACAGTATGCAAGCCCGAAAGCAAGACTCATAAGACGTGACATTCTTATCTTCCCTGCGCAGAAGATATACAGTCCGAGTGACAGGAGCCCGAATCTCAGATAAAAGGCGATATAAAGAACAGCCTGCGCTGCGCGCCCCCCGAGAATGAGAGCCAGTATAAACGAGGGATAGAAGTGTCCGGTCAGGATATCCGTGATAACGGAAGGGATAAAGATGCTCCCGTCCGATATCCTCTGTCTTAAGGATTCCACGGCATCCGCCTGATCCCCTATCGCGGATATGAATCCCGCGGATGCCCTTGATACGAAGATCAGGATGATGATGACCGGCAGCGACAGCGCTGTCTCCGCCGCAAAGACCGCGTCGGCGTTAATCCTCTTTCTCATCTGAACCTTCGGTGTCAGGTGCTGATCTGACCAATAGCTTTCTTATCACCAGAACGGCGGCAAATGCCGTGACTCCCGCTATGGAGACCAGAAGCGCTCCGGTAAATCCGGGCGGCGTGTACTTAAGGCTTATGTCGTGAACGCCGGGTTCAAGTCTTATCCCGCATAACGCATCCTGCACGCTGACAAGTTCGGCAGGGCTGCCGTCAACTTCGGCCCTGAATCCGTCAGTATAAGGGACCGTCAGGAGCATAAAGCCTCCGGGGCCCGCATCTATAGTCCCTCTTAATGATGTGTCATCGTAGTATGTGACCTGAAGCTGACGCTGCGAGAGCTCTTCGGTCATGCGGTCGTATCCGGGTCTGTTAAGTTCATAGGAATAAACGTGGAGATTCCCGGAATTAAGCTGCTTGTAGGTTATCTTTGCCGACAGCGGCTGTCCTGTATATGTTCCGAGGAAGATTATCTGATAGGAACGCAGCTCATATGTCGCCGTCTCACGGTCGCCTTCGAATATCCTGACCCTTCCGCCCTTAGGACTGTCGGCGTAGATATAGACATCGGAGCCCATTGTTGCATTATTGCAGGTTATCGTATAGGAAGGCTCGCCGGATGCAGAATTTACGGTAAACGTAAGCGCATTGCCCGACCTTCCCGTCGCGGTCATGCCGGTCTGTTCCGAAGACACTGCTTCTACAGGAAGATAGACATCGGCCTCAACTCCCATCGCGCGGACCCAGTCGTTGGTCTTCATAAACACATCCGGGATCGAGTAATTCGGCTCGAATCCGACGATATCCTCCGAGGTCATGAACCCGACGGACAGCGCATCCGGATTATCGTAAAATGTCACCTCACCTGCTTCCCCCGACTTCTCACAGAACAGAGGAAGGCTCTGCGTCGGCTGGATCGCGGTAAGGCCTCTGATACCCAGTATCGTTGCGGTAACGCGCGTAAGACCCGCATTGCGCAGTCCGTTGATGCCGTTGTTGTGGAAACCGTAATTGCGCATATACTTAACAAAGCTCTCACGCGCCGTCGACGAGAAAACGGACATTCCCTTTACATCGTACACAGACTGGATATCACATATCAGATTGGGATACAGCTCCGTCCTCTCGAAAAGATTATGTCCCGCCGACCCCTCGACCGCGAGCGCATGCTCGTGTATCGTCTGACGGTTCTTGGCATAGAAATCGTAAGCCGTGAAGCCTTCGTGTTCGGCAACGCGTCCTATTGTAAACGCCGACGCGGTAACGGTCTCGGCGACCATGCTTATGGTTATCACAAGTTCGAGCACCCCGCTCCTGTCCGCAGGGGACATTACGATATACCTTATGACGAGCGACTGGATTATGAGGAACAGCAAAGACAATCCTATCTGCTGATATCCTTCATTGCCGCTTCCGAACTTCTCATACAGCAGCAGGAAAACTCCCGCGCCTGTGCATACGGCAGCGATCTGTCCCCGTGTAAACGTCTTCAATACCCTTATCGTCATGAATGCCATGATAATAACGACAAAGCTCATCATGTAGGACTGGCGGTACGGGATCTGGTTCGGAAAATGCATTCCGTGCCAGATGAAATTAAGAGTCCTTGTTGAGAAGCTCAGATAAAGGAACGCGAGCATAAAACCGAATCCGATCTTCCTTCTGAGCGTAATGCCGGACTTTGGCGATGCCATAAAGAACAGCGGGAGCATCAGTACGGCAACAGTGCCGCAGGCAACGTTTGCCATGCCGTCCCTGATATTGGGATTTGCCGAGACCAGGAATCTGCCGAGGAAATCAAAGAGGCTCACCTCGGGGGCAAAATCTATCGGAAACTCGTCACCCGTAGCGGAAGAATGCTGCAGAATAAGATATGTGGGAATGACCACGATGGAGGAGATCGCGCCCGCGATCAGCGAACTTAATGCGAATCTGCCCGCGCAGCCGAAGAAGGAACTCACATTAAGTTTGGTGCGCGGAGTAAAGGCAAAGAAAAGGACCATCGAGAAGAACACGAGGAATATACAGACCATGTACCCCGCATAGTAGTTGGAGATGAGACAGACGGAGAGCGACACGATATAAAGCCCGTAACGCGCCTCGGCAAAGAGCTTCAGGAGTCCGAGGCATATCAGCGGGAGCATCACGAATGCATCGCACCACATAATGTTCCAGAAATCGGTAAGGAACCATCCCGACAGTGCGTAACTGACCGCGAAGCTCATGGTTACGAGATCGTATTTGCGCGAGTCGATGTACGACAGCAGAAACGACATGAACAGCGATGCAAGTCCCGCCCTTATTGCCGTTATAACTGCAACGAACACGGGAAGTGTCTTATAAGGGAACACGAGCGCAAGAAGATTGAGGGGACTTGCCGCATAATTGGCGAAGGCTGCATAGTATTCGGATCCCAGACCGCTGTTCCATGAATAGAATAACGATCTGCCTCCGAGGATCTTAGCCTTGAGCTCGTATATAAACGGCATGTACTGATGGTAAAGATCGACCGTAAGGACTGTCTTGGTCCCCGCGGGATACACTCCCATAATGGCAAATATCACCAGTATGGAGACAAACGGGATAATGAACGAGAGTGTCCTTATATCGATAAGAAAATCGAACAGATTCCCGGTTGCTTTCTTCAGATTGAGTTTTATGCCGCCGTTTTTTTCCATGGGTCATATACTATCACAATCGGGAGGCGTTTTTGTAGCATGGCGGTAATAATCGGGCGCGGCATTATATGTTAAAGTATTATATATGGGTTTAAGACTTAAGATAATAATCAATCCCTCATCCGGAAGGGAAACGGCGATGGCCGATCTTGACAGCATACTCATGTATCTGTCGGGCGCAGGGAGCCTTACGAGAGCCGACATCAATTACACGGCAGGAAGATACGATGCCGTACATTATGCCGAGCAGACCCGTAAGGATGAATACGATGCCGTCATAGCGATGGGCGGAGACGGAACGGTCAACGAAGTCATAACCGGAATGATGAGAGGGGGCATTGATATTCCCCTCGCGATCTTTACGTCCGGTACGGTAAATGACTTTGCCACGATAAACGGACTTCCCCAGAACGCTTCTGATTTTGCAAGGATGCTCATCAAGCCAAGATACATAAGGATAGACTGCGGCAAGGCCAATGAGGATTATTTCCTTAATGTCGCAGCAGGCGGACTTATGACGGATGTCGCTTACAGGGTAAGTTCCGATGCCAAGACCGCCATCGGGCCGGCCGCATATTTCCTGTCCGCCATGAAGGACATTCCGTCGATCAGCCGGTCCATTCCCGTAAAGATAACCGCGAACGGAAAGACGCTCGAAGAAGAGATAATTATGTTCATGATCTCCAACACAAGGAGCGTTGGCGGATTCCGCGGACTCATGACCATGGCTGACGTTACCGACGGTGTTCTCGATTTCCTTGCCGTGAAGAAGATGGACCCCGTAAACGTGGTGCCGCTTCTCGGAAGCCTTGTCATCGGAGATCATCTGCGCAACGAGAACATTATCTATTTCCAGTCTGACGATATAATGATCGAGTCGGACAGTCCGGTCGATCTTGACATCGACGGTGAGAAGGGGTCTGCCCTTCCCGCCAGGATAACATGCATCAAAAAAGCAATTACATTGATAGTTCCCGACAAGGAGGAACCGCTTTGAAAAAGAACAGAGACAACAAAAAAGAATTCTTAAGAACGGCGCCCGCCGAGAATGAAGCGCGCGTGCTTTCGGATCTCCCCGATATATCACAGGCCGATCTGTCCGGTGATACCTCTCCGGATCCGGATATTTCAAACGAATACACCCTTCCCGAGAAGAAAGAGATCAGGAAGAATGAGATCGCGCCCATAAAGCTCGATCTTGCGCCCGATAAATCCGATATCACATCGAGGACCCCTGTCACTCGCGGCACTATCAAGAGCATAACGTTCCTAGTGATCGCTTCGCTCGTTGTGCTCGCCACCGTGGCGGCTTCCCTGTTCTATAACGCGGGTATCAAAGAGAAACTTCAAAGTCCGCTTACGATCGGGGGAAAGCCCGTCGATTCCGCGGAATTCTCATTCATGTATCACTACATCCTGATCGACAACGGCGTTGATATCTTCGCATCCGATACGCCGGAGATGCTCGCCTCACCTTCGCCCGATCAGAAATTCGCCACCAACCGTGAATACTTCCTTGATCTTACGGCTCAGCAGATGCAGCTCACACAGCTGCTCTACGATGATGCCGTCGCGCACGGCTATGACATCGAGCCCAGGCATTATGAACTGTCAAGAGCATATATCGACTGGCTGAGCACCAAGGCTGACGAGCTCGGTGTCGATCTTACGACTTATATAAGAGGCGTATTCGGAGACCAGGTCGACGAGCAGGTCATACTCTCGTCCCTTGCGAAAATGTATTTTACCGAAGACTATTCTTCAGGCCCTAAGCTCGTTGAACTCCAGGCAACGGAATCGCAGGCTGAAGAGGCATATCAGAACAATCCGAACGCATATGACGAGGTCTCCTATAAGCTTTTGCGCATACGCTATGAACAAAGGGACCAGGCCTTCATCGACACGGCTAATCTTCACGCCAATCAGATCCTTGAACAGATGGGCCGGGACACCTCGATCTTCGAGACTGTGGCAGCCCAGTATTTCTCGGGAGAGGCTGCGGCGATACTGCGCATCCAGGACTCCACCCTCACCGAGGGCGCAAGGTACGATGACTTTACGCATACGGATTTCCGCGACTGGCTCTACGATCCGGCCAGGACACCGGGAGATTCGGTCATATTCAACGACGCGGACGGCTTCCCCATAATCCTCGTATTCGTGGACCGCAACCGCCAGATGGTGCCTTTGAGGGATGTCCGCATGGTCGAAGTTCTCATAGACAATTCGGGAGATGATCTTACCCCGGGCTTCGATGTGGCGAACGCACAGCAGGTAGCGCAGGCAATATATGATACGATCGGTGTTTACGGAGAAGAGACCGATGTTCAGACCATCGAGAACCTTTATAACGACGACATCATCAACGGCAATATAGTCATAACACACAGCCAGGACACATACCCCGGCAAGTATGACGGCATCCTCGATGAGTGGATATTCTCCGACACCCGCCAGGCAGGCGATAAGGCATTCCTTGAGACCGAAGAGGGATATTACATAGTCTATCTTGTCGGAATTTCCGAGAATCCCGAATGGTACGACAGGGTCAACAGCTTTGTCAGGATGAGGAATTACCAGGCCTTCCTTAACGAGACTATCGGCAGCTACTCCTATGAATTCAACAGAACGGGACTGGATAAGATAGCGGACGTCCCATAAAGATCAGAAGATCAAAGACCGGCGATGATGAGGGCGATCATCGAGAAGAAGATCGATCCTCCGACGGCGATCGCGAGGATCGTCGCCATTATCTTCACCAATTTTGATCTTTTATTTACCCTGTAGTTATTCTGCGTCATTTGAATCTCCGATAGTAAGCTGAAGCTCGACCTCGCGTCCGTCCCTGTCGACGACGACGGTGACCGTGTCACCCGGAACATGATTGTCGCGCACGTCTATGATATCAGAAGATTCATTTATCTGCACGCCGTCTATCGAGACTATCCTGTCCCCCTCTGCCATGCCGGCTTTATCCGCAGGCCCGTTAGCATCGACTTCGGCAACATAAACGCCGGCAATTGCTCCGTAATACGCATCGGAGGCTATCTGGCCCACGGTCACCCCGAGATAAGGACGGCCGTGAACATATCCGTAATTGATTATGGATTGTATCACATCTCTCACCTCGGATATGGGTATGGCAAATCCCAGTCCCTCGCCCGTGGTGATCTTTGAATTGGTAATTCCGATAACCTCACCGAACGAATTGATCAGGGGACCTCCGCTGTTGCCCGTGTTGATCGAAGCATCGGTCTGCAGAAGATCCATGGTATAGCCGTTGTTATTAACCTCACGGTTCACTGCCGATACGACTCCCACGGTCACCGTACCCTCGAGTCTTCCGAGGGGATTGCCGATGGCAACAACGAGCTCGCCCACCTGCAGGCTGTCGGAATCGCCTAAAGTCACATATGAATACGGTTCATCCTGTTCATCTATCTTAAGGACAGCTATATCCGTCTGTACATCGCTTCCTACCAGGAGCGCTTCGATCGGTATCTCGTATCCCGGTACTATGACTTTCAGATAATAATCACTGTTTTCATGGACAGGGCTTACAACATGCTCATTGGTGACGATGTAACCGTCTTCGCTGATAATGAATCCCGTGCCGGAATAGACGGGAGTCTCACGGTTATTGACATTCCCCATTACATAGACCGTCACGGTGGCCGGGCTTGCAAGCCTTACGATATCGACAATGCTCAGTGTCTCCTTATTGGGATCCGTGACACTTGCGGCAAGTTCGAGCGAGAACTCGGGATTCGCGGCAGCGGATGCCGTTAAGCTTTCTGCTTCGTCCGCGGACTCATCCGCATTACCCGAATCATCCTCTGTCCTTCCTGCCGTATATGTCATATTGCCGGTCTGTCCTGACATAAGCCTCAGAACAAATATGGTCTGCATAACAGAAAACAGCACACAGCAGGCTGTTATTATCGCGAGTACCGGTATAATGGCGCCGGTGCTTCTCTTCCTGCCGCTGCTCTTTACATTCTCTTCATTGTTTAATTCTTTTTCATCCATAGATCATCACCTCGTATAAGGCTGATATTACATCTGTCAAAATATAAAATAAGGGCGAAAATAAATCAAACAGGTGTCAAATCTGCGGCAGCGCTTCGCGGAGCTCCGCTTTCCCCATCTTCCTGGGAACGATCTTGCCGCAGCTTATATCAGTGATCAGGGCGCAGAATTCCTGTTCGCGGTCCTTCGCGACTGTCACCCTGATATCCACATTCTCACCGTAAACGGGATCACCGACATTAAACCCTTTCTCATTAATGGCCCTTATGATCTTTTCCGACCGGTCGTAGCCCGAAGACAGCCCGAAGATCAGACCTTCGTTCACGGTCACGAGACCGGAATCCTCCGCAGCCGCGCAGGCGGCGTCGGTATACGCACGGACAAGACCGCCCTTGCCGAGCAGTATCCCGCCGAAATACCTTGTCACCGTTATGACCGCATTGCTTATGTCCTTCTTGAGCAGGACATTCAGTATCGGCATCCCCCCTGTTCCGGAAGGTTCGCCGTCATCGCTGTACTTCTGCATGAAAGTCTCGCCCGCTATCCTCCATGCATAGCAGACATGTCTCGCGTCCGGATATTCGGATCTTATCCCGGCGACGAATCCCTCCGCCTCCTCAAGTGTCCTGACTTCAATTGAATCTCCGATAAATACGGACTTCGATATCTCTATCCGGGAATGTCCTTCTTTGCCGAATGTGATCGATCCGCCCGGCAAGATCAGGTCATCTCCTTATACTTCTGGTATGCCATCAGAAGGAGTGACTTATCCTGACTGTAGGTTATCTTATCCATTGCCGCCGTCACATCGAAGAACTTCGCGCTCCTGATATTCTCTTCAGCATTCGGTTCCGCCTTTGAATATGCGGCCTTCATGATGAACCAGGAGATATTGTTGTGAACCGGCTTTCTTCTCGATACGGAATAGAATTCGTAATGGGTTTTACCGCACGGAGCTATGATCGCGGCATCGACACCTGTCTCGAGCTTAACCCTCCTGACCACAACATCGGTAAGCTTCTGACCGTCCCTCACAACGCCTTTGGGAAATGCCCATTCATGCTTGTCATTCTCGATCAGGAGGACTTTGTCCTGGCAAAAGACTATACCGCCGGTGCAGTTCCTTATCAGCATAATTTTTATCCCTTTTCTTTATTTTTAATATTTTATCATCAAATAAGGTATAATTTCCAATGTATGATCAACCGGAACCGCAATTACGACACATCTGATCTCCTGCGCAGCGAGCGCCGAGGCGCCTACGACAGGAATGTGTCTGTGCTACAAAAGCTTTTCGTTACATTGTCGGCGACTGCGGTCATAATGGGACTCATCCTTATCGGCATCGCGATAGGAAAAAAAGACTCCGGCACTGCCTTGAACGAAGGTGCGCCTTCCGGAGCCGCGCTCATAGTCGGCAACATCTCCACCCCGACGCCGACCGTCCCCTATACTATCCCCGAGTATCTGACAGATTCGGATCTTGCGGTCGCAAGATGGGGAGAGTTCGAACCTGCGCAGGATCCTGTCCCGTATGAACATGTGCCGGTTAAAGGACTTTACACCGGACCTGCTTCAAACCTCGAAGACTGTTTTGCACTTGCGGAGAATTCCGAGATCAACGCTTTTGTTATCGATCTTAAAGAAGCGGAAGGCGTGCTTTTCGACACGACGAACGAGCTTGCGCTCGAGACTTCCCCTGTTTACGGGTACTACAACCTGTCGGAAGTCTGCGAACAGTGCCACGAGCACGGCATATGGGTAATAGGAAGGATCGTCTGCTTCAAGGACCCGAACCTCGCCGCAGCCTACCCCGAGAGGGCAATAAAGGACAGCGCGGGAAACATTCTGTATTTCAACACCGAAGGAGGGCGGGCGTTCCTCGACCCTTATAATGAAGATAACTGGGAGTATCTGATCGAACTCGCGGAAGAAGCAGTTGCAAGAGGCGTAGACGAGATACAGTTCGACTATATCAGATTCCCGACCGGGACCACGACAACCGGCAACGAACCCTATTACGGACAGACAGGGACCGTCCCCGAGAAGACGGAAGCCATTAACAGATTCATCAGGACCGCCAGGGTCAGGATACAGGATACGCTCGGGGTTCCCCTGTCGTGCGACGTATTCGGCATAGTCGTCACTTCGGACTACGACAGCGCGATCCTCGGACAGGACTGGAGTACCATAGGACTTGCGGGAGAAGATTCCGTATGTCCCATGATCTATCCGTCACACTATGCCCAGGGGACCATGATCGGCTGGGTAACATTCGACAAACCGGACCTCTATCCGTACGACGTTATGGTGGCTGTCCTGTCTCAGGGAAGCACCGCGTGGTATCAGGAGGGCTACTGTACGGTAAGGCCGTATGTGCAGGCCTTCACCGCATACTACCTGGGAGAGGGAAATTATCTCGAATATGACTACGAGGCGATAAACGATCAGATCAGAGCCATACAGGACTTAAGGCTCGACGAATATATCCTGTGGAACGCTTCCGTCATTTACCCCGAGGGAAATTACGGCGGTAACGACGGTTAGCATCGTGTTCGCTCAAGTCCTCCGCGCTTCGCTTGTGCGGAAGTCGCTTCACACGAGTGCTAACCGCCGTACTGTGAAAAATGTGTTATAATCAGTGTTTATTAAAAGCAATTATAGTAGCCGGAGGAAAATATGTTAGACATTAAACTTCTGAGGACCGAACCTGACATCGTAAGGGAGAATATAAAGAAGAAATTTCAGGACGACAAGCTCCCTCTTGTCGACGAGGTCATCGCCCTGGACAAAGAATACCGCGATGCGAAGCAGAAGGCCGAAGCTTTAAGAAACAACAGGAATGTCGTTTCAAAGCAGATCGGCGTGCTCATGGGACAGGGCAAAAAAGAAGAAGCCCTGGCCATCAAGAATCAGGTTACCGACATGGCAGCCGAGCTTGAGGCTTTGTCCGCCAAAGAGACGGAGCTCGAGGAGAAGATCAGAAAGATCATGCTCGTCATCCCCAATATCATCGATCCTTCGGTTCCGATCGGCAAGGATGATTCCGAGAATGTCGAGAACGAGAGATTCGGCGATCCGGTCGTTCCGCCCTTTGAGATCCCCTATCACGTTGACATCATGGAAAAGCTTAACGGAATAGAGCTCGACCCCGCGCGCAACACATCGGGAAACGGTTTCTATTATCTTAAGGGCGACATCGCGAGGCTGCATTCGGCATGCCTTTCCTACGCAAGAGACTTCATGATCGACAGAGGTTTCACATATTACATTCCGCCTTACATGATAAGATCATCTGTCGTTGACGGAGTTATGTCATTCTCCGAGATGGAGAACATGATGTATAAGATCGAAGGCGAGGATCTTTACCTCATCGGAACTTCCGAGCACTCCATGATCGGCAAGTTCATCGACACGATCATAAGCGAAGACGATCTTCCCCAGAAGCTGACATCTTATTCCCCCTGTTTCCGTAAGGAAGTGGGAGCTCACGGCATCGAGGAGCGCGGCGTATACCGCATCCATCAGTTCGAGAAGCAGGAGATGATCGTCGTCTGCAAACCCGAAGAATCCATGAAATGGTATGACGTGCTCTGGAAGAACACAGTGGATTATTTCCGTTCCCTGGACGTTCCGGTAAGAACGCTCGAGTGCTGCTCCGGCGATCTGGCGGACCTCAAGGTCAAGTCCTGCGACGTCGAGGCCTGGTCTCCCCGCCAGCAGAAATACTTCGAAGTCGGCTCATGTTCGAACCTGGGCGATGCTCAGGCAAGAAGGCTCAAGATCAGGATCAAGGGCGAGAAGGGCACATATCTTGCCCACACGCTGAACAATACCTGCGTGGCTCCTCCGAGAATGCTCATCGCCTTGCTCGAGAACAACCTGAACGAGGACGGATCTGTCCGCATACCCGAACCGCTCCGCATGTACATGGGCGGAAAGAGCGTTATCGAGGTCCCGAAGAAGTAAGATCCGGACCCCGTAAACATCAATATGACTTGAAAAGAGCCGTCTCATCCGAGGCGGCTCTTGGTTACCGGGATAATAAAAAGGGAGGTCATAAGACCACCCTTGTTATTTCTGATACTAAAGATACAGCTTACGCTCTCTTAACGAGACCGGAACGAAGGCAGCGTGTGCAGACCTTCATCGTCTTAGGGGTGCCGTCAACGACTACCTTAACGCTGTGGACGTTGGGCTGCTGCTGTGAAAGGGCACGACGTGAGATCTGTGAACGAGTGATCCTTATCTTTCTACCAAAAAATGTATCCTTCTGACAAACTTCGCACTTAGCCACTCGGAAACACCTCCTATCTTTTCTTCATAAAACGCAAGCAAGATGATACCACACACCAAAACGCTTTGCAACTACAAAAATACCCTTCTTACATAAACGATCCGGGAGGCTATATCGCTGTCTGAAGTAAACTCGCGCAGCCTGATCGTAGTCCTCGCCTGAGAGCGCATGAGGAGCGTCCCGGTATCGGTGCACAGGGCAGGTTCATACTGTTCGCCCGGGATATCGGATGACAGGAAGACTATGTCGCCCGGCTGGATGGACTCTATGAGCAGTTCACCCGTGACCGCATCATATTCGAGAGGAACCGGCACCCCGGCCTCCAACTGTCCTTCTATGGTCCTGGGCATCGTAATGCCGTTCACGCAGGAACAGACATAGATAAGACCGTTCATGGAGATGCCCATTCTCGTGATGCCGTTTAAACGGTATGTCGAATTAACAAAGGACAGGGCGGAACTTACGAAATATCTCGATGATACCTCCTCGATCGAACCTCTCGGAGCTATCTCGATGACACCCGAGGATCCTATCCATCCCGTTCCTCCTCCGGGAAGGGACACCTGATACACTCCGTCCCTCTTAACATCCGCATAGAGGACCGTGTTCATCATGACCTGCGTGATGAGCGTTCCCCGGCTCGCATGCGTCATGACATTCTTTCCCGTATCGGAGATAATGAGCATGTATTCATGCAGGTCGGGCTCCACGGATGACCTGTCTGAGATAAGATCCGAGCTCCTTACATATCCTTCGATGCCGTCTGCCGTTCTTATTTTGGTAAACCCGTCCGAATCCTCTCTCAGCACCTTCAGAGGCTCGTTGTAAAGTACCTGCGTTATCTGCCTTGCCGCGGCATCCGGACTGTCCATTACACTGGTCACCGACTTGTTTACTACGCGGTACGAATCATCATAGATAAGATTCACTTCCCTCTCTACGAAAAGCTCGATATTCGATCCTTTAAACAATCCGGGCAGAACCCTCGGCAGGATATAGAATACCGATGCGATGATGAGGCCTGTAACAAGTACAGCTGCGATGAGGCGCAGCAGGATATGCTTTCCACCCGTTGCCACCGTCGCCTGTCTCTTTCCCAGGCCCCACATGCCGAGCATATCTTCTGTCTGCCCGTAATCGCCTGACAGATCGGCCGCCTCGTTAAGAAAAGACGCGGCATCCTCGACGTGCCTTATGCCTTTGCCGGTCTCCTCGCCTTTGCCTGAGACCTTCTTTTGCGCCCGGCGGTCTTTGGGATCAGTCTTCTTCATCGCACAAAAGAACGCAGAAGGCCTGCGCATAATCCTTTTCGTGAGTTATGGAAACGGATGCGGAAACGACACCGAGCCTGTCCGCAGCCTCTTTTGCTTTCCCGTGTAATGTGACCTCCGGGACGCCGTTGGCTCCCGGCAGGATCTCCATGTCAAGAAGGGAGATGCCGCCTGTAAGTATCCCTGTCCCCAAAGCCTTGGAAACGGCTTCCTTGGCCGCGAATCTGCCCGCGAGAACTTCATTTCTCCGGCTGTCTGAATTAAATGAGAGCGCATAGCCGCGCTCTGCTTCGGTATAGCATTTCTTCAGGAAAGCATCAGGGCTCCTGCCGATGCTTTCCGCGATCCTCGGAATATATACGAGATCCGTGCCGCAGCGAACATTCATGGGTCAGATTATACCCGCCCCGCGGATCTTGCCCGCTATCCTCTCGTCGGAATCCGCCACGAGGACTTCAAGCGGAGACATGGAGACTATGACTGTCGCTCTCCCTGAAGCAAGCCTTGCTTCGAGCAGTGTGTGAAGCGCCGCTGCGTTCCACTTGTCCGCGGTAACTTCAGCCTGGAAATCATCTATGACCACAAGATCATAGTTCTTGATAACATCAAGATCGCTCTGGGGGATGCGTGACAGGCGGTCAGCCTTGACATAATAAGAGCTCATCCCCTCGATCGCCGCATATTTGCAGGCAACCACGGCAAGATAAGTCTTGCCCGTCTGGGTTCCGCCCGTAAGCAGCATGAGCTTTCTGTCCGTCTTCCCTTCGATGAGCCTGCGGATATTGCCGAACATAGCCGCCCGCCGGCCGTCATCTTTAAAGTACCCTATGTCAAAGTTCTTGAGCGTATATGATCTGAAGTCGCCCATGCCGGATTGTTCGTAAACTTCCTCAAGAGCGTCCTTCATGCACGCCGTACATACAACACGGCGCCCGTCTTTGGCCTTTACAAAACCCGTATCACCGCACTTGGCGCAGAATACAGGCTCCTTATCGAAGTCAGAAGCTATGCCGTTGTCTGCAAGGAACTGCTCCCTCTTCTTATAAAGATCCGCTTCCATCTTATCGAGAGCGGGCAGCGGCTCCCTGTCATGCTCGATGGAACAGATCATCCGCGAAGTCCTAACGTTCATGATATCGGCATCGATCTTGCGCAGCTCCGGGAATCTTTTATATGTGCTTTCCCTGTTCTGCTCTGCCGCGAGCTTCTTCGCCGTCCTTATACGGGAAAACCGCTCCTCATTCGCTTCAATTATCGTCTTCATCGTCATCCTCCGCGAACATATCGAGAATGGAGTCATGAACGGCGTGGGCGTCCGCGGACTGAGGCTTAGGCGGATCCTTATCCTCTCCGCTCTTGTCAACGGTTATACCCGCCTCCTTACCGCTCTTTCTTACATTCGTGCGGCCCTTATTCCTTGAAGCTTTGGCCTTATTCTCCTTGTGACGCTCCGCTTCAAAAACGGCGGCTTTATCAATTTTCATAGCCCCCGCATCAAACCACTCCTTCAAGGTCTGCTCGATGTCAACAGGTCTTATCGAATTTCTCCAGTCGTTGACCCTGATGGCATATTCGACTATTGCCGCGTCTGCGCCGTACATCCCGGTCCACTTGTTTATGCGTTCGTAATCAATCTCGTTCAGGTGCTTGTGCAACATCCTTCCCACGAGTTTGGTAACCTCATCCCGGCGCCCTCTTAATTCATAATAGTCCTTAAGCGCCTCTGTCGAAGTGTAGCCCTTCTCATACCACGTCGCTGCAAGATCATACATCTTCGGCACGATATACTGCACGCGGAGTTCTTTCCCCTCCTCGAAAAGCGCATATACAACCTGCGATTCGAACTTATACTCATAGAGACATTTATCTATGAGCTTATAGAACTGATTGGGCATGCGGCCCTGATAAAAAGTCTTGTTGACTGATTTTGCAAGAAGATTCCTACTCTTCTCGTCGCTTCTCATAACGGGTTCGCCGTCAAGATCGGTCCTTATGTTAAGGAATTCGATGACCTCAGTCTTCTTAAGGTCAACAGGCTCGAACACATCCTTGTCACCTCTGATAAGGACTCCGGCGGAAACGAGCTCGGCAAGAGCCGTCTTGATATCCTCTTCCGGTATAAGACCGAAGTCAAAAGCTTCTTTTAACGTGAAGCTCCCGCCTTTGTACGTCATCCTCGTCCAAAGATAGAGAGCAACGGCATCCTTGCTCAAGGCAGGAAGGTAGCGGACGATAAATATATCCGGTACCAGGGTATCGGATATGAGAAGTTCAGAATAAACGTCCGGACTGACCATCGGGAAACGGAACCGGAGACTGTCAGGCTGCAGGCTGATCTGCAGGCTGCTCCGCCGGCTGATCCGCAGGCTGCTCTGTAGGCTGTGTCTCGGTATTGGGATCAACGTTCGGATCGACGTTCGGATCGACATTCGGATCGACGTTCGGATCAACGTTCGGATCAACAGGTATGGGATTGCCGTCCGCATCCGTCGGTACGGGATCTCCTTCAACGACACCGGACAAAGCTCCGGTAGCCGTATCGAGCACTGCCTGTGATCCGTCGGGATTAAGAGTTCCGACCTCGATCTGCGCGGATATCGTTGAATACCTGGAATTGGGAAGTTCGACTCTCCTGATCTCATTGCCGTTCGCATCCATCCAGATCTGATATCCGGCTGCAGTTACGCCGTCATGAGCCGCTCTGACGGTATGCGTCTCACCGACAGGGAGTGTCCCGTTCGCAATATACTGGACACCTGCGGGCTGTGTCGACAATGTCTCGCCGTCAAATACGATATATTGACCGTCCGGTAACTGATGGCCGTAAATAGATACGGTGATCTTGCTGTTATCGGGATTCCAGTATGCAGACAAAGCTATGGGATATCCGGAATTGTTCGTAAATACAAAGTCCTGATTGCCCCAGTCAACAGCGGCGTCCGTGCCGGCCTCTGCATATGTGGAAGGCCACATGTGAGGCCATCTCTCATCGACCTGAAGATCGGATTTGATGACTGACTGATATATCATCGAGCTGACCTGGCAGATGCCTCCGCCGTAAGCCTGTGCAGACTGACCGTTCTCGATAACGCCTGCAACCTCATATCCCGTTGCGGCACTCCTCTCGCCTACAAAACCGTTGAACGAGAAAGAATCTCCTGCCTGCAGAACAAGACCGTTGATCTTCTGGCATGTGATGGAGATATTGTGATTCCTGCTGCTGTTCGATGACGTGGTGGATGTCGATGATGCGATAAGACCGAATTCATTCTCGATCATCTCCGTTGTAAGGTAAGGCTCTGTTATAGTAGCCTCGACAGTAACAACTCCCTGGTATGTTCCGCTCTCGAGCATGCCGGTCACATCATTGACCGCCTTCTGGACATCGATCTCATAGCCCCTGACAGATCCCGTATAACTGAAAGTCCCGGTCGAGGGATCAAAGCCGGTGATGACCGCATCCTGCGCGACCGAGGTGGAACCTGCAAGGGTATCGCTCACGATCTGACCTACGCCTTCCGTTGAGAGGGTGTATGCAGACGTAAACGTAACGGGGTTAGCCGCCAAAGCCATTCTCTGGTTGTAAAGATTAACAAGGGCAGTATCCGGCTCATTGCCGCTCAGCCTCAGATATGCATAAGCCTCATCCACTACGCTGTTCAGTGTGGACGTAAGTGTCAGAGGAGTCAGGTCAAGATCATAGAGAACACCGTCAAGCTCGATGTCGATATCGAGAGTCGGTTCTGCGGGCTCATTGGGACGAAGCACATCGAGAGCCTGCTGCTTTGTCATTCCGCTGACGCTTACCCCGTTGATGATAATGCCGTCGGGGAATGCGTCTGCCGACAGTCTCTCTCTTAATTCTGTAGCCGTAACCTTATCGACAGTACCGTCCGCAAGGGTTATCTCATACCGGGGATCGAAGAAACCCGTTTTGAACATGAAGAACCCCGCAGCGCCTATGGCGGCAAGGATGACAATGAAGATGAGGGCCTTCGTTCCTGCAGAAGTCTTTTTCCTCTTCTTATTCTCTGATGAGGGCTTTCTTGAGGAACTCCTTGCGGAAGACTTCTTCTTTGAACCCGCTCCGACCCTTACGGGAGCATTTCCCGCATGCGTATAGGGCCTGCCGTTGTTCATATACATATAATAATCGGATCTTCCGCTAAATTCGGAACCGTTCACCATCAAATTCGCCTCGTTCCAAGATCAAAATAACACACACTTAAATATACTTAACCGCACCTTAAGTTTCAAGGCGGTATTTATAAATAAATATGACCCGAAACGCATTAAATTTGTAAGTTTAGCCTATAATGCTATAATTCTATATTGAGAAAGAATGTCATCGTATGACACGAGACACCGAGGAGCAGCCTGAGGTAACATGAGCAAGAACAAGGTCACATTCACCCATCTTCTCAAGATCGTATTCCTGTGCGGTCTTGTGCTTATGGTTAACTTCGCTTATATCACCAGTTTCTTCGTAATATTCGGTTCTTCGATGGAGAATGTCGAGTCCGGCGTGAACAACTACGATGCATACCTCGCTCTCATGCCGGTCATCTCAGTCTCAGCTTTTGTTCTCGCAGACTTCCTTCAGATGGCCCGTTTCTTCCGCAAGAAGAATGTCGAGGTCGTCGCCGATTCGCTTAAGTTCAGCTTTATCCAGACACTCATTACCCTTTCCGCCAAGGACCTTACGGAACAGAGAGCGTTCCCGCGAAGCGTTATCGTATTGAGCTTCGCAGTACTCATAATCTACATATTCATGTGGCAGATGATCTGCATGGCCATAAGCCGCAGGGTATTCGAGACCGGAAGCCTTGTCATCATCGGTTCGAACGCCGCCACGATGAACGAGGTCAAGAATAAGATATCGCCCTCCCTGAAGAGCGTGGACCTCGATTTCTCGAGACTCGTCAGGTATTCGGACAAACGAGCGGTGCGCGCTGTCATAAGGAGTAATGTCGAGATCTTTCTTTGCCCCGATGTTCCTGAGGACGTAAAATCCGACATCATCCTCGCCTGCGCAAAGTACGATACCGTCGTTTATGTCGTTCCGCAGTTCTACGAGATAAGCCTGTACAAATCGAGGATAATCTATCTCAACGACCTCATGGTCATGACGATCGACCGCATGGGTCTCACGTTCGAGCAGAGGCTGTTCAAGAGGATACTCGACATCATCATATCGATGGCTGCCCTGATCCTCTCATCGCCCATCCTTCTCATCTGCGCCCTGCTGATCAAGATAGAGGACGGAGGACCCGTATTCTATAAGCAGGAGAGACTTACGATCAACAACAAGTCATACTACATCTACAAACTGCGTACCATGAGAGTCGACGCCGAGACATATACGGGAGCGGTCATATCAGGAAAGAACGATCCCCGCGTCACACGCATTGGAAGATTCCTGAGAAGATCCAAGATAGATGAGGTCCCGCAGTTTCTCAATGTTCTCAAGGGAGAGATGAGCGTTGTCGGTCCGAGATCCGAGCGTCCCGAATTCGTCGCTAACTTCGAGAAGAAGATCCCCGGATACGCACAGAGATTCGCGGTCAAGGCAGGCATAACGGGACTTGCGCAGATATCGGGCAACTATGACACAACGGCTGCCGACAAGCTTCGCTACGACCTTCTTTACATCAAGAATTATTCCATCCTTCAGGATATCAAGATAATATTCCTCACGGTAAGAGCCATATTCACGCCTCACCTTTACAACCAGAGCTTTGAGGAGAACCGGGAGAGCGTAATATCGACCGACTCGTCTCTTCTGCGTCCGGAGGAGATGCAGGGGTGACAGGCGGATACCCGTATTCGGTGCTTATGTCCGTTTATGCGGGCGAGAGCGCAGTCAACTTAAGGCAAAGCATCGACAGTGTCTTTGCACAGGAATTCCCGCCGGACGACTTTGTCCTTGTCATTGACGGACCGGTCCCGCCCGCGCTCGAAGAAACGGTCAATTCATATCCGAAGGTAAGGACAGTGAGGCTTTCCGAGAACATGGGGCTCGGCGCGGCTCTTAACGAAGGACTTAAATCTACCCGCTACGACATTGTCGCCAGAATGGACAGCGATGACGTGGCACTGCCTTCAAGGATGGGGAAGGAATATGCGAAGATTCAGAGCGGCCTCGACATCGTAAGTTCTGCCGTACTTGAATTCGAAGGAGATACCTCGAACATTACGGGACGCCGTGATCTTCCGGTTACTCAGGAGGACATCATCAGCTTTTCGCGCAAAAGAAATCCCTTCAATCACCCTTCGGTGATGTACCGCAAGGAAGCCGTGACCGCCGCGGGAGGCTATACGTCAGATTATCCACTGTTCGAGGATTATGATCTTTGGATAAGGATGCTGCAAAACGGAGCGCGCGCCGCCAACATAGAAGAGCCGCTCCTGCTCATGAGAACGGATGAAGGAATGTTCTTAAGAAGAGGCGGGAAAAGATACGGCAGGATAATGCTGGACTTCCACAGACACCTGCTCGACACCGGATGGACTTCACGGAAGATATACCTCACGGGGGCCGTGCCCCATTACATAGTCTGCGTTATGCCCGAGCCCGTAAGGCGTCTCGTCTACCGCAGGCTTCACCGAAAGCGCTGACCGTTCCGCCGGCGCATTTATCCCACGAATAGAGCCTCGCGTGTTCGCGGGCCAGGTTGAGTCTCCCGAGAGCTTCCTCCGATCCTTCGCGCGCGGCTTCGCTTAAGCGCAGCGCTTCGGAAAGCTTATCCGCTATGCTTTGAGGCGATCCCGGATCCGCGAGGAAACCGTAACCCTCGGCGATCTCCTTCATGGATGAGCAGTCCGATGTAACAACGGGAACGCCCGCGGCCATTGCCTCGGCCACCGGTATCCCGAACCCCTCGTAAAGAGAGACATAGGCAAAGGCATTTGCGCGCTTGAGCAGAGGTATCATGTCCTCATCGTCAACAAAGCCGGTAAATATCACGTTGTCCTTAAGCTTATCGTCGGCATTGACCGTATCGAACAGCTCCTCGTAAAACCAGCCTTTCTTGCCTGTAATGACAAGACGGTACTTTTCTCTCATGTCATCCGGGAGAAGTCCGTAAGCCTTTATCAGCCCCAAAACATTCTTGCGCGGTTCGAGCGTGCCCACATAATAGATGTAATCCCCTGATATGCGGTACTTGGCAAGCACGTCATCATCCGCGGGCACACCGTCGTAAAACTCCTCTTTAACGCCCATATAGGTAACACTGATGTCTTTATTGCGGGGATTGCAGAACTTCGGTATATCGAGTTTTGAATTCTCGGAGATCGTTATTATCTTGTCCGTGGACCTTGCAGAACGTTTGATATACCACTTGAATATCTCCCTCTTCCAGCCTATGTAGAGCTCCGGGAACGAGAAATAAGCCATATCATGAAAAGCATTGACCACGGCCATCCTGCGGTACACAAGCCTCACGGGATACGGCATGGAGTAATTGGGGCAAAGAAGCACATCCGCCTTGACTTTGCGGAGCCTCCACGGGAACACTGTCTGTTCCCATATGATCCTTATCCACTGCTTTCTCAGGACCTTGGAGTCCGCAGGCACCATATGGAAGTTGTCCTTATACACCCCGAACCCGTCAAGGTCATCGTCCTGCGCGAAAAGATAATACTCGTTCTCATCATCGACCTGCTGAAGACCCTTGATAAGGCCAAGCATATAACGGCCGATGCCCGTCTTCGCCTTGGGAGTCGATGTAAGGTCGAGAGCTATCCTCAAAGAAGATCTCCCCTTCCCTGTTCCGTCAGGGCATCGACGATCTTCTTTACGTCCTGGGCTTTGTCCTTATTGAGTACCAGGAACGCGTCTTTGGTCTGGACTATTACCGTATTATTGAGACCGACCGCTGCAATAAACTTATCCTCGGCGGTATCAAAGATCACGGTATCCTTACAGCCTTCAAATCTGTAATTTCCCGCGGGCGCAGAAGCGATATTGCCGTCCGCATCCCTGTCGAATACATTGTCAAGGCTGTCCCACGAACCCACATCGTTCCATCCGAAGTCCGCAGGTATCACGAACACGCCTTCGGCCTTCTCCATGATGCCGTAATCGACTGAGATCTTCTGAAGTCCGGGATAAGTGCCGGCGATCGCGGACTTCTCGTTGTCCGTTCTTAAGTCATCGAATATCTTCTCCATTGAAGAATACATATCGGGAAGAAGCTCCTTAAAATAATCCAGGATGACCGACACTTTCCAGATGAACATGCCGGAATTCCAGAGATATTCGCCGCTGTTCACATAACCGGTCGCTGTCGCAAGATCGGGCTTCTCAACGAACTTTTGAAGGACACATACCTCTTCGCCTTTATCCTCGAACTTAATATATCCGTAGCCCGTGGAAGGAAACGTCGGCTTGATGCCGACCGTGACGATCCTGCCCGTGTCCTCGGCAGTCTTCATCGCAAGGCTTAAGATGCGCTCATATTCCTTGACGTTTCCGATATGGTGATCCGCGGGGAGCACAGCCATGACTGCATCGCCGTAAAGCTTCTTCAGCGTCATCGCGGCATATATGATGCACGGGGCAGTATTCCTCTGCACGGGTTCGATCAGGATATGGTCTCTTGCAACTTCGTCGAAAAGCACCTTGTCCATCAGCTCGGCCTGCTTCTCGTTGGTCACTATGAATGTGTTTTCCCTGCCGATCACATGATCGTAATGCTTGATAGTCTCATTGATCATGACATCGTCGCCCGTCAGCCTCACAAGCTGCTTAGGTGAACTCATCCTCGATACCGGCCAGAACCTCGTTCCGCCGCCTCCCGCCATAATGACCGCCGCCTTCTGCATATATACCGTCCCTCCGAATTGTTATTATCTTTCTTGGATAATATAATATCACATCATGAAGGAATACCGTTTTCTCGTTGCGACCGATATGGACTATACTCTGCTCCTGCCCGGGGAACCCGTGTCGGCAGAAAACAAGCGCGCGGTCAAAGCGGTTCAGGATGCGGGAGGCTGCGTCACACTCGCGACAGGCCGGACCTTCTACCTTACGGGGGCCTATGCCGCTGACCTTCATATCGAAGTCCCCCTCATAACCAGCAACGGCGCCGCTATCTCCGATCCTGTCAGTTTCCGCGATATCGAATCGACGGATCTGCCCCGCGATCTGTCAGATGAACTTACGGAACTGTTCTTTTCATGCGGCGTCAACGCAACGGCGTACAGTTCGGACGGCATCTACTTTTTCCCCGCAAGCTCCAGGCGAGGATTCATCGACGACTACAATTCAGAGGTACCTGATCCGATCAAAGTCAGAATCCTTAAAGATTCGGACCATTCATTCAATAAATACCTGCTGATAGAACCTTCACCGGACATTGTCAGCAGGCTTAAAGGATACCCGGAACTTGAGATCGTAAGTTCCGCCAAGGGATTTCTCGATGTAATGATGAAAGGGACATCCAAAGGCATTGCATTAAAAAAGATCGCCTCGCATCTTCACATACCGGAGGGCATGGTCTTTGCCCTCGGCGATTCCGAGAATGATCTGTCTTTACTTCGCGCAGCCGATCATTCTATAGCCATGAAGGACTCATCCATCGAGCAGTTCGCCGATTATATAGCCCCACGCTGTGAAGACGACGGATTCGCAAAGGCAGTTTATGATTTTATCCTCCCGCTTTGCGAGCACAAGTGACACGACTTGCTACTTTACCTCGCTTAAAGTAGGTGCTTGTGTCAAAATCAGCCGTATATTGACTCAGATAGCGACATCAAACGGGGCGAAGTAGGGGTTTGTGTCACTTGAACCTTTCTTTACCACATATTGTCTTGCCATCGCGTCAGCCATAACTCCTATGATCCGCTTCATTGTAAGGTGGTCAGGTCTATAGCTTTCGTCTCCGGATATAAAAGCTATATCTCTGTTGGGATAGAGTCCGGCATTAAAATACTGCTGTATCTTCCACGCGTTGTTCTTGCAATACTTAAAATTATCAAGACCGCCTAAGGCTTCCAAAAAACTGCATCTGTTGTATTCGGGAAAATGAAGTGAGAAATCCGGATAAAGCGTCAGATCCGGTCTGATCACAACCCCTGACTCGTATTTATATTCAATGCCAATACCTTCCAGAAGCTCCGCAACATCAGACTCGAAAATCGATCTCATAATGATCGAATTATGCTTCACGGGATTCCTGATCTCATAGGTATTCTCATTGTTGCGGCCTGCTTTCCACATCGATGAATTAAACCGATTATCACGATTGGGCACGATATAATAATCTGAAGAAACAGTTTCCAGCGAACCCGTATAATCCGATTTCCAATTATTCTTAAGCGCCTTCAACTGATCAGTCAATCGAGTTCTTAATACGGCTATATCGTAATAAAGTGACCATTGAGGATTTGCTTCCGATATTCTGGTCCTGCGCTTCTTGCCCGTGGCGGGATCAACAGAAACGATCGCGATAACAAGCTCTCCTCCCATATGATTGAATGAGACCGGAGGAAGCTTTTCCAGTTCTGATTTAAGATAGATGTATCTGCCTATGTAGAATTCCTTTGATATTATTCCCTGTTCCATGAATCTACGATAGCACCGGATCTTGGCAGTTACAACAACAGATCTTTCCCGTTTTTTGGGCAGATTAATGGGACACTCGACGACACAAACCCAATAATAACGGCGGTTCTGAGCTTTAATGCATATGTGTCAACTAGGGTTTAACAAGCAGATTCCGACACACAGAAACACAGTCGGATGATCATGCATCTTCATAAAGATGCCAGTTCCCGCTGTCATAGATATCATCCGAGACGGTTACCCAGCGTTCTTCGGGATCGATAAACTGCGTCTCATCCTTGTCAACGATATCAAAGTTATCGGATACATATATCAGCTGTTCCGATCCGTCATTTAACGTTATCGGATTACCGGTATATGGATTCACGGGATCGGACACCAGTCCCATGAGCGCGAGCGCGGGAGTATCCGCATTTGTCATGAAATCCCGGTTTACGGTAAATCCGGAACTGCCGAAGTCCTTCACCAACAGGACGGGGTTAAACAGCTCCGCATCTATGTCGATCCCGGGTACGAGAAGATCCTCGAACTGGCCTAAGCGGTTTCCGTGATCGGCCACGATTATTATCCTGGTATTATCATAAACACCGCAGGCGCGCAGATCATCGAACCATCTGCCGAGCGCCATGCAGGCCGCCATGCTGCATTCGTAATGCATATAGCAACGGTAATCCTCATTCATGTTCATCGTAACGCCGTTTACCGTGAAACGGTCCTGATGATCACGGTCGTACTCTGTATTATCGACATAGATCTGAGGCATGTATTCGGGTTCGGACAGCAGGCATATCTCGTGAGTGGTCTCATTGGAGAACATAAAGAAATTATCCTCCGCGCTGTCCGTGATATCGACTATTTCCGGGAGCGCATCCAGAACAAGGTATTCGGATATATAGTCCTCATAGATGCCGATGTCGCGGTGCGCTTCGGCTACTCCGACATAACTGCTGTCGACATAACCTTCAAAGAACAGGTTCATGCAGTTGTACGACCCTTCGGCATAGAGCCGCCTCTGAAAAAGATACGGGGACGCCTTCATGATCCCGTAACAGAACAGATTTCTGTTAAGCCTTAATTCGGTCTCTTCACCGGCATTTGCGAGAAGTCCGCTCCTGTCATTGAAAGCTCCCGACATGCGAAAAGCATTGACCCCTTCCATTCCGTCATAGATACTTACATCCGAATACCATGAGTAGTTCGCAAGCGACGGATCCCCGACAAATACATTCCATCCGTTCTGTGCAAATACCGACGGCAGCACACGGAGCGATTCATTATGCTTATCGACCAGAAGTTCATCGGATCTTGCATTTATCCTCGCGGGAGTGTAATCATAGCCGCCGAATACGGAAGGAGCGCCGAACTTGGTCCTGCCGCCGAATGAGATTGTATTGGGATAATACGTAAACCCGTCAAACTGCGAAGCAACTTCCGGGCTCTCGTTAAAGATATACGGTATATATGCACCTATCATCCTGTCCATCATGATGACGACAACATTTTTGCCGCCCGTTGACAGTGTTACCGATATGTCGGATCCGTCCGGGATCTGCACGGCGATACGGACTGTCGGATCGGAAAGGACAGTCGATACATTCTTTACGCTGAAGAATCCTGTTGCCACGATCAGTATGACGATGAACAGCTTCATCTGCTTTTTGAATCTTATCGTCAGCAGCACGGCGGCCGCCAGGATCAGGATATTGACAGCCGTATTTATGACCGTCTCATTGCGCAGATATATGAGCGGCATCTCATAGATCAGCTTATTTGATATCAGTCCGAAGTTCTTGTTGAAAAAGATGTAGTTTACGGCTCCGGTCACGGCAAGGCCCGGAAACAGCAAAGTCATATATTTTCCTGCCGTGTCACTTAACAGATATACGAACAGAGGGATCCATATAAGGAACGCTCCCGCTGCGGCCGCCAGGCTCGGAATGAGATACGCGGCCGGATTATAGGGATTCGATATATATGTGTTGATAAGCTCAGACGGATTCTGGACCAGTATGTCCGAGGGGATAAAAAGCCCCGTAAGGACTGTGAGGGCGGCGCATGAGACGATGACAACGGACATATCCGACTTGCCGCGCGCCTTCTTTTCCGGCTCTGCGCGGGAAGTTCCTCGCTTAAGCTTTCCGATAAGCTGAACGGCTATGTTCTTCAGCAAAGAGAAGATGTTGTTGAGGGTCCAGTAGAACACCAGTCCGGAAGGAGAATCATACAGCAGGACAAGGAATACCAGCGCGATCGCTATGAGCTTGATCTTATTCTTGACATCGCCTTTTGGGGAATACACAAGCCCCGAGAAGATATTGATCAATGTCATGAGTACCGGCAGGAGATTGATGCAGATCCCTCCTATATCCAACAAGCCGTCCGGAATGCCCAGATCAGCTACAGGCCCCAGTGAATGACCGTGAAGGATCGTTAGATTCGACAGGAAACTGTATGCCGCTATGAAGAAAGGGATCTGGAGAAACAGTGACAGCGATTCCTTGAAGACATCCGAAGACCTGTAATGCTTCTCGCGGTAATATGCCTGAAGCATCATCACCCGTTCGTCGCCTTTAAACGCCGCTTTGATCTTTTGGACACAAGGCGCCATCATCTCCTTTTTCTCATGCTGCTCTTTCTCGAGTTTGTCCGCGCGGAAGTACAGCGGCAGCAGAAGGAGGTTGACGGCAAGGCTCATGCAGAAGATAGAAAGGCCTATGTTGTCCGTCTTAAGGTATGCGTAAAAACAGATGGATTCCAGGAGGAGCTTCAGCGGTTCGACAACAAGATAAAACAGGACGCTCAGAAAAGTCATCAGCTCTCCTTACTGATCACCTCACGGATAAGCCTGTCATATCCCTCGCATATCTTATCCCATGAATAGTCGTTATCGACATAGACGACACCGTTTGCACCCATCTTATCAGCCTCTTCGGGATGGACGAGAAGATAGTCGACACAGCCTTCGAATTCCAGGAACCCGGAATAATACAGTCCCGCATTTGATCTCAATGCATGGCCTTTGAGGACGGGACAGTCGGCAGACACCAGCACGGGCCTGTTCATCTTCATCGCCTCGAGGACCACGATCGACAGACTCTCGAATTTGGACGGAAGCACGAGGAACTTACAGGCCGCAAGACCGGAAAACTTGTCTTCCTCCGATACAAATCCGAGCGACACTATATCATCGCGCTTCGGGATCTCTATCACAGGCTTGCCCATCAGCACGAGCTTCAGTCCGGAATTCGGATGTCTCTTCTTGTACTCGGTAAAATACCTGAACAGCTCCGGGCAGCACTTATTCTCATCGATGCGCCCGACATAGAGCATGAAATCATCAAGCTTATATTTCTGCTTAAACGCTTCCCCGTCGATCCCGGAAGGCAGCTCCACGCCGACTCCTCCCTTGCCGCCGTTATCGGGCTTGTTAAGAGAATCCGCGAAAAGCTTGTTGGTCAGTTCCTTCTCCTCCACGGTATTGTAATAAAAGGCCGCCGGCAAAGTAAACATCTTCTCGAATATCCCGAGATGGATGGGCGTCTCCTCATGAGCCGTAGGGATAAAAATTGCTTTGTCCGATACAACGGGAAGACCGAAGTAAGTCGTGTAATAAAGATAACAGACGAATATGAAGACATCGTATTCGCCGCGGATCTGTTCCAGACGCTTCGGGAGATCCGGGCAGCAGGGGCCCTGTTTCTCCATCCAGTCCTCCTCCTTTTCGCGGGAAAGGGGTGTGCGCGAAGCCGCGGCGCCAAGCACCTTCTCGGAAAGCTTATTAAATGAAGCGGGATCGCGCTCACGGGTGTTCGCGATGCGCTCAACTTTTACGCCGTTAAGATCGGATACTCCGGGTTCATATTCATTCTTCCATGTGGTGTAATCCACGGCGCATGTGGTAAGGCACGATACCTCATACCCGGGCAGCTTCGCCAGATGTTCCGCGACCTCGCGGGTATAAGCCTCTGCGCCTCCGTTGACCTCGAGCCCGTATCTTTGAACTACAAAGCAGACTTTCACTTCAATGCCTCCCGGAACTCATTAAATCCATCCATGAATATCTTCGAGACATTCTCATAAGAAAAATACTTAAGTCTCTCATCCTGTTCTTCTATGATCTTTGAACGCAGTTCCTTATTAAAGAGGACCTCATGCAGCGCCTGTCCCATCAGCGCGGGATCCTTGGAGTGAAGAAGGATGCCCGTTCCTCCCAGAGTCTCGGGCATGGCGCATGAGTCGAATGCTATCACCGGGATCTTAAAATACATCGCCTCGATCAGGGGCACACAGAAGCCTTCATGCTCCGACAGCTGCACGAATGCATCCGCCGAACGGTAATATGCAAGGATCTGCGGGAACGTGATATGTCCCGTAAATACGATGTCATCAAGTCCCAGCTTCTTTGCATAGAGCCTCAGACGCGCTGTGTATTTTTCCATGCCCTGAGTCGAGCCGGCAAGGATCAGCCGGACAGGTTCCTTATACATCTGACGGTATGCGTAGAGCATGGTCATGATATCCTCGGGCTTTTTATTGGGCGCGATCCTTCCGACAAAAAGGATGTTCTTTATCTCATGGTCATTGATGGCCGCTTCGCCGCCCATCTGCTCCAGAAGTTCCCTGTCCGGAGCCTTTGCATAATCTTCGAACGGGACCAATATGGGACACACCTTCATGGGGCACGAGTACCCGTAGGACTTGAGCTGTTCCATGTTAAAGGCGGAATCGTTTATCCCCGCGTCGAAAGTATCCTTCAGTGACCTGGCTTCTTCTATGCCCTGGGCGCACAGCTTCGCCGCCTGTCCCGAATAAGGTACAAAGAAATCGGGCGGCGTCATGTTGTGATAGATAACGATCTTCTTACAGGGCAGATCCCTGATCTTCTCATTGAGCACGGTGCCGGTCGACAGGTGATAGAGCATAAGGTCGCCCTTCCTTATCTTCGGCAGGACATGATACGGCTTGATCGTCTTGCTTATGAACTTGGGATCCAGATGCTCCGCATATACAACGGACCTGATGCCGTTATCCTTAAGAAGCTTCTGTATCGCAAGGGTATCGTTGCTTACCGCGTCTCCCCTCGACAAAGTTGTAAGAACCTGGAATATCCTCATTGTTCAAGCTCATCCAATCTGTCCTGAAGCGCGTTGATCCGCTCAAAAAGATCCTGCTTCACTTTCTCCTGCTCCCGGAACTCCTTCAGCACGGTGAGGATCTTATCGTTGATATCGTTCTGCGCATAGACACAGGGGTTGTAGTAGAAACCGTAGAAGAAGCCGCCGAGTTTCTTCGCGACGGAAGTGTACTGCGGGACCACTTTCTTATTCTCTTCTATCAAAGCAATGGTGCGCGACACTTCATCCTCCATGGAAAGCCCCATGAGAACGGATACATCCTCGAACCTGACCGGAAGTTCTACCCGGCCTTCGGCAGAAGGAATTGCAGCGAACATCTCACGTGCCGTCATGCCTTCTTCTCCAATGCGCCGACCTTCTGTTCGAGTTCCGTCAATGTCTTCTGAAGATCCTCTATCTCGCCTTTCTGGTTCTTCACGGCCTCGCAGACCATGTAGAAATTGTAGTTGAGCTTATTCTGCTGGGCGACTATCGGAAGAACGAAGAAGGAACCTGCCTTGCGTATGCACTTCTTGAAGAATCTCTTGATCTTATTTCCTTCGAGCATGCGGTAAGCCGTGACCTCGTAGTTATAGGCGAGGTATCTTACCGCTTCATCCAGTCCTGACGCCGAGGCGCCGGACGATTCATCGGCAAAAGACAGCGGTATCTTATCGCGGCCGCTCTCTTTTATCTCCTGCCGTATCTGCTCCATTATCTTTGTTACATCGATTCCGTTGTTAACTTCCTGATCCATCTTCCCTGCCGTCCTTTTCATAGGCATCATATTCCCAGTCGTGCTCCATGAAGAAGCCTCCGACATCCGGAGTCTGCCTGTAGGTATCGATCTTCAGCGCGTCCTTCCAGTAATCTACCGGCACACCGTCGCCGTACTCTATGGAAAAGCTCACGGTATACTGATCCGGCATCAGCGGGATCCTGCGCATGATTATCGTGAATTCGCCGTCCTCGTCGATATCAAAGTTCTTGTGCCCGTCGATCCTGGTGTTCGTGCCATAAAGATTCTCGCCGCTGTTGCGGAAGAAACCTATGCCGAACACCGCATCCTTAATGGGCTTTTCCACATGATAATGCACCTTGAAGTAAACATCGGAACCCACCTCGAACATGCGCTTGCCGACTCCGTCGGGGCCTGAGGCCGTGATGGATGTTATCTTAACTTCGCCCGATCCCCAGCGGTACTGTCCGCCGTTGGCTTCGACCGCCGCCTGCTGCTCGGGGATCATGGACAGCTTGAGGTTCTCCTTGTATCTTCTCTCCTGAAGATATGCGATGTATTCGGGCGGCATGTCGAGAGCCTTGCCGCCGTTCTTCTGCCTTTGTTCGTTCATGTAATCAAGATAGACGCTGTGGACCTCGAGCGGAGTGCCGTCCGCCTCTATCCTGCCTTCATTTATCCAGATGGACCTGTCGCAGATATTCTCGATCTGGGACAGCGAATGGGATACGATGACTATCGTAGTTCCCTGTTCCTTTATCTCCTGCAGTCTTGCAAAACACTTAGCCTGGAAATTCGCATCTCCGACCGCAAGGATCTCATCGATCAGAAGGACCTCCGCATCGACGTTGATCGCCACCGAGAACGCGAGTCTCATATACATTCCCGATGAATAAGTGCGGACCGGGTTGTCGATGAATTCCGCAAGTTCCGAGAAATCGATTATGCTCTGAAGCCTTGCCTCGATCTCTTCCTTCGTAAGACCGAAGATGGATGCGTTTATGTAGATATTCTCACGCCCGGAAAGGTCGGGGTGAAAGCCTGCGCCCAATTCGAGCAGGCTCGATACACGCCCCTCGATCTCAACGGATCCGCTGTCAGGGTAAAGTATGCCGGAGATAAGCTTAAGGAGTGTGCTCTTTCCGCAGCCGTTGTGTCCGATGAGACCTACGGCCTCACCCTTCTTAATGTCAAACGAGACATCATTCAGGACGGTCCTGACTTCATGCCTGCTGCGGCCGCGGAACAGCAGAAGTTCCTTAAGACTGTGTCCTTTGTCAAAGTAGACCTTGAACTTCTTGGTAAGATTGCTTACTTTGATCGCAACATTGTCTTCCATCAAAGTTCCTCCGCGAATCTTCTCTGAAGCTTGGCAAATATGAGCATGCCGACAACAAGCATCGCAAGTCCTATCCCCGTTGCCGCAAGAAGCGTTGTAAGGTCAGGCGTCCTTCCCTCATAGAGGACAGCCCTGTAGGCATTGATGATCGGGGTCACGGGATTGAGCCTGTACAAAGCCAGGTACTTCTCCGGCACCATCGACTCCGGATAACAGATGGGGGATGCGTACATCCACGCCATCGCGAGTATCGCGAGGATATGTTCCAGGTCCCTCAGATATACCGTGAGGGCCGAGCTTATAAAAGCGATGCCGAGCGCCATGATATATTCGACGATCATGATGAGCGGCAGGCACAATATCCCCCCTATCGTAAGTCTCACTCCCGATACAACGGATACTGCGATGACCACGATAAAAGACAGGAGCATGTTGACAAACTGGGATGTCACATAGGATATGGGGATGATCTCCCGCGGGAATCTTATCTTCTTGATAAGGTCTTTCTGAGCTATGATGCAGGTCGAGCCCCCGGTCAGCGAAGCTGAGAAGAACAGCCACGGTATAAGTCCGACAAACAGGTAAAGATAGAACTTATCGATCCCCGCCTTCATGATTATCGAGAAGACCATGTTGTAAACGAGAAGCTGGAGCAGAGGATTTACGAAGTTCCACATAAATCCCAGGACCGAACCTTTATATTTACCGCGAAGATCCCGCTTTACCAGGCTGGTTATCATCAGCCTGTACTCATATATCTCCTTAAGCCTGCTCATTCTTAAGATAATGCTCGTACATTTCCTTCAATGTCTCGAAAATGGAATACTGCGGCTGCCAGCCGAGTTTCTCCCGGATAAGTGAATTGTCGCAGAGAACGACAGGTGTATCCACAGGCCTGAAACGGTCCTGATCGACTACCACTTTAACCTCAACGGTACACAGCGAGACTATGTAATCGAGCATCTCGTCAAGCCCGTATGCCTCACCGCTTCCGACATTATAGATGGTCCTGTCATCGTCGCTCTCGAGTATCATCCTGTAAGCACGGACGATATCCCTGGCGTCCGAGAAATCCCTCTTGGCGGAAAGATTGCCGACATGGATCTGTCCGGGCTGTCCGCCTCTGACGATATCGGCCGCCTGTTTGCAGAAACTCGGAAGCACAAACGAATCCCTCTGCCCTATTCCCGTATGATTAAACGGGCGCACATAATAGATCTTCATCCCGTATCTTGCACGGTAGCATTCCACGAACTGTTCCAAAGCCATCTTGGATATTCCGTAGGGATTGTTTCCTGCAAGAGGATCGGATTCGCTTATCTTGCCGCTCTTTACGCAATACTCTTCGCTTGACCCTATGAACATAACCTTCGCGGATCTGGCGAATTTCCCCGCCGCCTCGAGTATATTAAGTGCGCCGACAACGTTCACCTGTATAGTTGTCTGGGGAATGCTCCACGACGCGCCTACAGATGATATGGCTGCAAGATTGATGATCGCATCAGGCTTGATCGTCTCGATCAGCCGGTTGATGAATTCGGGATCGAGCAGATCTCCGCGGTAATACTCAATGTCCTCGATCGGACACTGGAGCATTACATCGCTTCCGGCGACTTCGTATCCGTGCTCTTTAAGTTCATGTGTAAGATACCGGCCTACAAAACCGCCGATTCCGAATATCAGTGCTTTCATCAGATCTGTCCGGCTTCCCTCTTTGCTAACTTAAGGTCATGTTCTGCCATGATCCTGACAAGATCCTCGTATGAAGTGGACTGGGGATTCCAGCCGAGCTTCGTCTTGGCCTTCGTGGGATCGCCCCAGAGATTGACAACATCAGTCGGTCTGAACCACTGGGGATTGACGCACACGAGCATCTTGCCCGTCTTCTTGTCGTAACCCTTCTCCTCGAGGCCTTCGCCCTTCCACTCGAGCTCGATGCCGTCGTTCGCGAACGCAAGTGTCGTGAACTCCCTAACCGTATGCTGGACACCCGTCGCGATAACATAATCATCAGGTTCGTCCTGTTGGAGGATAAGCCACATGCACTCGACATAGTCCTTCGCATAACCCCAGTCACGGAGCGAATCGAGATTCCCCAATTCGAGATGGTCCTGAAGTCCGCATGCGATGCGGCCGGCTGCTCTCGTGATCTTTCTGGTAACGAATGTCTCGCCTCTTCTCTCGGACTCGTGGTTAAACAGGATGCCGTTCGCGCAGAACATTCCGTAAGCCTCCCTGTACTCCTTCATCATCCAGAAGCCATACTGCTTTGCAACGGCATAAGGTGAGAAGGGGTGGAACGGCGTGTTCTCGTTCTGGGGGCACTCCTCTACCTTTCCGTAAAGCTCGGAGGTGGAAGCCTGATATATCCTCGTCTTCTTCTCAAGTCCCATGATGTGAACCGCCTCAAGGATACGCAGAACGCCGATCGCGTCGACCTCACCTGTGTACTCGGCAGCTTCGAAGCTCACGCCGACGTGCGACTGGGCTGCAAGATTATAGATCTCATCTGGCTCGATGTCCTTAACGGCTCTTAAGATGCTCGATGAGTCGGAGAGGTCGCCCTCATGAAGAATGACGGAACCTGCATCGATAAGATGCTGGATCCTCTCGGTCGTAACAACGGAAGCTCTCCTGATAAGTCCGTGGACTTCATAGCCCTTGGTGAGCAGGAATTCTGCAAGATAAGAACCGTCCTGACCTGTGATACCTGTAATTAAAGCTTTTTTCATCGTTTTAATGCCTCTCCGTTTTTATTGTCAACTAATTATAGCACAGTGCTATAATAACACGATTCGTTTATTTTAAATAAAGGAGAGGGGCATTTGTCAAGAAGCGACAGCATAATCAGGCATACTTTCCGTAATTCCGTCGCCGGCATAATACTGGCAGCCGTGGCGGTCCTGCTCGGTGTCGTGATCGACGGTATCATCATCGGAAGATACTTAGGCCCCGACTGCATGGCGGCTTATACCCTGACAGCGCCCATTATCAGCATCTTCACGGCAGTAAGCAGCATCCTGTCGACCGGTGTCCAGGTCATCTGCGCCCAGAGGATAGGCGCGAACGACATTCCCGGGGCCCGCAGAGCCTTCTCCGTGTGCATGACGGGAACGGTCATCATCTCGGTCAACCTGACAATAACGGCCGTTATATTCAGAAATGACATTGCCGTACTTCTGGGCGCTTCGGGCGACTCGGCAGCTCTTCTCCCCCTCGCCTCCGATTATCTTCTCGGACTCGCTCTCGCAGGTCCTGCCGGCATATTCTTATTCGAATTCAATTCGCTTATACGTCTCGACGGCGGTTCGACGAGGATCATCGTCGCCGTCGCCGTCATGACCGTGCTTGATGTCATAGGCGACCTTCTCGACATATTCGTTTTCAAAGGCGGCATGCTCGGCATGGGACTCGCTACGGCCATAAGCTATATAGTCGCTCTCGTAATCATGGGGCTTCACTTTCTGAAGAAGAACATCATATTCCGCTTCTCGTTCCGTGATATGCGGATGAGAGATCTACGCGATATTCTCTTCACCGGCGCCCCGTCGGCAGTCGGTGCGGCATCGACCGCTCTTCGCACCCTCGTGCATAACCTAATCATGGCAGGCACGGCACTGTCGATCAACGCGGTCGCCGCATTCGGCGTATTGAACACCGTATTTAATTTCACTTCATGCGTACTTATCGGAGTCGCGATAACCACTTCCATGATCGCCGGAATGATACTCGGTGAACAGGACAGGAAGTCCGCACGTGAACTTATCATCATTGCCGTCAAGACAGCCGTCATAATCGGAACGGGACTTGCTGCCGTCATCTTCATCTTCGCGCAGCCTCTGGCATCCGTCTTCGGCAGCGAAGACGGCGAGGTCATGGTGGAGCTCGCCACACGCGGATTAAGAATCTTCTCGGTAAGCCTTATCATCTACGGCATCAACAGCGTATTCACGAATTACCTTCAGGGCATCAGAAGAATGGGCTGCTCTCTTGTGTTCAGCTTCCTTCACACATTCGTCTTCACCGCAGCCGCGGCAATCGCGCTCGCAGGGCATTTCGAGGAGGACGCCGTGTGGATATCTTTCGGTGTGGGCGAGGTACTGACACTGCTATCCTTGTGTGCATATGCGTACCTTCGCACCGGCAACCTGCTGTTCCTGCCGAAGAACTGGGGGGTGTCCGAAGACGACGTGCTTAACCTCACCGTCACCGGCGGTTCTGAAGTAAAGAACGCATGTGATAAGGTAACGGAATTCTGCACCGCCAAAGGCGCTTCGCCTGAGAAGGCCGCTGTAATGTCAGCGTGTGCGGAAGAATTAGGCAGCATCATCGCGGAGCACGGCTTCGACGGAAATAAGATGCTGGAGATGCGCCTGATTTATAAGGATGACGAACTTGTTATGAGAATGCGCGACAACTGCAGGCCCTATGATCCGACCGCGCAGATGAAGCGTCATGATGCATCAGTTAATTACTTGAACTCGCTGGATCTTAATATAGTCACTATACGTTGTTCTTCTCATTGAAGCTGTCGAAGAAGCCTTTGACATAAGGGCGTGCGAGGTCCTCGGCCTTAATTCCGTACTGCTCTGAGATCATGGAAATGAGATCCATGTGAAGCTCGACATATTCGAGATCGGAATGCTTGCCCATATATCTGCCAAGACCAAACATCTCTATCTTGATCTCCGCAGGCTTTACTCCCTGAGGCAGAAGGCTGTCCAGAAGCTTACGGCGGCGTTTCTTAACCAGGGAATTGTTGATAACTCTTACCAGATTTGATACTCCGAATGCGATAAGCGGAACGGAAATGACCGCGACGGGAACCGGTACATAATCAAGCATGCCGTACAGATCCTCCCAGCCGCCGTGTTCCTCGCCTATAACAACGACCTCGATGATATAGAGCATTACATACAGCACGGTCGGGATAACGGTAAATGCCGCATCGCGCACCGTATACATATATCCGGACTCTATCATGAAGAAACAGATGATTACCATGATCGGGCAGATGATGTGAAGATAGCTGTTGTATCCTCCGAACGCGAGCACGGGGTTGTTCCAACTGATAAAACACAGCGTCACAAACATCGTAAGCGTCGTACTCACCATGCCGGCGTAATAGAGCACCGTCACCCACCTCGGGAGCGAGAAGTGCTTCTTCCTGTACCCTTCCACCGCGAAAGGAATAATCATGCACGCGGAAAGACACGTGATGGAATTGGAGATAGTCGTATACCACTGGAAGATCATCATCGCAGGAAGGTCGTCCTGAACATAAAGCACCATGCCGCCCGCGATGGCATAGAACGAGCAGCCCGTCGTGACGAGGCATGCGATCACCGCCATAAGGCTGTTGTTTCTGCTTAAGTTTATGACATTGCCGCGGGCTTTTCTGCGCGTCTCGATAGTACTCATAAGTTATGCTCCCTTAATGCCCGCACACCGAATCGTAAAGTGCGAGTGTGTTATCTATAAAGTGACTGACATCCGTCGCGTCAGCCTTCGCCCAAGCCGCGCGGCTCATCTTCCCGCGAAGCTCCGCGTCTTCGAGGAGCTTGGAAGTCTTCTCCACGAACTCCTGTTCAGTCTCATATATGTATCCGTTCACGCCGTCATCGAGAACACCTCGAAGACTCATGTCCTCCCGGCACACGAGAGGCAGTCCCACCGACATCGCCTCGAGATATGACATGCTGTGCAGTTCGAACAGCGATGCGGACACGAACACGTTACCAAGATTATAGTACTTATACACCTCATCGGGATCTATACGCCCCTCGAAATGCACATGCTCCTTAATGCCGTTCTCCAAGACGAACTTCTCAAGGCGCTTCCTGTCAGGTCCGTCGCCTACGATAAGAAGCTGAACATCGGGCACGGCCTTGATAAGCGGCGGCATATATTCGAGGATCTCGATGACATTCTTCTCTTTGCTTAATCTCGTGACCATAACGAGCGTGTGACCGTTGTCCGTGAAGCCTGCGGCCTCCATAAGAGCTTTCTTCTCGTCATCGCTGACAGGCTTCCTGTAACGCTCCGTCATGATGCCGTTAGGAATCACGACGACCTTATCCTGATGAGGCAGAAGATGCGCGAAGCCTGCCGCCTTCTGCGCGGGAACTATAACTTTCACGGCTTCCTTGTAGACACCTTTTCCCCATGACTTGCCGAGCCACGTGACGAACGCGGTGTTACGGAAGCGCCCGAAATTAAAGTACTCGAAGTCCGTGTGTGTCGTCATGACTATCGGAGTGCCGGTCTTGCGCGCGATGTATTTCGCCATGCGGCAGATAGTAAATTCCGTGTGAAGATGAATGATGTCAGGGTTCCACGCGATGAGTTCGCTTACGAGCGGGTCCTTCAGATTAAGTGAGAAGCGGTGCTCGGGATAGTCCGGGAAAGGAAGCGAGCCGACATAATAACTGTCGCCGTCCCTGTAAGACTTACCCGTGTTCGACAGGGCAAGGACCTTGACCTCGTGACCCCTGTCGCGAAGGCCTTTCTCGAGTGACAGGACGACGTTGGTAATGCCGCCTGTCTGGAATGTATAACAGTCTGTCGCTATAAGAACTTTCACCCCGACACCTCCGTACAAGTGAGTTTAAAACAAAGCCAAATTGTTGACAATCGGGGGCAGACTGATATGTTAATTTTATGCCTTATTAACGGGCGTGGGGGAATAATGACTAAAAGAGTACTTATAATCACATCCGTGACCACGGGGTCCGGACACAAGTCTATCGCGGACTCTATCGAGGAGCAGTTTCTTAAGATGCCTGATGTCGTGGTGAAGGTCATCGACGGCTTTGACATGAGCGGCAGGCTCGCCTACCATTCATCTGCAACTTACGGTTCCGTCACGCGTCATGCGCCGTGGTTTTACAACATCTTGTGGAAGATCACGGATGCTCATCAGCCCCGTTTCACCATCACGGGACATACGTGCCGCATCCGTTTCCTCGAATGCGTTAATTCATTTAAGCCTGACCTCATTATCACGGTTCACTCGTTCTTCAACACGCTAGTCACCGACATACTTAAGTCGGCAGGTCTTAATATCCCCGTCGTTGTCGTTCAGGCAGACCTCGTAAGCATCCACAGCACATGGTGCAATCCCGATGCATACAGGACGATATGCCCCACTGCCGAAGCTTATGAGTGTAACCTTAAGCACAATATGCCTGCGGATAAGTTAAAGATACTGGGGTTCCCCGTAAGAAGCCGTTTCGTTAAGGCTGCAAGGGAATCCGTCCGTGAAGATTATAAGCCCGGCAACCCTCTTCGCGTCCTCATCACGGGCGGCGGCGAAGGCAGTCCCGGAATCAGAGACTACGCCGAGAAGATCCTTCAAAGCCCTGATACGGTTATCACGATCATATGCGGACGTAATGAGAAGATGTGCGCACGTCTTAAGCGAAGTCTCGGCGAGAGGTATAAAGACCGCGTCCGAATCTTAGGTTTCATAGATAACATGGAATATGAGATGCTCCGCAATGACCTTCTCATCGCACGCGGCAGCCCGAACACTTTGACGGAAGCCGTTATCATGGGAATACCGGTCATCATGACAGGACCTTTTCTCGAGCAGGAGCGCGGTAATTACACGCTCGCGCAGACTCATAATCTCGGTCTCGTAAGCGCATCAAAAGATGACGTTCTCCCTCTTATACAGGGGCTTCTGGCGAACGGCGCCGAAGGCCTTAAGAAGATACGCGCCGCGCAGGAAGAATACCGCTGCTTCGACAACGCTTATAACATAGCTGATTATTCACTGAGTCTGATTGATTAAGAAAGTGCGTGGCTGATTGCCGCCCTGCACGCATCTGCCGCAGCTTCCCAAGTGTACTTGGATGCATGTGCTCTTAACGCGGCTTTACGTTCGTCGCTCTCGACTTCCTGAAGCTTCCCTTCCATCGCCTGAGCCCACATATCCGCATCCTGAGGTTCGATCAGCGGCAGCAGTTCATTGCCGATCTCGACGAGGCTCGAGCTTCTCGAGATGATACAGTCTGTTCCGCATGCCATCGCTTCAGTGACGGGCATGCCGAAGCCCTCGTAAATGCTCGGAAACACAAAGAAGAGCGCGTTGCGGAGAAGATCTCTCTTCTCCTCGTTGCTGATGTAGCCGGTCCTCACTATCCTGTCCCTGCAGGGGCTGTTCTCAATGGCGGCCAAAGTCGCATCGGGCTGCCAGCCCAGGCCTCCTGCGAGTACGAGCTTAACATCCGGGAATCCGGCGCTTATCTTTCCGAACGCCTCTACCAGAGTAATGATGTTTTTACGGGGCTCGAGCGTGCCGACATATAAGATATAGCGACCGAGGTCATGCTTCTTTCCTATTTCAGTCTCAAAACCCGCGCCCGGTGTGTAAAATCCGGTATCGACGCCGCAGTAACCTACGAAGATGTTTTCTTCAGGCACTTTCAGCACGTCCATGATCTCCCTTTTCGAGAACTCAGAGATAGTCAGTACCGAAGAAGCGCGGGAAGCCGAATCCTGAAGATGTCCTCTGAGAAGACGGCGGTTGCGGGCATCCATGGTCTCGGGGAAGCGCTCTGACACGAGGTCATAGACGGTGATCATATTCTTCCCCTTAAGACCTCCCGGGGTAAGGTAATTGAAGAACACCGTGAGGTCCGCCTTGGACTTCGTGAGCTTATCGTAAGGAATGATCTTCCCCGCGCCGCCCATCCTGATATAAACAGAGAGCGGAAGCGATCTGACGATATGCAGATCGTTCCCGCTTAAGTCTGTCTTGAGATTCTCTTCCAATATCTCCCGGACGCCGTTACGTCCGAGAAAATCAAAAGCATGAAGTTCCGTATCTTTATACATCAGCCTCCGCGCGACTTCAGCGGTGTAGTTTCCTATGCCGGTAAGTCCTCTTACCGCGATCGGCTGAAGATTAAAGGCGATCATTATCCGAGCTTATTCTCCACGAATTCGCTCATCTGAGCCTTGATAGAATCAAGCCTGTCAGATGCGGTCTTCTCATCGGAATCATATACACCGAAGTAGATCTTGAGCTTAGGCTCCGTTCCCGAAGGTCTTGCGCAGGCCCAGTCGAGGCCCTTGTCGCCGCCGAGTTCATAGAGAAGAACATTGGACTTGGGAAGAGTAAGCTCAGTTGTCTTAACTTCGCCGCCTGAGAAGTCGTATCTTACGCCCTTCTGGTAATCCCTTACTGCAACGGGGACAGGTCCGCCGATAAGCTTTGCCGCATCCTCCGCCGACTTGCAGGCCTCAAGCTCCGCTCTCATTGAAGCCATTCCGTTCCTGATCTTATCGAGGCCTTCCTTGCCCTCTCTCGTGAAGGATACAGCCTGCTCGAAGCCGTAGCCGTACTTCTTATAGATCTTCTGCAGCCTGTCAAAGAGGGTCTCGCCCTGATTCTTGCTCTGGGCTGCCATTCCGCAGACGAGCATAGCCGCAACAACGGCATCCTTATCCCTTACCGAAGTTCCGGAAAGATATCCGTAGCTCTCTTCGAATCCGAACTGGAAGTGCTTGTCTCCGAATTCGTCGTCGATCTTGATCCTCTCGCCGATATACTTAAATCCGGTAAGCGTTTCCTGAAGCTCAACTCCGTATGCATCGCAGACAGCCCTGCAAAGCTTTGTGGAAACTATGGTCGTACATGCGAAAGAATTCTGCTCAAGAGTTCCGAGTCTCTTCTTTGAATCGAGGATGTAATCGAGCAGCATCAATCCGACCTGATTGCCCGTAAGAGCCTTATAGCTGCCGTCGGCAAGACGGATAGCGATACCGAGTCTGTCAGAATCAGGGTCGGTTCCGAATACGAGTTCAGCGCCGACCTTCCTGGCAAGCTCGATGCCCATGGACAAAGCCGCGGGGTCTTCCGGATTAGGTGTCTTTACCGTCGGGAATGAGCCGTCGGGAAGCTCTTGCTCGGGAACTACATGGATATTATTCATTCCGATAGCCTTAAGGATGCGTCTTACGGGCTTGTTTCCCGATCCGTGGAGAGGAGTATAGACGATCGACATATCGGACTGGGCCTTGATGGACTCCTCATCGATGACGAGTTTCTTTAACATATCGACATAAGCGATGTCGACCTCGGGACCGAATCTTTGGATCAGCCCGCTCGACAGAGCCTCGTTAAAATCGGCCCTTTCAACCTTTCTTACATCTGCGAACTCAGACATATTGGCAAGGATAGCCGCTGCGGCTTCTTCCGTGACCTGACCGCCGTCTTCGCCGTAGACCTTGTAGCCGTTGTACTTCGGGGGATTGTGAGACGCCGTGATCATAACGCCTGCGAATGCGTTGAAGTAACGGACCGCGAAAGAACACATCGGCACGGGACGCAGTTCATCGGTAAGGTAGACCTTGATGCCGTAGTGGGCGAATGTCTCGGCCGCGACCTGAGCAAATTCGGGAGAAAAATGTCTTGAGTCATGACTTATGACGACACCTCTTCTTACCGCTTCTTCACCCGAATCGACGATATAGTTTGCAAGTCCTGCGGATGCCTTGGCGACCGTGTAGATGTTAATGCGGTTCGTTCCTGCGCCGATTATGCCGCGAAGGCCGCCTGTTCCGAATTCGAGTTCCTTATAGAATCTGTCCTCGATCTTGGTCGGATCATCTGCTATGGAAGCCAGTTCCTTCCTTGTATCCTCATCAAAATAGGGGTCGGTACTCCAGATCTTGTAAATGTCAGCTGAGCTCATATCAATTCTCTCCTTCATTGTTTGTTGCTGCTTTTTCATTTTTAACGGAAACATTATTCCAGTTTTTCTTCTTATTATCAATAATCGCCGCCGCGATCAATCCCGCAATGCCGAATGCCGATACTGCCGCTCCGGCCTTCACTCCGGGCGGGGTAAACTTAAGTACCACTTCATGAGTTCCGGGTTCGGCATCGATGCTGATCAGAGCATCCTGATAAGGGATCACGGAAGAAGGAACTCCGTCTACCGTGACAGACCAGCCGTCCTCATAGGGGATCGAAGTCAGTATCATCTCTCCCGCTTTAACATCCGCCGTAAAGGCGACATATCCGTCATCCGTCTCCGTTACGGTCACGGCATCCGTGTCGATCGTGCCGAACTGACTCTCAAACGTCCCGAGATCAAAATAAGCAAAGTTAACGGAAAGATATTCCCATACATCGTGACCAGACATGATCGTTACCCTGACCGTGTCGCCCGGTTCATATGCCCCGAGCCTCAGTACTGTCGAAAAGAATGAATTGTCCGATAAAGAAGCTATGATCCTGCCGTTGAGATATACTTCACATCCTCCGTTGCAGCGGGGCACGCTGATATTCATGTAAAGCTCGTCATCACGCTCGATTTCCACGTCGTAATTGAGGATGATCGGCAGCTTTGAGTTCGTCCTGTAGACAGCCGTCAGGGCATCTGTATACAGCTTATCATCCTCAAGACCGATGACATCGGCGTCAAAGGCATCCGATTCATCTTCATCGGTCTGCAGATTGCCTGCCGGGGCAACTCCGCTCGTCCGGTATTCGTTCATGTCGATGACGCTTGCGTTGATGAGTTCCTCCGTTACCGCGCCGTCATCGGCAGGGATATAAAAGTCTTCGGTAAATCCCGGGAACAATGATCTGTACCAGTCATCCTGAAGAGCAAAATAATCCTTGTCACCCGCATCGGTCTCGAGCGAATAGAAATCAAAGTCACGCGCTGTGCGCAGGGCAGTGAACGCGAGAGGAAGCACGGATCTTGTCCTCATGAAACTGATATTATCGTCAGATCCGATAAGATCCGCGCCTTTGTAATCATCCGCCGACGAATAGATCGAGCCGATCGAGAAGAACGCATCCGTGTCGGGCGCGCTGTAGGAGTGATCGATCCAGAAATAATTGTAATTAACGGTATATCCGAGCTGCTTAAGGAATCTCGTAAACATCTTATTGGAATCGGAATTGAACAGAGTTATGCCTCTGTAACCCGCATACTGCTCGGTTCCGCTTACGGGTGTCGCCTCTTCCATGTACATGCTCTCATAATCGCTTCGGAAGCCCGATCCTTCGAGGCTTATCTCATCAGCTTTCCGCGCATAGGTCTCAAAAGAAGTGATGGCGCTCTTGTAGGGTTCGATCCCCCCTGCATTAAGGGAGAGCGTGGACGTTCCCGAAGACAGCACCGAGGAGAGGAAGACCGTCTCATATACTATGATGACAGGCAGGAAGAACCCGAGTATGCGCCCGACGTTCTGTAACTGCCCGGACCAGTCGTCTTTCTTAAGGCCGATCAGGAACAGAGCATATACGGCAATGATAACGGCATTGTACAGGAATACCTTTTCCTCGGTTGCCATCTGGCCGAGGCACTGAGCAGCGAGCAGCAAAACCGCAAGTATCCCGGCGCTCTTCAGGATATCGGATTTACTCACGAGAGAAAGATTCTCATAGACTTTATAAGATACGGTAAGGAACAGCGGGATGAAGACGAATGCCTCTCTGTGCCAGAACCAGTTGGGACTGTCAAACACCTGCCATGCCACATCGAGGAAATCTACGCACAGGACAGCGTAGATAAGGATGAAGGCTGCGGCATAAAGCTTCTTCTCTTTGCCTGCAAAAGCCTTGCTCACAAAGTAGACAATACAGAGCAGTGTTACGATCAGGCTGACGAAGATAAGAGGCATGTTCGATATCAGAACATCGTTGAAATACCCCGGGTACCCGAGAAATATCCTGTCCAGGAACTTTCCGAACGTAAAGCCGACATATGACGATTCGGAAGAAGCAGATGCCGTGGGGTCTCCGTTGCGGATCGTGTCGAGACCGACGGGAATGAGCATTACGCCAAGGGCAAGGCCTGCCATGACAGCTCTCAGAACAAATCTGCCGATAACGATCCCGGGGCGGCTGCTCTTATCGAATCTCCCGGTCAGGTACATCCTTGCCAGAAGATAGATAAACGAGTAGATGCCCGCCATATAAGCGATGTAATAATTTGACAGGAACAAAACGAGAAGTACGGCTGTAACGCCGCCGAGCTTTCCGTTCTTAAGATACCTCTCGATCATGAACAGCAGCAACGGCAGCAGCATATACCCGTCGAGCCACATGATGTGGAACAGGAACAGCATTGTGTAAGACGAGAATGCGTACAGGATACCCCAGAGCACGGGTCTGTATGTTCCTTTGAATTCCGCGCGTTCCTCGATGAACATGCACATGAATGCTGATGAGAAGCTTAGTTTAAGCAGCATCAGCAATGTGATGAATTCATTGGTCTGCTCAGGCTTGAACAGCAGTACAAGAAGGTTCAGAGGGCTTGCAAGATAATATCCGAACGTACCGGCAAAGTCCTTTCCCGCGCCGAGCCCGAATGAATAACCGAAGTCGGACAGGAATCTTCCGAAGTCAAGATCCATGAGCTTGGATCTTAAGAGGAACAGATACGGAGCATACTGTCCTTCAAGATCTGATATAACTATCGTCAGGCTTCCCAAAGGGTACTTGCGCCCGACGGCGAGCATGCATATAAAACACAGCGCGGCAGCTATAAATGCGAGCGCGCTCCTTTTGATCAAAGTGCCGGAACCTTGTCCGGTCTTCTTCAGTGTCGGTTTGTCAAGTGACTGCACTTCCTTCATATATTCATCCGCCCGCAAATATTCTCAATAGCATATTATAATACAAACGCGCCCCTCAATACTATTTGGCGAGATATCTGAAGAACAGCGTATCCTCATAATCATACACATAGAACTGTGTTTTTATGACCGGCAGATGTTCCTCTTTGACTATGTTGCCGAACGACCCGACATCACGGGATGTGTCGTACTCATAGTCGCCCAGGATATGCATCTGCGCGGATGACAATCCCGCGAGGAGCATGAAATTAACGGATGTGTAAGCCGCTATTACAAGCGCGAGCACGACCAGCCTCGGTCTTATCTGCCTGTTATCCTTTTGACGGCATATCTCAAAATTATCGGTGACGAACATAACCGCATAGAGCGATATCATAAACAGCGGCGCCATGCTCCCCCTCATCAGGAAATCATTGGCGGTCGTGATCTTATACACGGGTATCACCAGGAGCGTGATAAATGCCGTCCAAAACATGGGATCCTTACCGATCTTCCTGCGGATCATCAGCGTCCAGATGCCGAATTCCACGATGACATAGAGAATGTAATCCTTGATCAGCGTCAGAGGCGAAGGATAGAACTCCCATATAAAGCCCGCCTCCCCTGTCGCGGAGGCATTCGCTGTATAGAAAGGCGCAAAGCAGACGAAGAATACCACCGGAGCGATGAGGTTGCCGGGAGTAAGCAGATTACGCCACCATCTTGAAGGGCAGGGAGTTATGATCTTGCATATGCACATGGGAAGGATCCCTATCGCGGCCCAAGGGGAATAGCAGAACATTAACGACCCCAATAATCCCACGGACCTGCCGCTCATGCCCATAAGGAGCATTACGGTGATAAGCCACCCCGGTATGCATTGATTAAAGACGTTCATGATCTGGTAGAAATTGCCGCACACAATGATCTCATCCGCCCACTTCTCCCACGTGGCCCACTGTCCCGAGGCAAGCTTCAGCGCATAAGGGAAAACATCAAACCCCGCGAAAAGCATCAGCCCTGCAAAGAGGGACCTTGACGCCTTTCCGTAAAGCATCATGGCGCCCGTCGCCACAAGAAACAGACCCGCAGCCGACCAGATAAACAGGACCACCCGGGCAAATGTGAGTCCGGCGATCTTGCCCGCGACAGCCGGGACCATCCAATACACAAAATAGTAAGAGAACGCAGCCTGACCTTCGCCCAGTGCGGATGCCACCGCAGGATTGCTCTGGGTGGAGAAATCATAGATGACAGGCCAGTCATATTCGACAAGATCATTGAGTATCGCGTAACGCATAAAGTGATCGGTCGTTCCCCAGCCGAACTCTCCGATCCCTCCGAGATAGATAAAGGCGACCGTCATCAGTATCATTCCGGCAAGCCTCGGATATGAGATCTCTATGGAATACCGCCCGTCATCCTTGATCGTGCCGTCATTTCCGGTGTGCATGCCGCGTATCGTCCAGACGGCGGCAAGGATCGTAAGCAATGTAAATGCGATACCGGGAAAAAGCTTAAGATATCCCAGGAAAAAGATGATAACGGGGATCATAAGATATACAAGCGAAGCGGTCATAAAGGTCTTATAAGTTACCTTTACCGAACCGCTGCCGATCCTGTGTCCCGTCTTAAGTGTGTCCGCCGTTCTCATGTGTGTTATTATAATATAACAGTCCCGTGTTTCATATAAACACGGACGATCTTCGGAGGAAAATATGCTCATAAGTCTTATCGTTCCCTGCTACAACGAAGAGGAATCCCTGCCCTTTCTTTACAACGCGCTGTGCGATGTCAGGAATGAGGAGAGCACCTATGGTTTTGAATTCATATTCGTTAACGACGGAAGTTCCGACAAGACAGCCTCTGTGATCAAGGACTTTGCCGATAAAGACCCGGATGTAAAGTACATATTCTTTTCGAGGAATTTCGGGAAGGAAGCTGCGATGTTCGCCGGGCTTCAGAAGGCCAAGGGCGATATGGTGGCGATAATGGATGCGGATATGCAGGATCCTCCGTCGCTCATCCCGTCCATGATAAGATCGATCGAGAATGACGAGGCGGATATAGTTGCGTCAAGACGTGTATCCCGCGAAGGCGAACCCAGGATCAGGAGTTTCTTCGCCAGGATGTTCTATAAGATCATAAACAGTATGATAGATGTTGAGATAGCGGACGGCGCCCGGGACTTCAGACTGATGAAGCGTCAGGTTGTCGATGCCATATTGGAACTGTCCGAGCGCCAGAGATTCTCCAAGGGAATATTCGCCTGGGTGGGATTCCGCACAAAGTGGATCGAATTCGTGAATACGGAGAGAGTTGCCGGGCAGACGAAGTGGAGTTTCTGGAAGCTCTTCAAATACGCGATCGACGGTATCGTGTCGTTCACGACCGCCCCCCTGCGTCTGGCCACATATGTGGGATTCGGCACGGCCCTTGCCGGGTTCGTATACCTTATCTACTACTTTATCCGGGCGATCATACTGCGGATATATAACGAGGTCCCGGGATATCCTTCGCTGCTGTGCTTCATACTGTTTATCGGAGGCATGATCCTGATGGCGCTCGGGATACTGGGTGAATACATGGGACGCACCTTCATCGAAGTAAAGAGACGTCCCCTCTACATCAAATCCGAAGAATCAGAAGAATGATCTTCAGGATCCTTGCCGCGGTCAGTCCGCAAGCGTCCCCATCGGATCCCAGGGTTCAAGTTCAATGGGCTTCAGGTCAATAAGCTTCTGCGTCTTTGCCGGAAGATATTTCTTATCGACTACAACCTGATATACGAACTCGTTAAACCACGCGTCAGAAGCGACATAGTATCCGTCATCACCGGCATCCTTTCCCCATGAGTTCTCGATCCTCCATCTGTCCGGTCTTCCGTCCTTATCAAGATTAACTCCGAGGATGACCATCGCATGATTCATCGCCGAATCATACCATGTGAGCCGTTCCCCTTTGGTGAACCCGTATTTGATATCAAAGAGTTTCTCGAATCCTGCGGCCTCACGGTCGAATACTCCTTCTTTTCCGAGCGAGAACTTCATGCAGTCCGACCCGAACCAGACGGGATGACCGTCCTTAAGCTGCGTCACGACCGCCTGCTTTATCTCATCCATGTCAAGATTGAGATACTTAACTTTCCTTCCCTCCTCGACATTGCCCAGGAATCTTACGGTATAAGTCCTGTTCAGGGGCTTGTCCTCAGAAGGCGCATTGATGAGGCTGATCCTCGAATCAAGATCTGTTCCGACATATTTATCATAGAATTCCTTCGGGGTTATCCCGAATTCACGGGTCACCTTATCATCCTTATCCGTTAAAGTAAGATCGAACTTTGAAGGCGGCTCTCCCAGAGCGATCGCAAGGACTCTGTAAACATCGGTCATCATGTCCTTTACCGTCTGTTCCTTCTTCTTGGAAGACGCCTTCTTCATCGTGCGCAGCTTCTTTGCGTCCTCCCTTAACAGCGAAGTCAGATAAGCGTCGATCAAGGTTGAATTCTCCGAGTTCTTTCCGTCCGGATACACATACGAAGGAACGACACCGTACTTATCCACTATATTCGCTATCATATCCCACTGGCCGCCGTCACAGACCGGATCCGCCGATAAGAATGCGAACAACCTTCCGTCGACAGGTTCGTCCTTGGTGCGCAGAACGTTGTTAAGGAAATAATTAGCCTTCTCGAGCTTGTCATAGAAGAATATAAAACTCTGGGAAAGCTCGAATGTCTCGAGATTGTATTTCTTCATTATCTCGTAACGGAATGTATTCATCGCCGCGAATATCCAGCAGCGTCCGGAATTCTTCTGATCAGTGATCTTCCCTTGCTTGAGATCCACGGAGAACGTGAACGGCAGTCTGTTGACAGCCTCATAATCTGCCGCAGCTGCGGCGATCCCGGCCCGGGTCGATGCATTGGTCGCGATCCTGTTGACCCGCTTGCCTCTGTAGGCTTTGCTCATTGCCCTGATATCTTCAAGGCTGATATTTCCCGTTGATGCGTCAGAGCCCGTTCTGTTTGACATGATGTTAACCTCCTAAAGTTTCAGTATCCTGTTCCAGCCGGCTTCGTAAAACTCCCAGAGAGTATGCATCGCAGCTCCCGCCTGGCACCTTCCCGCATCGTGGATGACAAGTTCGCAATACGAAGCAAAAAGCCCGCTGACGAGAGAATGCACAAAGTCATCGGACAGATCCCTGCAGAAGGGCCTAAGCCCGTCCGCCATGAGCTCGGTCAGTTCATGAAAGAATTCCGCATAAGATGTGCCTTCGCTTCCCGCCACGAGCAGGCGCACACCGTCGATATTATCAAAAGTGTAGACGATCAGCTTTGCCAGCCTCGACTTGCCGAAGTCTTCATAGCTGTCACCCGAATCCTTGTCGAAAAGCCCGCGCAGGAACTTCGCATGCGGTTCGACTATCGCCGAGAACACGACTTCCTTGCTCTTGTAATAACCGTAGAACGCGCCAGTCGTAACTCCGGCTTCACGGGCAATGGAACGCAAAGATGCATTCTTGAATCCGTGGTCGATGAATTCTTTCAGTGCTGCTTCATCGATCCTCTTTATTGTCTGCGGGTCCGCGTGATTCATATCAACCCCTCAATAATCCTTATATGCCGACGCGGCCAGATCCCTGATCTTTTTTACGACATCGGGATCGATCGTCTGTACCATGTCCGTAGCCGGTCTTCCGGTATAGTAACCCTGGATAAGGTCAGCCCCGAGAGCGATCACGGTGTTCAGTTCCGCTTCGGTCTCCACGCCCTCGGCGAGAGCCACGATCCCGTTGTCATGAGAGAACTCTATTATCTCCCTGACAAAATGCTGCTTCTGGGGACTGACTTCGATACCCGACAACAGGGCCCTGTCTATCTTAACATAATCGGGAAGGTACCGCAGGAGATTGCTGACATTGGAATATCCTGTCCCGTAATCATCTACGGCAGTCTTGATCCCCATGCGCTCGTATATCTGCTTCATCCGGCCAAGCTCGTCATCGGACATCTCGGAATGCTCGGTCAACTCAACAACGACAGAACCGGGATGGCCGGTCATATACTCCTCGACCATCTTCAGGTCATCGTCGTTCAGCATACAGCCCGGTATGGAGTTTATAAATACCTTTTTCCCGTCCGACAGCGCATTCTCGTTATTTCTCATAGTCCTCAGGACATTTGAGAACGTCGCCTTCTCCACATCATACAGGCGGTCATAGAATTCGGCGTAACGCAGGATCACGGGAGGCTCGAGATAAGGCACCGTATCCGACCTCATAAGAGCTTCATATGCATATATCTTGCCCGTCTTTGCATCGACGATCGGCTGGAAGAAGTAATTCATCCTGTTGTCATCAAGGATCGAACTTACGGTCTTCGCATCCTTCTGTTCCTGTTCTGTCAGGGAATCATCGGCGGAAAGCTTTCTCGCGTCAGCCTTATTGATGTTCTTGCGGCTTATGGCTATGTTGACAAGCTTTTCGAGTTCCTCGGAAGTCCCGGGGCTTCCGCTCCCGATGCCGTAATAAAGAGAAAGCTCATACACGGTATCGGAAGTCGTCTCACGGAGCCTTTCCATAAGTTTGTCCTTTAATCTCAGCATCTCGAATTCATCGGGGCTTCTCGTGATCCTTAACGCGACAAGCTCATCGTTCCCGGCGCGGAAACACAGACAGTTTCTCGAACAGAAAACATCTTCGAGAGCGCTTGCGGCGGCTATTATCGCCTTGTCTCCTTCTTTGCGTCCGAAAGTATCATTGATCCCCGACAGGTCATCTATATCCACGGTAAGGACACCGATATGACCGCCGTTGTTTCTCATGAGATGAAGCAGGGTTTCCGCATTGCTCAGGAATCCCCTGTAATTGGGAAGGCCCGTAAGGCTGTCGGTAGTAAGACCCTCCCTTGCGATCTTATTGCTCCCTATAAGCACATCGGAACGTCTGTAGCACTCTATGCCCCTGCACACGCTCTTAAGCCAGGCGCGGTATTCCTGCGATATGCCGGCGGCTTTGTCCTCATACCCCACGGCAGCGAACCCGAACACGGACTCGTTGAAGAATAACGGCATCAGATAGAATACCGTGGGCTTGTCCCTGTCCTCATACAGTTCGGGAAGCATCATCTCTTTTCCGAAAAGCGCATCCGTCAGTATCCGGTCATTATTCTCGGTCTCGCGTCCGCATCTTATTACCTGCATCATCCTGTCTTCAAATGCATCCTCAGCGCCTCCGAGCCCCGGGTTGAGACAGATGCTGAAACTGTCAAATCCCCGGATCAGGTGAACCGAGCCGAAGATCGTGCTGATAAGCCCGGTGAACGTGGTCTGAGCGATCATGTCATCATCCATATGATTAAACGGTGAGAACGTTGTGCCCAATGACAGTTCCGTGTCCCATGTATCCCTTTTGTAGTAAGAAGCCTTCGCGCTGTCACATCCGCATCCGCAGGTTCCGCCGATGAACAGTTCCGGTTCTTCAACGATAGCCTCGTACGGAATGCCCTTGATCAGACAGTCGGCATAATGCGCGGCATTGCGTCCGAGAAGTTCTGAAGACAGAGGCGCCGATGTCAAAGGCACAGGAGCATGGTGACCCTCGTCGTTGGAATCGAATCCTACGACGACCATGTCCTCCGGTACCCTGATGCCCTTCTCGGTAAGACCTTTGGCAAGCCCCAGGGCCATGCAGTCACTGGCACAGGCAACGGCCTGCGGAAGGCCTCCGTCCGATATCAGGCTGTCAGCCAGGCTCTGCCCGCTCGTATACCAGAAATCCCCGTAGAATATCCGGCTCTCGTTTACGGGTATGCCATGCTCCTTAAGAGCATCCTTATAGGCATTGAGACGGATAATCGAATGGGGATGCCATGATTTGCCCGTAAGGAACGCGATGTCCTTCAGGCCGTGCTTCTCGATAAGGTGAGTGATCACCTTCTTCTGGGGAGTGTAATTCTCGATATGTATCGAAGGGAAGTATCTGCTTTCCTTGTCGACAAACAGCACGCTGCCTTTGTAATTATCGTGAAGGTCCTCTTCTATCTTCTCCGCGACGCCCGGAGTCTGTATGGTATCCGCGCATACTACGACGGCATCAAACCTGCCGTAATCGGGCAGTTCGAATATCGACGAGTCCCCGCGCGATCTGCCCGGCGTATTCTGGTACTTGATGTACATAGCAAATACAAGGACATCATAATCTCCCTTAAACGCCTGCCGGATAAAGCCCTTAAGGAACCGTTCCTGCGAATACTCTTCCGGCTGTCCGATAAGTACGGCTATTCTTTTACGTGGTGCGCCCTCCATGTGTCAGATCAGTTCGTCAAACTTTCCTTTAATATCCCACATCTTATCAAGAAGCGGTCTGTAATCCGTATCGGTTTCCGCCCTTAAAAGCTCCGCTATCTGACTTACGACTTCATAAAGCGGAGTCAGTGACAGATTGGCAAGAACACCTTTGAGCGAATGCGCATCTTCAAAAGCGCCTTTAAGGTCGCCTGCCCCGATCTTCTCATCCAATGATCTGTACCTTGTCTCCTCCAGAGCAGCCGGGACGAGCCTTAAATAGAACGCTTCATTGTTAAGACACCTTGAAAGTCCCTCTTCCGTATTGCAGCCCAACTCTTTAAGAGCTTGTGTTGTTATCATGTTCTATCCTCTCCTTGATAAATACTTCGAATTCCTCGGGCGGAACAGGCTTGCTGAAGTAGTAACCCTGGATGACCTGTACGCCCGCTTCCTTCAGGAGTTCATACTGTTCCTTGTATTCGACACCCTCGGCGACGACAGTCATGTTAAGGTATTCCGCGATCTCCATGACAAGCTGCACCATGCGAAGATCCTTGGGATTCGTGTGAATGTTGCGGATGAATCTCATATCGAGTTTCAGCACGTCAACCGGAAGGGCAGACAGCATATTAAGCGAAGAATAGCCGGTCCCGAAGTCGTCCATCTCTATCCTGAAACCCAGCGCCCGCAAACGGTTGACCACCTCGATAAGCTTATCCGAATCATCGGTATATGCGGATTCCGTAACCTCGATCATATAACCGTCAGGTCCGATCCCCGCGCTGTTGACGATATCGGTTATCAGACCTACGAACCCCCTGTCCATCATGTCTATACGTGAGACATTTACGGATACGGGGATCGTAATGCCGAACTTATCCTCCCATTTCCTGACCTGCGAAGCCGCTTCCTTCCACACGAACCGGTCGAGCTTTCTTATCATTCCGTTCTTCTCGAATACCGGTATAAACCTTCCGGGACTCACCATTCCGAGTTCCGGATGCTTCCATCTGATAAGAGCTTCGGCTGAAGTCAGGTAGGGATCGCCGTCCTGGATCGCGAACTTCGGTTGATAGTAGACGATGAACTGGTTGTCCGACAGACCTTTCTCCATATCGCTCATGAGCCTCTCGGCAAAAGCCTCGTCCTCATGCATCTTCTCGTTATAATAGGCCGTATTCTCGGAGAAATTGCCTCTGATGCTCGTGCAGGCAAGAAGCGCCCGGTCAAATCTTCTCGCGATCTCTATATTGCGGTCGACATCAGGATAAATACCGATCCTGAGCCTGTTTTGAGCATCATCCATCTTTTCCTGGACGCGTTCCGTGATAAAGTCCAGGATATCGGGAGTGTCGCTGTGAGGGATATAGATATAGAAAGAATCCGCATTATATCTGCATCCGATGCCGCTGTTGGCTCTCACGTATTCTTTTATGGCGGATCCCACTCTTCTTAATATCTCGTCGCCGTAAGCCCTTCCGTTCATCTCGTTGATCGCATGGAATCTGTTGATGTCGAGCACGACGGCATCCATCTTCACGTCAGGATAATACTGATCGATAACTACCGCATACTCCATAAAGAACTCCCTGTTAAAAAGGCTCGTGAGTTCATCATACTGGGTCGCGGAAAGGATGTTGATGTTCTCGTGCAGCTGTATGGTCTTCCTTATCCTTGCAAGTATGACCTCGGGAGCATCAAACGGCTTAGGTATAAAATCCGCGGCGCCCATATTAAGGCTCTTTACCTCCGCGGAAACCTCCGATGTCAGCACGATCACGGGGATACGGGAAAGGTTGGCATCATTCTTCATTACGGACAGCAATTCGTAGCCGTCCATGACAGGCATAAGAAGATCGAGGAGCACCAGTGATAAGGTATCATGGTAACGGATCATGACATCGAGAGCCTGATTCCCGTCTTCTGCGGTCAGCGCCTCGTAGTCATTCCCGATGATGTTGGCAAGCATCTCACGGTTGATGAGCTCATCGTCAACGATGAGTATCTTTTTCCTGAATTTCAGTCTGTCTTCAAAGCTCTCGTACATCTGTATCCCTTCTTGAACCTGTTCCTATCTTGCGTCCGGGTCGTCTCCCCTGGCGATCTTAATGGCACGCTTATCAGCGTACATAAGACGGTCCGCTTCATCGAGGAGACCGGCAAAATCATACGGGGCGGTGCCTGTCTTCATGCCGCACGCGATGACGCACTCGACGGACGGATCCTCGCGGTTAAGCTCATCGAGCTTCTCACGCCATCTTTGTCTGATCTGTTCAGCCTGTTCCTCATCCGTATCGCAGGCCACGAGCATAAACTCGTCTCCGCCCAGACGGAAAGCATAGATATCATCATCCGACACAGCCTTGAGCGAATCCGCGGCTTTGATAAGAAGAGTATTGCCCGCCGCATGACCCAGAGTATCGTTAGTCCTCTTAAGGTAATTAACGTCCATATTGAACACGGTGATATTCCGGCAATTGGGAAATACCGTCTGCGACAGATCGGTGAATTTGCCTTTGTTATAAATGCCCGTCAGGCTGTCATGCTCACTTTGGTAAACTACCATCTCGCGAAGGAGCGTATTCTCAATATAGAGCTTAAAGATAGAGAAATACATGGGGTACATGGAAACATCCGCTTTGTCTTCGAGCTCCACGTATAATCCGTAATTCTCCGAAGTAACTGTCGTGCCCTTGGCAGAACACATGAACCTGCCCTCGAGACCGGGTATCGAACAGCGCTTTCCCGCCTCGCACAGCTGCTGCAGAAGATCCCTGCGCAGGACATTTCTTGACGCCTTTGTCTCTCCTCTTCTGAGCAGATAATTGGTATTGTAATTCACTCTCTCCGCGAAAAGCACGGCGCTCGGTACTTTAAGGTTATTGATCAGGACATAAAGGCAGTCGGCAACTTTGCCCGATATCCTTCTTATGAGTCCCTTCTGACATTCGGAAAGAGTACGCCATCCGCGCGAATAAGCTGACAGGTCCTGGAATATCTCGGCATAGTCACTGACATCGATCACATGATGCACGAGATAACGGCTGTCCTCTACAGATACTTCCTTGGTATAAGCTTTGTAATAGGTTCCGCTGTCTTTATCGGCGATCTCCCAGTCCATGTCCAGACCGTCCGTCGGATCGTCCTTATAAAGCCTTACCCATCTTTCCCACTTCTCCGTATCAATATCGATAACACCGGATTTAAACAGTATCTTCCATAAGGTATCTGTAACGATAAACTCGCCGTCGGATGAATTAATAAATTTCTGCAGGACCCGGTCTATATTCTCCATAGCGTCCCTCCCGGTAGTTTATCTTCTTCTAAAGTCTCTTTATAAGTTTCAGGATATTGCTGCCGTCCTTATATTCATAAAGAACATCATCCATTATCTTCTTGGTCATATAGATGCCGAGTCCGCCTATCGGCCGGTCGGCGGCCGCAAGAGTTACATCAGGATCCTCCTTGGCAAGAGGATCGTAGGGAGTCCCGCGGTCAATGAACGTTATCGACGCGGTAAACGGCTCTTCCTTGATCTCAAGCCTTATGATGGCATCACCCTTATCCTGTCCGTATGCGTAATTCGCGATATTAATGAATATCTCCTCTACGGCGACATCTATCTGCATCATGACCCGCATGGAACAATCGGTCCCTTCGAGCCTTTCATTGACAAAATCGGTAACCCGGGCAAGATTCTCTGCCAGGGCATCAACCTTCAGTTCATATATACCATCTTTTTTAATCGGTTCCATAGCCCACTGCCCTATTCTTCAAACGGAACTTAGATGTTAAGGTGAGGAAGGATCACTCCATCGTCAGGATGTCTGAGAACCCCGTAACCTCGAATATCTCATTAACCTCCTCAGAGACATTCTTTACGATCATCTTTCCCTGCTTATTCATGGTCTTCTGAGCAGACAGGAGTATCCGAAGTCCTGCGCTCGATATATATTCAAGATCCTTAAAATCGAAGATAAGCAATTCGATCCCGGGAAGAACCTCTTTTATCATTTCTTCAAGTTTGGGCGAAGATGTGGTGTCAAGCCTGCCTATAAGTGTGATCTCAAGCTTTGAACCTGACGCTTTCTTTTCGATGTCCAACATAAGTTTATCTCCTTTCAAGGCTCCGCAGCGCGCGGATAAAAATCAAGTTCTCTTAAAATAATATAATACAAAAAAACGCCCCTGTTTTCCAACAAAATGTAAATTATCCCCTGTAATGTAAACAAAGCATTGTCAGATCGTCGAACGGGTCCTCTCCTTTGACAAACTCGGCCGCGACCGCTCTTACATCCCCGATTATCTTCTCGGACGATTTGTCCGCCGACGCATTCAGCGCGGATAACATACGCTCCGTACCGAACATATTCCCCGCATTATCAACGGCCTCCGGCAGACCGTCGGTATAAAGGAATATCTTTGTCCCGGGTTCAAGCATCATCTCGTATTCCTTATACTGCATGCCTTCCATGCCGCCCAGGACAAATCCGTGTTCATCCTTATAGATCTCGAACGGCCGCCCCGGCCGCATTATCGCGGGATATTCATGCCCGGCATTTGCCGCTGTGAGCCTTCCCGTGGACAGCTCAAGGATGCCGAACCAGCAGGTGACGAACATTTCGGCTTTGTTATTCGCGCATAAAGAATCATTTGTCAGTTTCAGCACTTCGCTTACGGACTTTCCGAGCTTGGCGCTGTTCTGAAGTATGGTCTTCGATATCATCATGAAAAGAGCCGCGGGGACGCCTTTGCCGCTTACATCCGCCATGACTACGCAAAGATGGTCGTCATCGATGAAGAAATAATCGTAGAAATCTCCTCCGACTTCCCTCGCCGGTATCATGGCCGCATAAAGATCGATCTCGGGCCTTCCCGGGAAGGGCGGGAATATATTGGGAATGTGACTCTGCTGGATCGATGCCGCTACGGACAGATCCCTTTCCGCGGCAGCCTTGATCCTGCTCTGCTCGAGGTTGATAAGACAATACATGAGCAGAAGGATAATGGAGATCACGCCGTAACTTATCGACAGGCCGTACACCATCATCGTCATGATGCCCACCCCGGTAGGCGCGATCACATAGAGCAGGAGCACCATGATCTGATATCTCTCGAGTTTCTTATGATACTTGAATACCATAAAGATGGTCGTCGCGGATACGACGAACATATAGATCATCGAGACAGGATACAGCGCGCTCCTGGAATACACACCCTGATCACTTATCGTGAAATACATCCCTGTCAGGATATTGATCAGCCTGAAGACTATCGCCGCGGTCATTCCGCAGCAAAGGACGAAGTCGATCTTTTTGATCAGCCGGTTGTCTGCTTTTATCATGGTCTCGGTGTACCGCCAGAAGAAATAGCAGCCTAACGGCATGCACATATAATATAAGGTGTTGTCGATAAGGTTCAGCGTCTTAAGATCCGGGACACTGTCAACGATCCATGAGACAAGATCCGTCATGAGTCCCAGGAATGTGACATTGATCAGGAATTTATAATACTTCCGGGTCGAACCTATCGTTCCCGTGTCGATAAAACAGCATATGAACAGGACAAAGCATACGACCATCCCCGTAAGATCAACGCCGATGTTGAGAAGATAGATCGGATAGATATTCTCCGATCCGCGGGCATAGATGATCCCGATACAAAAAACGAACAATACCAGATAGATGGCACACGCCGTGACCGCCTGACGCTTACGTCTGATATCCGCTTCTTTATCCAATATCCCGGAACCTCCGAGTAGTTATAGGATAGATTATACTATTATTTGCGGATTATCTCTTTCCTTTTTGAAAATATCTTCGCGGCCAAACGGCAGGACGGATCAGCCTTCGAGCGCGATCTCGAGCGCCTGCTCGTAAGGAAGAGGTCTTCCCCAGACAAAGCCCTGGATGTAATCGCATCCGATGTCCCTCAAAGTCTCTATCTGATCCTGTGATTCGACACCCTCGGAGATTACATCGAGCTTCATGACATGACCTATGGAAACGATCATGGCAACATACTGCTGTGATGATTCGCTGTCGTTCATTACGTCTATGAATGACTTATCTATCTTGAGAAGATCTGAAGGGATGTTATTGAGATAGCTTAACGAAGAATAGCCGGTGCCGAAGTCATCGATCGCGATCTTGAATCCCATATCCTTAAGAGTATTGATCCGCTCAAGCGCCTTCTCGGCCGACTCGATCATAACGGACTCGGTGATCTCGATCTCGATATTGCGTGCAGGGATATTATACTTATCGATTATGGCTCTGGTCTCATCGATGAAATTATTCTTCATCAGATGCTTGACCGATATATTGACGCTGACCGTGAAATTGGAATCCTTCTGCCTTAACACATCGCTGACAAGGCCTGCCGCTTTGGCAAATACGGTCGAGTCGATCTTGTCCACAAGACCTACCTTCTCCGCAACGGGGATAAACTCACCGGGACTTATTAAGTTTCCTTCCGAATCCTTCATCCTGGCAAGAGCCTCAAACCCTCTCAGACGATGGGTAATGTCATACTGCGGCTGGAAGTACGGGAATACATTATCGGTATCAAGCGCTGTCCTTATCTTGCGTTCTGTCTCGATCAGATGCTCGTCCTTCAATATATCAGGGGTGAACTTGAGCGGAGCCGTAAGACCTCTTCTCTGGGCTTCATGCATTGCGGCATTGGCGAAGCTGAGCATGGAGTCGTAATCCGCTCCGTCCTCCGGATACATGGCATAACCGTAAAAGGCCGACATATAATAATCACTCTCGTCTATCTCCAGTCTCTGTTCGAAAGCGCCCTTATATTCTTTAATGGTCTGGAGGACATCCTCCTCGGTCTTAAACCCTCTGATTATCACGGCAAACTCGTCACCGCCAAGACGGCCTACAAAATCAGTGGTCTCTGTCAGATTGTTATCGGCAAATTCCTTCCATCTGTCGGCCAATGTCTTAAGGACCTTGTCACCGAACTCATGTCCCATCGTATCATTGATACCCTTAAAGTTGCCGATATCGACGGACAGGATCGCGAACCGCTGATCTCTCTTTATAAGGTCTGACATAAGCTCGGTGCAGGCAAACTTATTGGGCAGATCCGTAAGAATATCAGTCATCGCCTGAGTGCGCACGCGTTGCTGGTATTGGAGACTCTTTCTCCCCGTAGCATAGATAACTATCGAAGCTATTGCGGTAAACAAACCATTTGATATTCCCGAGAATGCCGTTACGTTGCCGCGGACAAAGAATGTGAAGATGAGTAAAGGGAGATTGGTCATGATAAGTATCATCGCCGTTATAAAGCCCGGTTTCCTGTAGAAGACAACCAGCAGAATAAGACATGCATTGGAAAGCGACGAGAATACTCCCGGGAGATTGTCAAAAGGCACCGCCCGGCCGAAGATCTGCATAACGCCTTCACTTCGGGCAAGTATAGAGACAAAGATATTACACGCAAAATAAAGTGCCAGCAGAAGAACAAAGATCCAGTTCGGTAATCTTTGCTGATCAGAAAGGTCGTTTAACGTGCCCTCGATCGAATAATTCTCGGCTCCGGCTCGCCTTATCTTACTCATCGGTACCCCCCGAAAAATTTGTTCAGAAACAACTCTGCAGAGTTATCTTAACATCTCTCAAGAAGGTATAATACAAATTAAAATTGATAAATACAATGTTTAAGCGGTATTTATACTCGGTTTACATGTCATTTGCATGACATCAAATTATCCTAATATCCATGAGGGCACATCTCTCACCTGTGAGCGCGGCATAGATATTGGCAGTGTCTTTGCCGATCCTGCTTATGCACTTGATCTCTATGCCGGAATTCTCGGTCGAGATGAATATCTTTCCCCTGTATCTTCTTATCTCGATCTCGCCTGCAAATCCCTGCCGGTTAATGTATTTCCATGTGTCCCATCCCGGGAACGACTTAAGCCTTCTTGCCGACAGTTCATTCTTAGCATCTTTATCGGATGTAACATCCTCACCGTCCAGCCTTATGCAGGCAAATTCCTTGTAATTCCTGCCGTTCACCTTACCGTTATCGGACGTAAAGAGAAGAATGTAAGGACAGCTTGATACGACATCTGCAGACGGAAGGCTCTGCGTGTGGAATTTGATCCTCATTCCGTCGATCACCTTAACGCCGTCCGTACTTGCCGTCCGCGTTCCGTCTATCTGGATATTCGGAACGGTTCCTTCAGGAAGATTGATGATATTTATCGGGTCGGCGATCCTGGGGATATGATCCTCCCCGATCTCCTCACTTCCCTCGGTCACTTTGATATCCTCTATGGTACAGAATTCACCGGTCACCGCTATATATGCCGATCTGGCTGTTTCAGGAAGTGCAGCGATGAGCTGCGCTTCATATTCCCCGCTTTCAACGGTTATCATCGCATGATCCTTGTACCGTACGCAGCTGATCTTGTATCTGCCGTCAGACCCGGGTTCCCCCTGAGATGATGTCTTTATCTTACGGCATCTGGTATTCACAACATTTCCGTCGAACCAGAATTCCGCAAATTCCGTGTAACGGAACTTCTTCACTCCTCTTTCACTTCTGTGAACAAGTCCGTCATCCGAATCATAGATGATCACCGCCGGTATGGACTTTGCGGGATCCTTATCCTCATCGGGGATCCACCTGAAGCTTATATCCGTTATTCTGGAGTTTACCCCGATCCCGTCGGATACGGTATCCTTATACTCGTCGAAATGGAGCGAACCCGCGGTGCGAAGATCACGATCCACATCGGCCTCTTCCTTTACTTCGACTTCCGCTCTCATGAGATAATCGGGGTCCTCATCGATCATCCCGACCATAATATCCGCATAAACAGGATCGAACAGCGTGCCGGATCCTTCCAGGATCCTTTCTCTGACAAGTCCCTGAGGCATAATCTCATGGTCTTCCTGAACGCTCGTCATATTGTCATAGGCATCCGCCACGGCGACTATCCGTGCGATAGCGGGGATCTGCTCGCCCTTAAGGCCTTCGGGGACTCCGGTTCCGTCGTATCTCTCATGGTGATACTTCGCGGCAACGCCTAAGAACGGGAACTCTTCAATTGACGATAATATAATCGCGCCAGAGGCGGCATGCATCCTCAATCTGTCGGTTTCAGTTAAGCGGACACCCTTTGCTTCATTCCTCACCGTCATCTTTCCGATATCGTGAACAAGCGCCGAGTAGAACACTTCATGACAGAAACTGCTGTTCATCCCCGCTTTCTTTGCCATATCACGGGCGTATCTCGCGACTCTCAGGGAATGTCCCTTCGTCCTCTCATCCCCGGAATCGACCGCGTTCATTATAGCCTTGGCAGCCTGGTCAAATACCATCTGCAGCTTCATTCTCTCATTCTCAAGAGTCGTCAGTTCCTCTTCATTGGCCTTCTCGAGATCATCATTGATCTGCTTCAGAGCAAATACATACAGAACTACCGCAGTTCCGGCTATCATGAAATTCGTAAGTGATATCCCGTAGAATCTGTACTGCACCAAAGCCGCTAATACGGGAGCGGCGAAGCAGGCGATAAGCGGGATCCTTAAAGCGCGGGAAAGCTTACCGTAATACTTAAAGATGACCGACAGATCGATAACGGTACAGGCCAGGGAGAATATATAGGAAACGATATAGCCTGAGCCTCTTATATAATGATTGGCCTCGTCAAAGTAATAATAGAATCCCGTAAACTGCGAGATTATGACCATCAGCCATCCCAACGTCACAACAAGCTCGACTATCCTGATCCTGAGAGGAACCTTGCCGAGTCCGATCTCGTTAACGCACAGATCCGCCACATATTGATTGATCGCATGGATAAACGCCAGGGTCAGCATAAACACCATGAAGTTGGACAGTCTCACCATGATGAACCCGACCTGCGATTCATCTCCGCGGTAGATATAGGCGAATCTGTCAAATATCATGAGCAAACCGGCCGCAAGCTCGATATAGACCAGGATCCTTCTTCTTTTAGGCGGAATGGTCCCGGTCATGGAGGCAAATACCGCTATCATGATACATACGCTCGAGAGACTGAGCATTATGCTCAATTGATGTGCCTGCATTAGTTCAACCATATCTTTACCCTCTCCTACTCGCGCGGCTTGAGCATTATCTCATCCGGAAGATGGGACATTATTATCTTTTCGAGGCGCTCGGGGACAACAGGCTTGCTTAAGGTTCCGGTAAATCCCTGAGAGATATACCCGCTGCCGTCATCGCCGCTGTTCCCGGAAGTCATGACATAGACCGGGATGTCAGGCTTTGCTTCACGTATCTGTCTTACGGCATCCTTAACGTCCATATCCGGCAGCGATTCGTCAACGAACACGAGATCAAAATCAGAATGCCTTACCCTGCCGACAAGATCCTTCCCGTCTTTGCCCGTGGAAACGAATATCTTAGTCGGCTTGAGCAGTCCTTTCAGTATCTTAAGATCCGAAGCATCCGGGGTCACGATGAACACATCTGCATCGGGAGCGATAAATGAGGGCAGATACCGTTCGCCCGTCTCTTCCTCTCTCTCCTCGAAAAGCCCGATCGGCTCAGTATCCGCGATCTTCTGGGATACCGTAAGGACAAATTCCGTTCCCTTGCCGTATACACTGTCACAGATAAGATCGCCGCCCATAAGGGTCGCAAAGCTCTTCGATATATCGAGTCCGAGTCCCGAACCTTTTACGGACATCATGTTCTCATCGTCAAAGTTGTCGTATGCATTGAAGATCCTCTTAACATCTTCTTCCTTAATTCCGATACCGGTATCCTTGACCGATATGCGCAGGCGGACGCCGGCATCAGTCTTATCGAGCACTTTGACACTCAATGTCACTGAACCCTCTTCCGTGAAATTCACAGCATTGTTAAGAAGGTTTATTATTATCTGCCTTATCTTGCTCCCGTCTCCGTAGAGCAGGACAGGCGTCGTCTCATCTATCTCAACGTTAAAGGCAAGCTTCTTGTCATCACACCGCTCGCGGGTCATCGCTATGATCTCCCGGAGCATCTTCTCGGGACTGTATTCGGTCTCGTCGAGAGTGATGCGTCCCGTCTCGATCTTTGATATGTCGAGAAGATCGTTGATCAGGACAAGAAGGGACTCGGATGCAAGCTTGATGTCATGTGCATATTTCCTGACATTGCCCGCATATTCCGCATGATCTTCACCCTGGTCCTCGCGCAGGATCATATCGTCCATGCCGACGATGGTATTCAGGGGCATCCTGATCTCATGGGACATATTGGCAAGGAACTTGGTCTTTGCCGAATTTGCCCGGTGCGCGTCATCTCTTGCAGCTTCTATCTCAAGATACTGCCTTTTTACGATCGTGCCCTTCATGAATCTCCAGACGATAAAACCTGCCGCCAAAGCCAGCAAAACGACAATACCGATCCTTACGCCGGTCCGTTCAAACAGCTGCGGCTTCTTCACGATATTAAACGTCGAATCCGACAGTATCTGCCCCGTACTCCTGTCTATAAGTCTTATGTGAATGACGTAACTGCCGTATGAAAGCCTGGTATATTCAAGGGAAGTCAGTTCGCTTTGAGGCAGAGTAATGCCCGCATCATCGATCCCTTCCAGATAGACCTGCACGGTCGGATTCGACAACGTGTAATCCATGACCGCCGGAATGATCTGGATCCTTCCCGATCCCTGCGGGATAGTATATGTTCCGTTCTCATCCGGGTATATCACTTCATCATCAAAGGTGATCCTTCTTATTCCGGTCTTAACATCTGCAGAGAGTTCAAAGTAATTATCGATATTGACTCTTGATACTCCGGACTGTCCCGATATGTAAAGGTATCCCTCATCGTCAAACGCGCTGTAGCAATTGGCAACCGGAACGCTCGTAAGTCCGTTCGCCACGTTGTACAGCCTGTATTCGGTTATGCTGTCATCGATCATATCTTCTGCACTTACGACAAATACACCGAGGGAAGACAGCACCCACAGATCATCGCCGTGGTCCGGGATAATCTCGAAGTTGTTGTTATAAGGGAAGGATGTAACTTCAGTAATAACGCCGTCCTTGAGATACTCGATGGAATTGGATGTTACGATCCAGTACAGATCCCTTCTCTCATCTTTCCTTATCCTTAATACGACATCACTGGTCAGACCGTCGTCGGTCCCGATATGGCTGACGTTCTGCCCGTCGATGATATAAATGCCGTCTCCGTCAGACCCTGCGACGATGTTTCCGTCATCGCCTTCACACAAAGTCAGGATGACCGTGTTCGAGATGCCGTCATCAGATCCGTAGGTCCTTACTATATCGCCGTCTTCTATTATGGCTATGCCGTTATTGGTTCCCACTGCTATCGAACCGTCTCTCATCTGCCAGGTGCATCTGACTTCATTGTTCGGCATGCCTTCGCCTGTCCTGTAAGATATGATCCTCCCGTCCGGCTTGACGCAGACAAGTCCCCTTTCAGATGAGAAAGTCGACATCCACAGATTGCCGTCAGAATCCGCCATGATATGTCTTATCCTGATGCCTTCCAGATAATCCGTAAGCCGGTTACTTACTGCAAGACCGTCTTCATCTACGATATAAAGACCGTCATCAGTACCTGCATATAATATCCCGTCCTGAAGGCAGGTGGCATTTACGACAACATCAACGAGACCCGCTTTGTCAGTGTAATCAAGGAAATTGTTGGTGATCACCTTCATGACGCCGTTTCTCGATGAAGCAAACCACATATTGCCCTGATAATCCGAGGTTATCATCTCGAAGTTCGCGTTCACCGGAAGATTCTCCAGGAGGACCAGTTCATTATCATCATTGATATAGCCGGTGACATTGCCGTTGGCAAGCCATAACCTGCCGCAGCCGTAGTAAAGGCACGATATCCCGGTCACATCTCCGGTATCCGTTCTCTCCATATCCGCCGCTGCCGCGCCGAAGCTGCCGTGATACACGACATTGGAATCGGTCCCGAGATAGACTGTTCCCGGAACCTCGGGATCGGCAATGATACTGTCGATCTTCTCCGTACCGAGTTCATCGGATGTATGGAATTCGGCAACTCCGTCAGCCGTAACGCGGAATATAGATCCTGTCTTCGTTAAACCGTAGATATTATCGTTAACGTCGGATACAAGGTTCAGTATCCTCTGTTCGTTAATGCGGTCATCGTCGATCCGGCGCAGAAGCAGATCTTCCGTAATATAAGCCATGCCGGATGATGTCCCGATGAACATGTTCCCGCTGCCGTCTTCGGCAAAGGCCCTTACAGAAGCCGAAGGCAGTCCGTCTGCCTTTGTAAACTGCCTGCTGTACGTTCCGTCGACCACTACAACTCCGTTATCATTGGTCCCGACCCATATCCTTCCCAAATGGTCCTCGTAGATTGCCCTGCCGCTCGTAAGTCCCGGAACGTCCGTTATCCTCTCGAAGTTAACTCCGTCATACTTGATGATCCCCGAATAACCGCCGATCCATATATAACCGTCGCTGCTGCACAGAACACAGTTCGCCTCTGAGGTCGGAAGGCCGTTTGTCGAATCGTAGAGCTTTGCCGTATACCCGACGCCCTCGATCTGTCCGCTTGCGGCATATCCGCCGCCGACACGGTAAGCCGGATCGCCGGAAGCCCTTACGGCCATCAGATTGCCCGCAATCCCTGTCACAAGGACCGCCGCGATCAGGATACGGAATAACCTCAATAACTTCCTGCTCATCATGACTCCTTGTACTTATTCATTATCTTGATAACTTCGGGCAATGATTCCATAAACACTTCAACGCACTTGGGGTCAAACTGAGCCCCGGCGCCCTCACGGATGATATCAAGAGCCTTCTCAAGGGGGAACGGGGGTTTGTAGATACGCGGAGATACCAATGCATCAAAAACATCCGCCACTGACATTACACGCGCCGACAGCGGGATGACCTCGCCGTGAAGGCCCTCCGGATAACCTCTTCCGTCCCATCTCTCGTGATGATATGCCGCCATGTTGAGAGCTTCCTTAAGATAGGTATCTCCCTCGACGGTGCTTATCGCCTTCGCGATGATATCCCGTCCGGCAGTTGTATGGCTCTTCATTATCGCGAATTCTTCATCGGTCAGTTTGCCGGGCTTGTTAAGAACGGCATCGGGGATGTTGATCTTGCCTATGTCATGGAGCGGCGCGGACATCTCGACATCGCTCATGTACTTCGGCGTCAGCTTCTCGATATAATAACCGTTGCGCTTGAGGCCGTTGAGGATGATGCGCACATACGCCGCAGTCTTCTGGATATGGGCGCCGGTATCGGAGTCACGGCTCTCGACCATGTCCGCCATCAATACGATAAGACCGTTCTGCATCTTGGATATCTCATCGCTTTGACGCTTCAGGTCATTCATCTGTCTTACGGTGTCTCCCGTCATCTTGCAAAGAGCATTGTATAGAAGTTCCAACTCGTCTCCTGTCCTTACATCGAGACTTTCCATCTTCTTCAGCTTCTGCTCATATATGCTGTCATCCATATAGGCGATTTCCTCGGCATAGCGCGTCATGCCTGCAACGGGCATGACAATGCGGTATCTCGCGATCCACACGGCTATAACAAGGACCAGGATCAGGAAACCTGCGAACAGCAGAGCGGCTCTTCCGACAAAACCTGATGTGAATGATTCAACGAGTAACGTCTCGGAACAGGTGACTACATAACAGACCGTATGACCGGAATCATCACGGACCGGAGTAAAAACTATGATATAGCCTGATCCCGTATCAGCCGTGACAGGCGGTATCTCATCTCCGTTTTGCAGCGAGTCCTTATAGGGAAGGATGTAATCCTCATATGCGACCAGTGTTCCTGCCGGGGCACCCTCTGCCGCATTGCCGCCGTCCGGCCCGCCGCCGGGATCGAATACAACGCGGAATCCGTTGTCCTCCGGCTTATAAACATAAAGACGTGTAACGCTCATGGAACTGTCCCTGATGATCTCAAGCGTATCAAGCATATCCTCATACCCGGAAACTGCAGTCCCGTATCTTGCATAATCATCCGTCATATCGGGATCAATAAACGATGCCGCAAGAGACCCCGCCTGCGCCGCGTCCTCGATAATGATCTCATTGGCCTTGCCTTCATAGCTGATGACGCCGAACCATATTACTGCGGCTGCAACAAGACATGTGGACAGGACTATGACCAATATGGTCCTCAGACCGATCGACAAGTAGCCCTTTATGCTGCCCGTGACCGTCTTTTGCTCTTCGAGGCTGATCTTCTTGTGAAACCACCCCGGCAACCAAAGACGTTTCTTTATCTTTAAGGGGATCGCTCTGATAATGATCATAGCCAGTAAGAACGAGATCGTCTTGTCCATGACATCCGCAATAAAGGACGCGACCATATGGCATCCGAATTCACCCATGCCGAATGCGGCGGAATACCAGTTCATGATATTCACGATCATGGGGGAATCTGACGGCTCACGGTAAAGGAACCATGTGATCAGACCGCCCGCAAAGCCTCCGATAACCGCCGTAAGCAGGACGAAGATCATATAGTCATGGATCTTCCTCTTCTTCTTGTATTCGAAGAATCCGCTCGCGGCAACGGCGATCAGCATATTCAGCGACGAATAGAAGATCGCTTCACCGTCGTTCATGAAATTAAAGAAATTCGTAAGGAGCGCAGTGGTTATACCGGGGATGATCCCGCCCAGTACGGCGGAAATGACGGTTCCTGCAGTGTCCAGATAAAACGGCAGTCCGGTCTTCCCCATTAAGGAAGACAGAATTAAGTTAAGCGCAGTGGTCAGTAATATTAGCAACAAAACATCGGGACGAAGGATATTGTTCTGCATCCCGATGCGCCTGTGAAGCCTGTATTTCAGATCGCTTTTCCGTTTCAGGACAGGACCTTCCACATGCTGCCGCCTTTCTACAGATGATTAATATTATAACAGTTTTAAGGCGGATGAGTTTTATTATTCGGTGAACAATGCAGGTTTATTTATGCCTCTTGGCGTAATCCTCCCTTATCGGAGCACAGCACTCGAACATCGCCTCTGATGCTGCCTTCGCGTTTTTTGCCCTTCTCACGGCCGATATGGTATTGCCGAGCACCTCATAGTTCAACGCCGTCCCCGCTTTATCGCTCACATAGTCGACCGCACGGTCCGCTCCTATGCCGAAGCTTCCGGCAACCTTTACCGAATCTATATTCGCCCCTATAAACAGGAATTCCCAGCCCTTCTCCTTCTGCTGCTCCACCATCCGCTTTACCTCCCGGTAACCGTATTTACGGCTTGCGTTCTCCATGCCGTCGGTGGTTATGATGAACAGCGTCTTCTCGGGAACATCCTCTTCCCTTATGTACCTGTGCACATCCGCGATATGCTTCACCGCGCCGCCGACGGCATCAAGGAGCGCCGTGCAGCCTCTTACATAGTATTGCTCCTCCGTCATGGGCTCTATCCTCTCCGCCGGGACCCTGTCATAGAGGACTTCCGTCTTATCGTCGAAAAGCACCGTTGATATCAGGGCCTCCCCTTCTTCCTTCCTCTGCTTTTCTATCAGGGAGTTGAAACCGCCGATAGTATCCTTCTCGAGACCTCCCATGGATCCGCTCCTGTCAAGAATGAATACAACTTCCGTTAAACCTTTGCGCATGACCTTATCCTCAACTTTCTGCCGCTTTACGGCTATATTGTTGAGTCCATTATGAAGGATACAAAAACAGAACATGTCGCTTTCAGGGCGACATTTTGATCAGGTGATAACGCAGGGGAGTCCGTACTCTTCCAGAACGATGTCGAGCTCGATCATGTCGTAGATCCCGTTCTCGATAAAGTAAGAGAATATGATATCCGTTCTATCGCTCGGCGACAGCGCATATCCCGCCCTTCCGAGAAGATCGCGCGTCTCGTCAAGATTAAGCTTCGCTCCGATGCAAAGGCACAGGGCTGTTATCTTCTGAGGGTGATAGTCTTCGTCATTCTTTATCTTAGAAAAGACTTTCCTGTCAACAACGGCGCGCTTATAGACTTCGGCATTGGTCATGCCCCTGTCTTCTATCAAGAACATAAGGTATCTTGAAAATGAATCGCTTAAGTGCGACATGCGCTCCTCAAGACCGCTCTCCCGGACCGGTGACGGTGATGCCCCGATCATCATGCATTCTGCCGCAGCCTCCGCGCATTCATCGGCATAAGATGCACTGCGGGATACTCCAAACAGCCGCCTCCCGAGTCCTGCGGCTCCGGCCTTAGGGGCCGCTCCCATATCAGGGATCAAAAGACCGGTTAAGACCGGGGTCTCACGGGAAGGGACAGCCAGGGTTACGCTTATGCCGCTGTCATCAGCGAATCCGTTTATCTCATCGACTGCTGTCCTTAAACCCTCTTCCTCGGGAAATAGTGCGTCTTTGCAGGAGATCAGGGGCAATACAACTTCTCTTCGTCCTGAACGGACGGCAGAATCGAGCTCCCTGCGGTAAAAAAGGGCAAGCTCATCCCCGTTAAGGGAAGTGCTCTGCGAAGAATGCTTTTCGCGGATGATACGCAGCGTCATTGCTCTTTCCTCCTTATAATAAACAGACCGCCTCCGTGAAAGAAGCGGTCTGCCGGAATAAACACAGGACAGATCTTACTTGATCTTAACAGGCTCTATCTTCCAGATCTCGTCTGCGTACTCCTTTATCGTACGGTCAGAAGAGAATCTGCCGGAGTTGGCGATGTTGAGCCAGCACTTCTTAGCCCATGCGAGCTCATCCTTGTAATCCTTATAGAGACGGTCGCGGGTCTTGCGGTAATCGTCGAAGTCGCCCAGTACATAGTAAGGATCACCGGGCTGATTGTTATCGCCGTAAAGAAGACCGTTGTAAAGATCCCTGAACATTCCGGTGCCTTCATCGTTGAACGTGCCGTCGATAAGGCGGTCCAGAGCCTTCTTTATGCCCGGGATATTCTCATACTGCCACTGGGGATTGTAATAAGCCTTGGTAGCAGCCATATCCTGCGAACGGCATCCGAAGATGTAGATGTTGTCGTTGCCGACAGCTTCTGCGATCTCGACATTCGCGCCGTCCATGGTACCCAGTGTCACAGCGCCGTTCATCATGAACTTCATGTTGCCCGTACCGGAAGCCTCGAGACCTGCCGTGGAGATCTGCTCCGATATATCTGCAGCAGGGAACAACCTCTCCGCATTCGATACATTGTAGTTCTCAACGAATACGACCTTGAGCTTCTTGCTGACCTTGGGATCGGCCTCGATATATCTTGCGATCTCATTGATGAACTTGATGATGGCCTTTGCCCTGAAGTATCCGGGAGCAGCCTTGGCACCGAAGATAATGGTTACCGGAGGAATGTCGAGCTTCGGATTCTCCTTGATCCTGTCATAAAGATTAAGAGCGTAGATAGCGTTAAGGAGCTGTCTCTTGTACTCATGAAGTCTCTTGATCTGAACATCGAATATTGAATCGGTATCGAGTTTGATGCCCTGCTTCTTCTCAAGATAGTCGGCAAGGACTTCCTTCTGGGCCTTCTTGACCTCGAGGAATCTTCTTAAGACCTTCTCGTCATCGGCGAACTTCTCGAGCTTCTTGAGCTGATCAAGATCGGTTACCCAGTTATCGTTTCCGAGCAGCTCGGTGATAAGCGAAGCAAGCTCGGGATTGCAGGTGCGGAGCCATCTTCTCGGGGTAACGCCGTTTGTCTTGTTGGAGAACTTCTCGGGATAGATCTGATACCAGTCTCTCAAAGTATCTGTCTTAAGGATCTCCGTATGAAGGGCAGCAACGCCGTTTACGGAATGGGAACCGTATATTGCGAGCCATGCCATCTGGATCTTGCCGTCGGACAGGGGGCTCATGCGGTCGATAACATCGGAATAGAGGCCTGATTCATACATCTGGGCTCTGAACTGGTTGTTGATGCCTTCGATGATCTCGTAGATACGGGGGAACAGGAATCTGAAGATGGAGATATCCCATTTCTCGAGAGCCTCCTGCATTACGGTGTGGTTCGTATAGCAGAATGTGGACTTTGTGATCTCCCAAGCATCTTCCCATCTTATGCCGTTCTCGTCCACGAGGATCCTCATAAGCTCGGGGATGCCGATAACGGGGTGGGTATCATTCAGCTGGATGACGTTGTACTTGGCGAAGTCATGCATGTCATCGCCGTGCGCCTTCTTATACTTTCTGACGATATCCTGCAAAGAAGCGGATACGAAGAAATACTGCTGTCTTACACGGAGGACCTTTCCGTCGTAGGAAGAATCGTTCGGATAAAGGACTCTCCAGATATCCTGGACTCTGTTTCTCTCGATGACGGCATCGTCAAATCTCTGGGAATTAAAGAGATTAAAGTCGAATTCCTCGGCAGGCTCGGCCTTCCAGAGTCTTAACAGGTTGATGTTCTTCGTGCCGTAACCCGTGATGGGCAGATCGTACGGAACAGCCCATACGTCCCTGTCATTATAGTGGACCTTTACCTTACGGTCATATCTGGGAAGAGTGAAAGGATATCCTCTCTCCATCCATGAATCCGGGTATTCCTTCTGGAACCCGTTCTCGATCTGCTGGCGGAAAAGACCGTAGCGGTAGAGGATGCCGTATCCGGTAACGGGAAGGTTCATCGTAGCGCATGAATCCATGAAGCATGCGGCAAGTCTTCCGAGACCGCCGTTGCCGAGGGAAGGATCCGTCTCTTCCTCGAGGATCTCGGTCAGATCCATGCCGAAGGAATCCATAGCTTCCTTTGCCTGATCGTAGATTCCCAGGTTAACGAGGTTGTTGAGGAGCGATCTGCCCTCAAGGAACTCCGCCGAGAGGTAATATGCCTGTCTTACAGGCAGATATGCTCTTCTTGTTGCGATAAAATCATCAGATATGATCTCTACCACTGTCTTGGAGAGAGCTTCCCAGTAATCCCTGGGAGTAGCCGCCTCAAGGGGAAGACCCGTGCCTGCGCGTACATGCGCCTGCATTCTTTCTTCGATCATCTTAGCTGTAATATTCTTGGCCATAACGAGCCTCCTGATAAAAACTGCAATCATTTTAGCGAAAAGACTCCTACAGGTCAATTTGGGCAAGTGTATAAAGTGTAAACTCCGGTCCGCCGCCGCTGTTGATAATTCGCACCGCCTATATTATATTTATTAACATAATCAATATAAATGACACGAAGGATGAGGGGACAGTCACAATGAATATTTGGGCGGCTGCCATAACGGCGGCCTTAGTCGGAGCGGCAGTCGGTTATCTTCAGACATTTGTCTTTGCAAAGATCCCGGAATCATGGCTCCAGGACTACGGAGTGAAAGAGACTGACCCGGATTTCCGTCTCTCCAAGAGAATGGATCTTATCCCCCACGGAGTCCTGTCAGCGGTCTTCTGCGCCTGCGTTTACGCCTTCTTCGTGATATTCAGCTATAACGAGTTCGTCTATCCGCCGAAGCTGTTCCACATATTTGCCATCCTGTTTGCCACTCCCGTCATCGTGATCGTCATGATGAGCGACAGGCTTAACAGGATCATCCCCGACGAGTGTTCCATCGCGCTGGCAGCGATCGGGATCTTCCTTCTCATAGGGGATTTCTTTGAATCGGACTTATGGTTTACAGATAACGCGGCATGGTACATCCCTTTGCTTAACAGAGTGCTCGGTGCTCTTGTCGGAGGCGGGCTTCTTTTCCTGATCAATCTCATCTGCCTGACTTTCCTGGGCAAGGACGGCATGGGACAGGGCGATATGAAGCTCCTTGCCGCCTGCGGTCTCATCACGGGCTGTTACGGACTTATCGTCGTGCTGTATGTAGGTGTGTTATCCGCATTTTTCTTCGCGCTCCCCATGACTGTCAGGAAATATGCCCGCAAGGCCGCTGAGAAGAAGGAGATAGAACAGGCGGAGAACAAGTCTGCCAAGAGGGCAGAGATCGCCAAGCGACATGCGCAGATCCATTTTGCAGAGGATCCGGATTATATCTCATTCGGACCGTTCCTCGCCCTCGGGACTGCCGTCTATATGGCTTTGGAGCCGGTATTCGCTTCAAAGATGCTCGGATATCTCGCTCTTTTCGATCTGGCTTTCTGATATGAGCGAAGAAAAGAAACAAAACCGAACCCTTGCCGTCTTAAAACATAACTTCGGAATGCCTTCCGTCATGACATGGGGATTCCCTCTGATGATAATGGCGGCCGTGTCTTTGCTGATATATCTCATACGCTGTCTGTTCAAGGATCCGGATCAGCCCCTGTTCGCAGGCAGCCTCGTAGGCTTCTCGGCATTCATGATCATCCTTACGCTGTGCGCGCTCGTCATGCCCGCTGTCATCTGCTCAAGGAACATTGAAGGAGAGGCTCTCGCCGGCCATTACACCGGCATCGGCACACTTATACTGGCCTTCGTATCGGGGATACCGTTAACGATGATAAGGATCCCTCTGTTCAATCTGCTTTCATGGGTAACATTGAGGATCTCCGGAAATTCGGTGTTCCCCGTTTTCTTTCATTCCGATCCCGTCACCCCCTACGGCAAGGCGCTTTCCGTCCTGTGCGGAACGGTCATCCCCGCATTCGGAGCGGCGCTGTTCTTCTTCGGCCTTTTATGGAGCAGATTCAGGAGCACCGACCGTCATCAGGCATATATCGCGATAACCCTGGCATTCATGCTGTTCTCAATGGATTACACATCGCTGCTGGCCTCCTGCGCCGCAGCCGTCTGGTGCTGCTACTTGAGATCGCGCATCCATAATATCTGGGCCCCGTTCCTTTGCCTTATATCCTCGGATCTGTTCACATTATTCCTTCCCGAGTCGCTCTCGAAGATAGATCTGTTCGCAGTCCAGACGCATGCCGACATAGGAGCTACCTATTTTTATTCCTCATTTCCTTCTTTCTTTATGGGAATGGTGCTGCTTCTGTTCTTCATAAGAGTGCTCGACCAGTTCTCGCATGCCGTAAGGCACGAGGTAACGGGAAGCGAATACGACGACACGATACCGCCTTTTGCTAGGAGCATCAATCTCTCTTTGATCCTGACCGGAACATTATTCATCATACTGTGGGTACTGATACTGAAAGGGGCTCATCTGTGACCGATCTGCAAAAAGAACAGGAAAGATATATACGCGACAGGGCGACGGTGATGAGCATCGTTAAATATACGCTCATCATATGTGTCGCCGGCGTTCTTATCTACTTTGCGACGAGGGTCGTGGCGATCCTCGTACCGTTCCTTATAGGATTTCTTCTGGCAAAGACAGCGCATCTTCTTGCGGGACTGATGTCGAAGGCCGGAGGAAAGAAGAAGGCCGACAGCAAGAAGAAAAGAAAGACCGCGCTCGTCCTGTACGTCGTACTCCTCATCCTGATGTTCATAGGCGCGGGATTCGGGATAGCCGCCCTTGTAGGTCAGGCGACACGCGCATTCGAAGCCGTACAGGCATATGCATCGAGCATTACCGACGAAGACCGGCTTACGGAACTGTTATTGAGCATATCGGAGAGCCGCGGCGGATTCATCAATGATGCCCATATCGAAGATCTTCGCGCTTATGCCAATGAATTCATGGCGCAGCTGGCGGCAAAGGCGCCGGGTATCGCGAGCAACGCAGCCTCGTCGATATGGTCTTTTATCGGCAATCTGCCTTACGCGGTCTTTGCGCTGATAAGCGTGATCTTAAGCGGCTATTACTTCCTGGCGGACGGCCCAAAGGTCCTTATGATGTATATGAAGAGCGTCCCCAACAAGTCTTTCCGCAGATCATCCATATCGCTTATCGACGATCTGTCGGTCACTTTGTTCCGCGCACTCGGCGGATATCTCGTTCTGTTGCTGATAACGATGGCGGAAGCATGGATCACTTTCATACTTGCAGGGGTCGAATATGCGCTCGTTATAGCGCTCATCACCGCGGTCCTCGACTTTCTTCCCGTGCTCGGCATCTGGACAACGATGGTGCCCGTCGTCATATACTGCATTTCCTGTGACAATTACCGCGGCGCGGTAATAGTCGTCATCGCCATGATCATCATGTCGGTCATCCGCAGGTATATCGAACCTGCGGTATTGGGCAAGACACTCAAGATGCATCCGCTCCTGGTCCTTATATCCATGGCTTTGGGTGTCTACATATGGGGCGCCCTGGGATTCCTCATGGGTCCCGTCGTATATATCATCATCCACGATGTACTGAAAGTATTCGGAATAGATAAAAAGGTAAGCAAGTTCCTGTCTGACGCGTTAGGCAGGTTTATGACTCCTGCGGATTGATCCCGAGGTCCTTGTCACCGTCGCGTGACAGGAACGTCATAGGAGACAGATCCACATCGCGGTCAAACCTCACCGTAAACTCCGTCCCGGGATGAGGGACACTTTCCAGCCTGCTGCCGCCTGCATCCGTTATCGAGACTGCTCTTACGGGCGCCTCGTATCCTTCGGGCTTCAGCACGTTAAGAACATCATTCTTATAGAGCTTATTCTTCTGCACCGCCGTATATCTGCCATCCGGGAGCCTTCCCGTGATCTGCGCAACCACAAATGCAGGCTTAACATAAGTTCTCCCGTCCGCGATCTTCGCATCATCCTCCGGCCGGTCAAAGAAGAATCCGGTGTCATAGTCTCTGTGAACGAGCTTTTCGAGCAAAGAGAGCCACTCGGGAGATACTTTCCATCCCTCGGGATCCTTAGTGTAAAGATCCACGGCCTCGCGATAGACCTTTGCCGTTACTGCAGCATAATACTCTCCCTTTATGCGCCCCTCGATCTTGAGGCTGTCTATGCCGGCCTCAATCAGTTCCGGGATATGCTCTATCATGCAAAGATCCTTCGAGCTCAGGATATATGTTCCCCTGCCGTCCTCTTCCACGGGGAAAGCCTCACTCGGGCGCTTCTCCTCCACGAGAGAATATCCCCAGCGGCAGGGCTGTGCGCAGGCGCCGCCGTTGGAACGGCGTCCAGTAAAGTAATTGCTCAGTATGCATCTTCCGGAATATGACACGCACATGGCGCCGTGTACGAAGGCCTCGAGTTCGAGTTCACGGGGTATCGCGCTTCTTATCCGCCTGATGTCTTCCAGTGACAGCTCACGCGCGAGCACGATCCTTGATGCTCCGAGCTTATGCCAGAACGTACAGGCTTCGGAATTCGTGACGCTGGCCTGCGTGGATATGTGAATGTCAAGATCGGGAGCAACATCACGTACTCTGGTGAATATGCCCGGATCACTTACAAGGACGGCATCGGCATGCGCTTCATGCGCGGTAAAATCGATATCGTCGTTTATGGTCTTAAGGTCGTCTTCAAGTCCCATGATATTCATGGTGACGTAGCATTTCACTCCCCGCTCATGAGCATATCTTATGGAAGACACCATCTGTTCGCGGTCAAAGTTATCGGAGAAAGTGCGGAGCCCGAATCTCTTTCCGGACATATAGACGGCATCCGCGCCGTAGGCGACCGCGGTCTCGAGCTTCGTGACGGAACCCGCGGGTGACAGGACCTCAGCCATCCGTTCCGTCCCCTGCCGTCTGCTCATCCGTGCCGCCTTCAGGGTTCTGTGAAGCCTCAAGGGCAGCCTGGTAATTCTCCATGAAACGGGCAACATTAGCCTCGTGTTCCTCGAGCGTCACGGCAAACAGCGTGCCTCCGTTTCCGTCGGCGCAGAAATACATATAGTTGGAATTAGGCTCAGGATAAAGCGCCGCCTGTATGGCATCCACACCGGGCATGCAGATGGGTCCCGGCGGAAGGCCCTGATGCGTATAGGTATTATACGGACTGTCGAGCGCAAGGTCATCTGCAGACAGTATGATATCGGGATCCAGGCCGTTGAGCCTTCTGATAAAATTGACTGTCGCATCGGAACTTAAGTAATGGAAACTCTCGTCTTCGGAATTCATCCTGTTCCTGAAAACGGAAGAGATATACATCATATCGGTGATATTGGATGACTCCGCCTGGATGATCGATGCAAGCGTAATGATCTCATCCATGGACATGCCGAGCGCTTCCGCCCTCTCGTAATACTCATCGTAGAGCTTGATCTCGGTGTTGTTGAGCATCGTGGATATTATCGTCTGGGCGCTCGCATTAACGTCGAACTCATATGTATCGGGGAACAGGTAACCTGACAGAACGTGATCTCTTCCGTCCTTAAGTTCGATCTGCGATACGAAGGTATAGTCCGTAAACAGGTTCGGGCTGTCCATGCATCGGTCCATATCAGCGTCGTCGAAAGTAAGCCCCGCCTCATGAAGCCTCCGCTTCATATCCTCATAGGTAATGCCCTCAGGGAATGTTACGACAACGCTCACGGATTTCTGCGTAAGAAGGAACATGATCTCGTCGTAATCCAGGCCCGGCACCAGGTAATGGGTACCCGCCTGATAAGCGCCGTCAAATCCGTTTACCTTCGACAGCAGCGAGAACATAAAGGTATTGTCGATAAGCTCGAGTTCGAAAAGCTCCTGCGCGATATCCGAAGTCATGTCGCCGGTCTTTATAACAAAAGGGACGGCCCCCTCGGTATTCATATCTACCTTGAAGGTGCCGTCTTCTATGCCTTTCTCAAGCGCCGTAAAACGCTCTTCCTGTGATAAAACGTAATTATAGCCGACATAAACTCCGAAGATCGCGAACGATACGACCAACAGGAGAACTACGAATATATTGATTACTACTTTAAGTTTCTTTGGCAGCATCTTTCTTCCGGGCTTCGGCCTTGAGACGCTGATCGGTATTGAGGATCTTCTTTCTCAACCTGATGCTCTTGGGAGTTACCTCACACAGCTCATCATCCTCAATAAATTCGAGACACTGTTCAAGGCTGAAGTTAAGAGGAGGTGTAAGACGCATGGCTTCATCCGAGCCGGAAGCGCGCATGTTGGTAACGTGCTTCTTCTTGCATACGTTTACGGTAATGTCCTCGGGTTTGGGATTCAAGCCGACGATCATTCCCTCATATACTTCCGTGCCGGCACCTATCAGAAGGCTGCCTCTGTCCTGAGCATTGTAAAGACCGTAGGTCATCGCCGTACCGCTCTCGAACGCTACCAGAACACCGTGTGAACGGGTCTCGATCTGTCCCGCAACAGGCTCATAGCCGCTGATCACGCTGTTCATTATACCATTGCCCTTAGTGTCGGTCAAAAACTCGGTGCGGTATCCGATGAGTCCTCTCGACGGGATATTGAACTCCAGTCTCGTATATCCCTTCGAAGGAGGGAGCATATTTCTCATCTCTGCTTTACGGCTTCCGAGCTTCTCTATTACGGCGCCTACAAACTCCTCGGGAACGTCTATAACAAGATCTTCATAGGGCTCACACAGAACTCCGTCGATCTCCTTCATGATAACCTTCGGCTTGCTTACCTGAAGCTCATAACCCTGACGCCTCATCTCCTCGATCAGGATCGAGAGGTGAAGTTCTCCTCTTCCCTTTACGATGAACGAATCGGTCGAATCTGTTTCCTCAACCCTCATCGAGACATTGGTCTCAATCTCCTTGAAGAGCCTGTCCCTAAGATGTCTGCTCGTTACGAATTTGCCTTCCTGTCCCGCGAACGGTGAATCATTGACAGAGAAAGTCATGGATATCGTGGGCTCATCGATCTTAACGAACGGGAGCGCTTCGGGGGTATTGGGGTCGCAGAGCGTGTCACCGATATTGATATCGGCAATACCCGCCACACAGACAATCTCACCGATCGAAGCTTCGCTTATCTCCTGCCTTCCGAGTCCCGAGAAACGGAGGAGCTTTACTATCCTTGCAGAGCGCTTCCCTTCTTCATCCATATTGACGACCACACAGGGCTCACCCTGTCTGACCGTACCTCTCTCGACTCTTCCGATCGCGATCCTTCCGATGTAAGGATCGGAATCGATGTTCGATACGAGAAGCTGCATGGGACCTTCGGGGTCACCCTCCGGACAGGGAGTGTATTTAACGATGGTATCGAGGACCGGGCAGAAATCAGTTGCATTGCCCGCTTCATAATCCTTCAGGTCAAAACAGGCGATACCGACCTTACCCGATGAATAGACGATCGGGAAATCGAGCTGGTCTTCATCAGCTCCGAGTTCTATGAACAGATCGAGCACCATGTCGACGACCTGCAGAGGTCTTGCGTCAGGGCGGTCGATCTTATTGATGCAGACAATGGGCTTTAATCCGAGTTCAAGTGCCTTGTGAAGAACGAATCTGGTCTGGGGCATCGGTCCGTCGAACGCATCGACAACGAGAAGCACTGCATCGACCATCTTCAGAACACGCTCAACCTCGCCTCCGAAGTCGGCGTGACCGGGAGTATCGACAACATTGATCCTGATGCCCTTATAATCGATCGCCGTATTCTTGGCAAGGATAGTAATACCTCTTTCTCTCTCGAGATCATTGCTGTCCATGACCTGTTCAACGATCTGCTCGTTCTCGCGGTATATGCCGGCCTGCTTGAGCATCGAATCGACGATAGTCGTCTTTCCGTGGTCGACATGCGCGATGATGGCGATATTTCTCATGTTCTCGATCTTCATAAAAGTGACACTCCAAAACTCTTAATAGTATGCGATTTTTTGCCTTTACTATTTAACTACTACACGGCCTGTTCGCGCGAGTATTATATATAATGCTATTTGCACAAAGATTTAAGTCTGTTCGCCCTTTTTATTACGCATTAATATCCGTATGGGCGTTCCTTCAAATCCGAAGTTTCTCCTGATCTGATTCTCGATATATCTCTCGTACGAGAAATGCGACAGTTCCGTGTCGTTAACGAACAGGGCAAACGTCGGAGGCTTCACCGCAACCTGTGTTCCGTAATAGATCTTCAGGTGCTTTCCCTTGTCCTGAGGCGTCGGCACCATCGCAACGGCTTCAGTCAGCATATCATTGAACACGCCGGTGGTAAGCCTCTTCTTCGATGATCCCTCGACTTTCACGATCATCTCCCAGAGCTTATCGACTCTCTGCCCTGTCTTCGCGGAGATAAACAGCACAGGGGCATAATCCATGAACGAGAATCTTTCCTTGACCATCTTTGTCATGGCTTCGAGCGTCCCGGTCTCCTTATCCACGATATCCCACTTGTTGATGACGATTATCGAGGCTTTTCCCGAATCGTGCGCGACTCCGGCGACTCTCGTATCCTGCTCGGTTATCCCGACCGATGCATCGATCATTATGACGCACACATCAGCTTTGTCGACGGCGGACAACGCCCTTACCATCGAATACTTCTCAATCTGATCTTCGATGCGGCTCTTCTTTCTCATGCCGGCCGTATCGACCAGAACGAACCTGCCGTACTTGTTCTCGATCTGAACATCCACGGCATCCCTCGTCGTACCCGCGATATCCGACACGATGCTCCTGTCAGATCCGCTCATCTTGTTGGTGAGCGAACTCTTCCCCGCATTAGGCCGGCCTATCAGCGCGACTCTTATGATGTCCTCATCTTCTCCCTGAGCTCCTTCTTCGGGGAAATACTCAAACACCTTGTCGAGAAGATCTCCCAACCCCAGTCTGTGTGATGCCGATATAGGGATAATATCGGAATCCCCCAGCCCGAGATTATAGAATTCATACATCTCCGCAGGCGGCTCACCGATCTTGTCGGATTTATTGACTGCCACGACTATGGGCTTATCAGCCTTGCGCAGCATAGCCGCGATCTCCTTGTCCGCCGCGGTCATGCCTGTCTTAAGGTCCACCATGAACACGATAACGTCGGCGGATTCGATCGCGATTTCCGCCTGGGCCCTCATGCCCTGCAGTATGACGTCTTCGCCGGCAGGTTCTATACCGCCCGTGTCGATGATGACGAATTCCTTTTCGCGCCAGATCGCAGTCGCATAAATGCGGTCACGTGTAACTCCGGGCGTATCATGTACTATGGATATACGCTCGCCGTAAAGGGCATTAAAGAGCGATGACTTCCCGACATTCGGGCGTCCGACTATCGCGACTGTGGGTTTGCTCACGTTTCTTCTCCTTGTCCTTGGACCTTTTCAAAACAAAAGGCGGTGTCAAACAATAACACCGCCTGTTTACTGCTTATTAAAATGAAGGTTTACTCTTCTTCGCCTACAGCGATCACAGCTCTGCCGTCAAGGTATCCGCAGTTCTTGCAAACAGTGCGGCGAAGCATCTTCTTGTGACACTGCGGGCACTCTACGAATCCCGGAGCCTGAAGCTTCCACATGCTTCTGTGACTCGAGGTTCTGGCCTTCGACCATTTTCTCTTAGGATGTGCCATATATTCTCCACCTCCATCTCATGTAGGTATTTATTTCCAAACGTGCTTGACGATTATACATTGCATTTTTCCATAATGCAAGGGGGTTTTTAGCTTTTTTGCCGCAGCTTACAAAAGCTTCACCATAAACAGATTCTTTATCTTATCGGCGCCCATCTCGTAAGAGATCTCGAATTGCGGTGACAGGAGGGACGGAAGATTTATGTAATGTGTGATTATAGGTGTGGTGATCGCGCCATAGGGGGTGTTGATCACGCCTTCGGTCTTCTTCCCCGTATCGAATACCAGTTCGCTCGTATATTCGCCCGAGCGGTGCACGGTGGCCGCGCCGGTATCCTTGTCGAGTATTATCTCGTAAAACGAATCCCGCTCGTCGCCGTCGTGGCGCTGCTTCCACTTGATATAGAGCCGCGCCGGGGAGTCTTCGTATATCCCGTTCGTAACATACGGCCTGTCGTACGCGCCGGTTGTTATCTCAAGCTGTCTCATTGGTATTGCCGAAGGTCACACCGTGAATGATCATCTCAACAGACCCGTGACATCGTAATGGTCGACCTGAACCATCCTTGTTCCTGCCGGAAGACCGCTTCCCAGGAATGGTGCCGCGATCTTCTCGAACATGGCAGGATCGTCGCTCGTATAGAATCTTCTCACTACATCGATGCCGTCAGAGATGATGTCCTCGCTCTCGAGTATGTCCTTCACAACACCTGCCACTGCAACACCCGAATTGATGAGCTTCACATCCGGACCCATAACGCGGCTGATCACCGGAGCGAGCAGCGGATAATGCGTACATGCAAGGACTACGGTATCAACGCCGGCTTCTTTAAGCGGGGCCAGATATTCACAGGCTGTAAGATATGCCACCTCGTTGTCCCACCAGCCTTCTTCCGCCAATGATACGAACAGAGGACAGGCAGCCGATACGACTTCGAGACCGGGGATCACCGCGCCGTATGCCCTGACGGCGCTCTCGTAGACCCCGGAGTTTATGGTCGCGCGTGTCGCTATGATGCCTATCTTCCCGTTGGACGTTGCCTGAACCGCAGCCCTTGCACCAGGGTTCACCACTTCCACGACCGGAACATTACAGACCTTGCGCAGAGCATCATAAGCATGAGTGCTTGCGGTATTGCAGGCGATCACTATCATCTTTACGTTCTGCGCGTTCAGGAACATCATGTCCTGAAGCGAATACCTGATTATCGTATCCGAAGATTTGGTTCCGTAAGGAGCCCTTCCGTTATCACCGAAGTATATCGTACTCTCGTAAGGCGCCGCGGCGATTATCTCGCGGAGCACGGTCAATCCTCCGATACCGGAATCAAATATGCCTATGGGTCTGTTGTCTGTCATTACAGTTTCACCTCATACTTGGGTTCTATGGAGAACTTGCGTCCTGACAAGTCACTGAGCTTATTATCCGCAGGGATCTTTCCAAACATCAATGAAGTCGACCAAAGCTGCTGGTGCTTTATCCTGCCGCCGTCAGCAGCCTCGAAAGACAGGTTTACCTGGTTGCGGCCGTAGAGCCCGTCTCCCAAAATGGGATATCCGAGGTGCGCGAACTGAGCCCTTATCTGATGCGTCCTTCCGGTCACGAGCTCACATTCGATCTCGGAGAATCCGTTATATACTCCGAGCACTCTGTATCTCGTGGTTATCGGAAGATCCCCGTCCTGCTTCTTGTCATGTATATAAACTTCTCCCGAAGAAGTCTTCTCGAGAAAAGCGCTGACCTCGCTCATGATGGCTTCGTCATCCGTTACGACAGGCTCTCCGAGGCCTCCCGGGATCTTTCCCGCAACAAGACAGCGGTACCTCTTGGTCACCTTGTCTTCGCGGAACAGCTTCACCGCATCCTCAAGATAAGACTTGTCCTTCGCGATCATGATAAGCCCGCCGGTATTCATATCGATCCTGTGCACGAGCTCCGCATTTTTATTGCCCGGAGTATTCCTGACCTCATCGATAAGATTCTCCCTTACCTGCGCGCCGCTGTGTACGGCAAGCCCCTGACGCTTGTTAACTATAAGGATGCCGTCAGTCTGCGCAACGACCGAGTAATCCTTGACGCGCTTCACATCCCGCTCATCCTCTGCATGTTCGAAAAGCCCGTCAGGCAGCCACACCTGGACATCCTGTCCCTCCGTCACCTTGATGTCGGAAGATATCTTCTTACCGTCGATCCTTATGTCTTTATGCTTCAGGGCGCGGTACAGATCCGCCTTCTTAAGGGAAGGAAAATTGACGCAGCATGCTTTTACCACATGCTCCCCGTTTAAGCTCCTGTCAACGGTAAAGCTTCTCATCAGCCGCCCACTATATTGATGCCGAGAAGCGTCAGCACACCGATAATGAATGCCGCAAGGAATACACCGCATATTACCGCGATGGAACTCTTCTTAAAATCAAGGTCAAGGATGCTTGCGGCAAGCGTCCCGGTCCATGCGCCGGTCCCGGGAAGAGGTATCCCCACAAACAGGAGCAGCGCGATGTAAACGCCGTTCTTTCCGCGGAGGAGCTTTTGTCCTCCTTTATGGCCCTTCTCCAGACAGAAGGTAAAGAACTTTCCGATGAACTTCTTGTCCTTGCCCCACTCCAGCACCTTGCGCGCAAAAAAGAAGATCACGGGCACGGGGAGCATATTACCGATTATGCAGACCGCATAAGCGAGCGGTACGGGAATGACTCCTGCCGGTATAAGGGCATAGATAAGTCCGCCTCTAAGCTCGATCAACGGCACCATCGATATAAGAAAAGCTATGATGCATTTTTTTACCATAAAGAAGATCTCCTTGTGTTACGCCCAAGATTGTCGCACAACGGCGGATTCTTTACAAATCAGAAGGATCGCCGGCATCGCTGATCCAGCTTTTGTGATAATACTTCCTGCGGTATTCCTCGGGGGTCATGCCGGTCTGTTTCCTGAACACCTGGATAAAGTGGCTTTGAGAGGAGAATCCGAGATAATTCGCTATCTCAAGGCTGGTATTGTCGAGCTGACGGAGCATGTTGCAGGCTATCTCTATCTTGCTGTCCCTTATGTATTCGCTTATGGATCTGCCCATGTCCTTTTTGAAAAGCTTACTCAGGTAGGACGGATTGACGGAAAGGGCACCTGCGATCTGTTCAACGGTAACGGGCTCCTGTATATGCGCACGTATGTAATCGATCGCGAGGACCACATACTTTGAGACGACCTGCTGCTTTGAGAGGTCTCTCATGCGGACACAGTACTCCATCGCCATCTCAGCGCACAGATTCCATATCTCATCGACGGTTACCGCCAGATCGATCCTCCGGATAAAGATGTCGCTCAGTGTGTAGCTTACGGCAATGTCCATCCCCGCCTCGATGCAGAACCTGGAGATAAGAGCCGCCATGACTACGCCGTGGTATCTCTCATTGTTGATCCCGGTCCTTGAAAGCACTCCCTTGCGGCCGGTCTTGTCCTGATTCTTAAGGTTATCCCTGTTCTTTATCAGAGCCTTAAGAGCCTCGACATCTCCGGAAGAGATTATCCCGTAGTAACGGAGCTCGGCCGCATATGCCGTCCTTCTCTCCTCGCTGTCACGTTCGGATAAAAGCTGCTGCTCTAATTCCTTCTCTATATCCATCTCGTGTCTTTATTAAAATATACTCTTTAATCTATGACGCGCACTTCGGTGATCACGGGCTGATCCTCGGGGGCAACGCCTCCGTTGTTATCCGTATTTACGGTATCCGCGCAGATCGAATCGACGATGTCCATGCCATCCGTCACGTGGCCGAATCCTGCATAATCGCCGTCGAGGAAAGTCGAATCCGTCTGGACGATGAAGAACTGGGAAGATGCGGAATTCATGTCATATCCGTTGCGCGCCATGGAGATGACGCCCCTTACATGGGATATATCATTCGGAATGCCGTTATTTGCAAACTCTCCCGTGATCGTCTGATCGGAGCCTCCCATTCCGGTGCCTTCCGGGTCGCCTCCCTGTATCATGAATCCGTCCATGATCCTGTGGAAAGTAAGACCGTCGTAGAACCCGCTTTGGGCAAGGTTTATAAAATTGGTGACCGTGATCGGCGCGGTATCGGCATCGAGCTCGACTGAGATCGTACCGTAATCCTTAACGTCTATCTCGACATGATGAAGGCCCTGAAGCTGCCCTTCGGCCGTCTCCCTTGTCTGTTCGGACTCATCCGGCTTTTGCTCTTCGCGTTCCTGCTGCTGCGCAGCCAGATGCTCCTCGGGAGTCTCATATTTGACGCATCCCGTGAATATACCTGCCGCAATAAACGCCATTGCAGCAGCCGCTGCCGTCAATTTGATTATCTTCATACTCTAATCCTTCCTGTCTGTACTTCAAGACTGCAACTGCAATAATACCAATAATACTGTTATAATTACAATCTGTATGAGCCTCCTTTATACAATGATCATATACCCGCTTGAACTGCTTTTCGAAGTGATATTTGCCGTGGCAAACAGAGTCGTGGGAGATCCCGCTTCCGCGATCATCGTTCTGAGCCTCGCGGTGAACTTCCTTGTTCTCCCGCTCTATAACAGAGCCGACGAAGTTCAGAAGCAGGAAAGGGATCTCGAAGATTTCCTTTCTCCCGGCATCGCCCGCATCAAAAAGGCTTTCACCGGGGACGAGCGCATGATGCTCCTTCAGGCTTACTACAGACAGAAGCACTACTCGCCCTTATACGCGCTTAAAGGTTCGGTCTCCATACTTCTCCAGATCCCGTTTTTCATCGCGGCATACAAATTCCTGTCGGAACTGCCGCTTCTCCACGGAGCATCCCTGGGTCCTGTGGCAGACCTGGGAATGCCCGATCATCTTCTCAAAGCGGGACACTTTTACATAAATGTGCTCCCCGTCGCCATGACGCTCATAAACATGGTCTCGGGATATATCTACACCAAAGGGATGCCGCTCAAGTCAAAGCTGCAGCTTTACGGCACGGCCGCCGTTTTCCTTATCCTCCTCTACGATTCCCCCTCGGGACTCGTGTTCTACTGGACTCTCAACAATCTCTTCTCTCTCGCGAAAAACATATTCTTCAAACTCAAAAGGCCGGGGTTCACATTCGCCGTCTTATGCGCAGCCGCAGGGATCTGTTCTCTTATATATGTAAACGTTTTCTATTACACACCCTATTTCTCAAGAAGGATCACCCTCAGCATCATAGCCGCGCTCCTCATGCTCCCGCTTCTCATTATCACCGTTAAGGTCAGGATGCCGGCAGGAAAATGCGCGTTTAATATACGCCCGTACGGCATTCAGGACCGCACCGTGTTTTTTATCAGCGGAGCATTAATGACCGTTCTTACCGGATCGCTCATCCCTTCTTCAGTCATAACGGTCTCCCCTTCGGAATTCATGGATCTTATGAACCTTAAGGATCCCACGGTCTATATAATCAATGCGTTTCTTATCGCGGCTGGTTTCTTTATCGTATGGGGCGGTGTCTTTTTCTTCCTTGCGGGCGGAAACGCCAGGGTCATACTGAGCAGGATCTGGCTCATAATGTGTCCTTCATCTCTCGTAACGTATCTGTTCTTCGGGACGGATCTTGGTGACATATCGGTAAGCCTGGTCTACCTGAACAACTTCTCGTTTACCGCCGCCCAGAAGATGATCAATCTCGCGGCGGTCGCCGCCGCGGCCGTCATAACCCTTATCCTGTACCGGTCTGTGCCGAAGATAACGGGAATCCTGATGACCGTGCTTCTTATCGGAGCTGCGGCAATGAGCATTCTGAACATCGTCCCGATCCGGAAGGAATACAAGAACAACCTTGCAAGGGCGGAAAGCCAGATCCCGGTAATAACCCTGTCGGCGGAAGGCAGGAATGTCATGGTCATAATGCTCGACCGCGCGCCGGGATTCATCGTTCCCTATATCTTTAACGAGATGCCGGAACTCAAAGACAGGTTCGACGGATTCACTGTGTATACCAACACGGTATCGTTCGGCAAATATACGAAGTTTGCCGCGCCGGCGCTTTTCGGAGGATATGACTATACCCCGGAAGCGATGAACGCGGACACGGACCGCACCCTCGTGCAGAAGATGAACGAAGCTTTATCAGTCATGCCTTTATTATTCCGAGACGCGGGATTTGACGTAACCATAATGGATCCGCCGTATGCGGGATACGCAGACCCTGCCGACCTTTCCGTATTCCAAACCCCTGAATACGAGGGGATCAGCGCATATCACGCCCAGGGAGTACTCGCTGACGGCTTCTACAATTTCGATGAATACCAGGATCGGATATGGAGAAGGAATTTCTTCTGCTTCTCCGTCTTTAAGACCGTGCCTCTGATCATGCAGGCGCCTGTTTATAATCTGGGATTTTATAATCAGCCCGAAGGGAACCTTGCCTATGAGATCGAGTTTTCCCTTCCCCAGATACTTATGTCCGACACCGTAAGCCACGGCGTAACGAAGAACTTCATGCAGGCATACGATGAACTGAAGAACCTTTGGGAGATCACGGTCATAGACAGTTCTTCGGACGGGTCGTTCATGTACCTCGATAACGACACCACGCACGAAGCCATCATGCTTCAGGAACCCTCTTACGAACCTTACCAGTATGTGGACAACACGGAGTACGATATGAACAACCGGAGCAGGTTTGACGAACCCGTACGCGGATGCGCCATAAATGCCGGTGACCCCAATGTCATGATGCATTATGAATGCAATGCCGCATCTTATATCCTGCTCGGGGAATACTTCGATCACTTACGTGAAGAAGGCGTATGGGACAACACCCGTATAATAATCGTCGCCGATCACGGGATATCGGATAATTTCGCGGATATGTTCGCCGGCGGTCTTGATGCCGACGGAGCCAACATCGATGCGTATAACCCCGTTCTGATGGTAAAGGATTTTGATTCGACCGGATTCACGTTCTCCGATGAATTCATGACCAACGCCGATGTTCCTTTCCTTGCGGCGGAAGGAGTCGTGGATGAACCGGTCAACCCTTTCACCGGACATCCCATCACCATGAACCGCGATGTCCCGATACTCATCTACAATTCCAGCGACTCCGATGTGTACGGCAGTCTCCTTCAGTTCCCCGAGAACGACTGGTATCTCTTTGACGGCAGCGACGTTCTCGACACCTCCTCCTGGCACTTCGACGGAACGCGGTAGACAATACAGTCCCCTTAGCACGGGATCATCTGCCACGATTCTCCACTCGCAGTTAAAAAACGGTCAAAAAAACAATTGAATGGAGAATTCTGATCATTTTAGCCCCCTGATTCTCCACTACCCTTTAAAAAACACCGGAATTAATGATTGAATGGAGAATTGCGACACCTCTGCCTGACGCGAGTTAATGTTTACGTTTATTTTTCTACGAAAACATTAACACTTACATTAACTTATAGTCTTATGCTACCAATGAATGTCCGAGAGCTAAAACGAAGACGATCGAGGTTGACGGGTGTTCCGTGTCTTATTCTACCAATGAATGTCCGAGAGCTAAAACTAGCTTGGCATCTCTCACATAGTCCGCCCTGTCTTATTCTACCAATGAATGTCCGAGAGCTAAAACCTTATGAGCCTGATTATCAAGTTCTCATTAGTCTTATTCTACCAATGAATGTCCGAGAGCTAAAACTTATAAGCCTTCAAAGGGACATATCCCATGTCTTATTCTACCAATGAATGTCCGAGAGCTAAAACATGCTACCCACTCACATCTATCATTACCACGTCTTATTCTACCAATGAATGTCCGAGAGCTAAAACCCTCACCTCGCCTGTCTCTGGATCGACATGTCTTATTCTACCAATGAATGTCCGAGAGCTAAAACGATCGAGGTTGAAGTCCACAAGAGCCTGACGTCTTATTCTACCAATGAATGTCCGAGAGCTAAAACCCCCCAGATGCGGAGTGTCTACGGCAACATGTCTTATTCTACCAATGAATGTCCGAGAGCTAAAACGAACCCCGGCTCACGAGCACCGCACATCGGGTCTTATTCTACCAATGAATGTCCGAGAGCTAAAACTGCCTCCGGGAAACTTGATGACATCGCCAAGTCTTATTCTACCAATGAATGTCCGAGAGCTAAAACTGTCGGTTCTATGTCTATGCTGATATAAGGGTCTTATTCTACCAATGAATGTCCGAGAGCTAAAACCTTAGCGACTGAATAATAACATATTTGACGGCTTATTCCTAAATCTCGATGAAATCTTCGTCAGAATAGTCCTCTTTTCCCTCATTTGAACCAATTATCAGTTTTATCCCCTCATACTGTTTTTCAGTAACTCTCAGACATCTTATATCTCCGCTAGGAGGTTTATTGCTTTCTATCATCGAGATATATTTCTCACAGTCATCGTGATTACGTGTTATCCTCTCATACACCGAGAATTGCAGCATAGAAAAACCATGCTTGATCAGGAATTTTCTGAAAACAGCATAATGCTTACGTTCTCTCTTCGTCCCGGTGGGGAGATCAAAAAAGACCAATAGCCTCATAGCTCTATTACGCATGACCGTATTCAATCTCAGGCAGCACTAAACGATCACTGTTTTGAGTCTCGATTGCAGTTATAAAGGATTTGACCATTGAATCAATCGCATATCTTATCTTCATAGTCTTGCCATCAAACAATATCTCATCATTGACTAAACTGACCAGTTCGTTCTTTACATGCTTTGATAAACCTTCTGCCAGACAATCCGTATTACTTGCGATCCAATCATCTACCACAGGTCTCAATGGTTCCATAAAATCATCAGCAAGATTAAATTCATTTGTCTCCGATATGTGATGAACCCCCATTACGCAGTTTAATCCGTGTGCAACAAGCGACTTAGCAACTCCGGATCGTATAATGGAATAACCATAATTCATAAATGCATTTATATTATCATCCGCAAATCGAATAAAATCAGAACCAAAGAGATTACGGAAATACAACTTAGCACTAATTCCTTCACGATTCCCATAATCGTGAGGAACCACCCCGGTCGCCAGCTCCCTCAATCGTTCAACCACATCACGTTCGGTCCATTGATTCTCAAGACACATTGCCTGGTTCTCGATCTTCCTTTGAGTAATCTTTTGCCATATCTCTCCCTTAAAATCTTCTGTCATCTCAAGCTGCTTTTTCAACACACGATAACAATGATAGTTAGTATTTAAAGGATACATTTGCGCTACCGGCAGATGCTTATCATCAGTCAGTATTAAGTGAACACGATGCCTGGCAAGCGACGACAAAACAGGAACTGTTAATGTTAGTTCCTTATTGTCGATCACTACGCAATACAGGTCCTCAATCGGGATCTTCTTAGTAGTATTATCCTCAAAAGAAACAACAAGCCAATCGTCCCTTACGCTCAGCCGTTCTCCGTTATAAACAATGACTGATCTCCACATTGCCGTTCACCGATAATATGCCCCAATATCGACATTTCTATTACTCTACATGCTCCGGCTACATTAACTATATATTCTTCATTTGAAAACAACCTAATCCTACACTCATTACGATAATTGTTTTTAACATTTCTATATGCGCCAAACACGGCACTGTGCCTTTTCCCTTTTTGAGGAATTCTAATATACTCGTTTTTGAATAAATACATATAGTGCGCACATCCCATTGGCAATGGTCTGTTAAGCACCAAACTCCCTGTTTCTTTATTCTTATGCACATCAACAAATCTTATACCTCGCATCTGATATTTGCCCTTGGAATCCTTATATATTTCAACGCAATAGTATTTATTTGCAGCGTATATAGTAAAATTATTCAATTCTCCGATACCAGAATTAAATCTAACATAATACGGACACTTGATATTGGTTTTCATATCTTCTTCAAGCTCCTTATAAGTGTTAAAATCTGTCTTATACAAAGATATAGGATTATCACTTGTAACCATCGAACCTCTGTACTTACGGTTGATCTTAAATGATACATACGGTAACTCGATCTGATCCGCAAATGCCTGATCCTCATAATACTCGTGGACTCTCTCGGAATACTCTTCTTCAGACAACATCCTAATGCCTTGTATGTAGTCTTTGATATCCCGTTGAGTTAAACGTTTGGTATAAGAATCAAGTTCTTTTCTTATCTTATCGGGATCAACTGCTTCGTCTACCGGCTTATCTACATACACTATTTGAGCTTTATAATTCAATCCTGCTACCTTGGGATCAACATTAGATATTCTGGCGTTGATCTGTTCAAGTGTATCGTCATCGATAACCTTATCCGGTCCGACGATATCGCAATCTTTAAGGTTATAACGAACTCCGTTAAGCAGCTGCTTCAGCTCATAATAATCGGTTTCCATATCTGTATAGGCTCGAGCATCAAAATCGATCTGTAATGGCACTCTGATCTCAACTTCCTGTCTTAAATTGTCACAGATACTTGGAACATAACCCGAATCTAACAGTGCAAGAGTGTATTCCCGATTAAAACCATATGTCTTAAACATCTTGTCTACAGTCTTGCCGCGCTCATCCTCGTAGTCTCTTTGCAAATTATCTACGGTACGCGCATTATCATGCTTCATGTGATAGTTAATATCCTTCTTTATGCTGTTGAGCTTAACGAAGTCCTGCGCCAATTCGATATACGAGCGCTCAAGATTTGCTACAACTACAGCATCAATTGCGTGATGATAATAATGAAGGTCTCTCGTTTTCTTTTCGAGTCCATATATCGAAGGAACATAATCAAAGATCTTCCATTTGCTTCCGAGCCATCTCTTCCTGAAGCGACTGGTAACCGCACCCTTGATAACATTTACCTTTATGTCGTTCTTATATGCTTTCTTAAGATAATCTGCAATATATTTGCTTATGATCCTTGTATCATTAATATTACGATCGACAAAACCTCTGATAACCTCATCATCAAGATACGGCAACAGTAAGTATTCTTTTTTAGTCCGCGAGATAAATCCTTTACGGTTAAGATAGCTTACCCTATTCTTAAACTCCTTCGCCTGATCCTCGTACATGTATTTAAGAGGTACATCATTGCCTTTTTTCTGATTCTCCTCTGTCAAGACAAGAACCTTATTATTCAAAGTTTCATCCAACACTATGGACTGAGGAATGATGTGATCAACCTGGACGATAGTACCATTAACTAATTCTGCAAATGATATATCCTTCCCGGAATACATACACTTACAGTTCTGTGATTTCCAAAGAACATATCTGTCCATCAATTTGTCAGACAACATAACCGAATGACCTTCGGCCATTAACTTCTGGATCAGCTCCGCTCTTGTTTGTTCGTTAGCTTCTTCATTCTTACGCTGATAAGATGCTGTTTCTTTGCGTTGCTCAAATGATTTGCCTACATCCTTAGCAACTTCAACATTGATAACATCAATATCCTTGTATTTGCCCATTATTGCATTGATCACTTTACGAGTCTCGTTCAAAGACCTGTACACAACAGGATTTCTCACCATATCGGGATCCGATATCGGTTTGATCTTACCGTTCGGATACAGATACTCCCTCTTATCTTCTTCCGGATGTTCCTTATTAAACTTTGCCTGGAAATCACCATATCGAAGACCTTTTATATAAGCCTCTACTGCTTCTTTCATATATTTAAAAGAAACATTGGCGCCGCCACCGGATTTAAATAATTTGATTCTGTTGATCAAGCTTTCATCCTCATCAGGCAATACCTTACTCAGTTCTTCCTGCCTTCTTCGCGGAGTTGCATATTTGGCCAAGATATAACCGATCCGCGATGACAAAGAATTAGGATCATCAAAATCCTCTTCCTTAAAACTCCGGATCAAATGTTCCGGGAAATACTCCGGATCAGACAAGAACTGAATATAAGCGCCTTTTATCAGATTCTTTTTCTTAGACAATTCCGACGGAATTACCACTTCGATATCTTGCTTTTTGCATATTGTTTCCAATAATTTCTTCGTTATGACACCATTGTTTTCAAAGAGTACTTGTCTAAGCTCATATATAAGATTCTCAGGAAAGGGAATCTCCTTGCCGTCACAAGTAAAGCTCAGCTGCGAGAGTGAGTTTATCATTACATACATATCGTACAATTGTGAATTCTTGTGTCCTCTGAGTTCGTCAGGATAAAAAGGACAATTACCTATGAGATCATCAAAACCCGAATAGGTCTGATGCCCTTTCAGTGATGCCATCATCGCCTCTCTGCGGTCATCATTCACACCCTTCTTCGGACCGGGCCCATCTTCAAAATCTCTTTGTACAAAAATGATGCAGCTGATGGTATCTATCACATCGTCTGTTAACTGTTCATAACCAAACTCTCGTTGACATGAAAGAAGAGTCTTCAACTCATCACGCAGATACCTTCGGTCAATCAGATACTTATAATCCGTTTCCTTTTTGCCGTCCTTATTTACAACCGCTCTGTTACGAATGATAATCTTCCCGTTATTCTTATTCCTGAACGATTCATCCTCATAGATCATCTGACCTATTGTTCTATATTGGCTCTTCTTCTCTTCATATATCTTATTTATTCGATTCTTGGCCTCAGACAGTTTTCCTGAATCCTCATCAGATGAATCCTCATAAAAGTCTTGATAACCACGGTAATTAGCAAGGTTAATAAGCACTGAAGCCAATTCACATGGTTCAAGTTTACGGGTTAATCCTTCCGACCTGAATCTCCAAACATCAGGATTATTGCCCTTTGTACGGTACCAATCGTTGATCTCATCTATACTGATGATGTTGTTTGATTCAAGATACTGTTTCAGGCGTAATTTGCGTTGCCTTCTTCTTTTATTTAATCTCTTTGTAGAGCGATATCCACGGCGCACCTGACTTGCCCGGTCGGCTGCTTTTGAAGCACCTTCTTCTCCGCTTTCAAATATCCTCACGCCAAGATCATCAATCCGTCTTGCATCTCTATCGATAACTGCCCATCCCAAAGAACCAATACCAACATCAAGTCCAAGAATCTTTCCCATAATAAATACCTCCACAGAGATAGGTTTATTATCGCAAGTTTAATTTATCATTTCAGCTAATCGGAACATATTTAACAGATAATTCAAAAAGGATCCTTTAACAGGAATGCTGTTATGGTGTAATATCTATACAAGCTTAGATGTCTTGTTTATCAATGAATGTCCGAGAACAAGAAATACGGATTATGTACCAATGAATGTCCGAGAAATCTAAGATAAAGCTATATGCTGTGGGGTAGCGTATCCCCTTATAAAACGTACTGAGACGGGTTTCCGTCTCTTTTATTTTGCTCTATATCTAATTCCTGAAGAGAGCTTGTTTACTCTGCGCTCTTCAGCGACTCTGCCATGTCGATTCGGGAGATCTTCACGCGCATGACGAGATCCACGATGACTGAGAACAGGATGATCAGAAGCAGCGACAACAGATAGCTTACCGGGTTAATCTTCACCTCAAACGTGACCATGTCCATCTCGATCCTGTCAATGACGAAACGGTGCAGAAGTATCCCCGGCGGGATGCCGAAGATATATCCCATGAACACGAGGATAAAATTCTCTCTGAAAAAATATGCACCCGTCTCGCCCTGAGTAAACCCGAGGACCTCGATCGTGGCGATCTCACGGATGCGCTCCGTGATATTGATGTTGTTAAGATTGAACAGGACTATGAATGACAGGGCTGCGGCACATCCGATGAGCAGGACCACTATAACGTTCATCCTCTCCATGGTGGACGAGAATGACTGCCTGCTCTGATCCACGACGCCGATATTCGAGAAATCCCCGGTAACCGTAAGTTCCCTGGCAATGTCGTAATCGGAAGAAACGGCATCGCTTTCTGATATCAGGAACAACCCCGAAGGGCGGTACGTCCTGCCGAACGCCTGTTCATAGGTCGCCTCGTTCATAAAGGCATAATGGTAGATATAGTTCTCGAATACATAGGCGATCTCAAGCGTGAACTCGCGCCCTTCGTCCCCGTACCCCAGCGTTATGAGATCGCCTTCTTTAAGACCGGTCTTCGAAGCAAGCTTGGAGCTGATCGCTATCTGTCCGTCTGACGGCCACGGCATGACCGTGCCGCCGACACGCCCCTTAAGAGCCTCACTGATATGTTCATCGGAAGACACATATAAAGTCACGTCTCTCACAGCAGAGGAAGAAGTATGTGTAACATTTTCACCCCTTACCGTAACTGCCCTGTAAGAAGTCCCCAGGATCCCGTTCGCTTTATCAAGATCGGAGAGAGCCTTATTTAACGAGACCCCGTCCTTCATAACCGCATCAAGCCTGTAAGTCGTTATGTTGTCATACTGAAGGTCTACGACATCCGTTATGGAATCCTTAAGGCCGAATCCGGTTATAAGGAGAGCCGCTCCGCCTGCGATACCGGTGATCATCATGAGCATTCTCTTCTTGAACCTGAAGACATTGCGCAGGGAGACTTTGTCATTAAACTTGAGCCTTCTCCAGATGAACGTCATCTTCTCCAGAAGGATCTTCTTACCGGAAGCCGGAGCCTTGGGACGTATGAGTTCCGCCGGCATGCATCTTAATTCCGAGGCGGCGGTCAGGAAAGCCACGCCTGCCGAGCAGAACAAAGACACTGCAAGAGCGGCAATAAAGAGCGCCGCAGATCTCTCCAATATGAGATCTGCAAAGCCGTACATCATATCGTACAGATCCCATATGACAAACGGAAACAGATGAAGTCCCGCCTGATATCCCGCAGCCGCTCCGATCACGGAGGCAGATCCTGCATATATGACATATTTCATGATTATCGCGGTGTCCGTATATCCCAGAGCTCTCATCGTACCGGCCTCGCCGCGCTCATCGGACACCATGCGCTGCATGGTGGTGGAACATACGAGAGCCGCGAGAGCAAAGAAGAACAGAGGAAAGACGTTGGCGATGCCCTTCACTATCCCCGCATCATTATTAAATGAGAGATAACCGACATTGGTATCCCTGCCCAACACATACACTTCCGGATATTCGGCATTCGCGATCTGCTGCGACATATAGTCAAGTTCATTGGAAACGGAAGACATGGATGCTTCAAATTCGTGAAGGCCTTCATAATAATCCGCGAGACCTTCGTTATACTCACGGACACCGTCTTCATACTCTGCCAGCGCTTCATCGTATGCCTCCTGCATCTGAGGCGGCACTGCGGGAAGAGAAGACAGCTGAAGCTCAAATGCATCAAGCTGCTCATGCGCATCAATGACTGCCGCACGGGCATCGGAGAGTTCATCCTTTGCGCTTTGAAGAGAACCGGACGCATCGGTCCTCGCCTCATTAAAATCCGCGATCCCCGATGCCAGGTCATCCCTGCTCTCATCGAGCAGATCTTCAAAGCGGGCATCAATGACCGACCGGATCTCATCCTCCAGCGCATCAGCCTCGGCATCTGCCCAGTCATCGTATTCATCCGTGTAAGCTTCAAATCCCGGACCACAGTATATATAGCATTCCGAATAGTATTCCGAATCAAAGGCTTCCGGCAGGACAAAAGCGAAGTATGACAGCCTGCCGCTTCCTATATCCGTCGTTCCTCTCTGGAAATCAAGGTATACCGGAGTCCTTACGGTTCCCACCACTGTAAAAGTATCGGTAACAAGACCGCTTCCGGAACTTCTGCCGTTCTCATTTACCATGGTAAGAGTCTGCCCGATCACATCTTCGCCGAACATGTATCCGTCGAGGACGATCTCGTTCGTATCCTCCGGAAGTCTTCCGGCCTCAACCTTCAGAATGTTCACATCGCGGGTAACGGATAATACCCGGACCTCCTTCCGGTCCGAGACACCTTCAGCGGATAATACTGCGAGGGAATCACAGAAATAGGATCCTTCCGCATCAGCGACTCCTTCGAGCGCTCTTATCCTTTCTATATCATCCTCATCGAATCCTATCGTCGAAAGGGCGCGCATATCAAACATCTTCTGCCCGCTGATATACGTTCTTCCCGTGAGCATAAATGACGGATATGTCTGTACCAGTCCGCCCATGAAGCCGACGCCCATCGCGATGATGGCGAGTATGGCCATAAACCTCCCGAGGCTGCCCCTGATGGATCTTAGGATCGTCTTAATATAAGGAGTCATCCCGGATGGTTCCTTGTGTCACCACTCGATGAGATCTATGCTCTCGGGGGCTTCGTTCACCTGATTGCTTATGACTTTGCCGTTCTTCAAACGAATAACGCGGTCGGCCATGGCGGTCAGGGCAGTATTATGCGTGATTATCACGACCGTCATGCCTTCCTCGACAGAGAGCTTCTGCAAAAGCTTCAATATGGATTTTCCGGTCTCATAATCCAGAGCGCCGGTCGGTTCGTCGCACAGGAGAAGCTTGGGATTCTTCGCTATCGCCCTGGCGATCGATACGCGCTGCTGTTCTCCTCCGGACAGCTGGGCGGGGAAATTATCCCTCCTGCCGGAAAGACCTACGGCTTCAAGAAGAGCAGCCGGATCCTTGGGGTCTTTAACAAGGGACGACGCCATCTCGATATTCTCGTAAGCCGTAAGATTGGGGATGAGATTATAGAACTGGAAGACAAATCCGACGTCCATCCGTCTGTATCCCGCAAGCTCTCTGTCTTTCAGGGCCGATATATCGCGGCCGTCGAGGATGACGCTGCCCGAAGTCAGCCTGTCCATCCCTCCCATTATGTTGAGCAGCGTTGTCTTGCCCGCGCCTGACTGGCCGACGATGACCGCTAACTCGCCCTTTTCGAGGAAGAAGTCAGCCCCGTCGAGAGCGTAAAGGTCCACCGATCCCGTCCGGTAGACCTTCTTTACGTCGTGAAATTCGATATAAGACAAGTTACCTGCCTCTCACAATGATCCTGTAGGGCGACACATAATACTCGTCTTCATCCATATCGAGACCCGAAGGTATCGATATGATCGCTCTGGGACAGTCGTCAAAAGCCCACGTTCCCAGTGTATTCACGCTGTCCGGAACGTATACATAAGCGAGTTCATCGCAGTAGTCGAAAGCCTGTTCCCCGATATATGTCAGTCCGTCGGGAAGATAGATATATTCAAGATCCTCACAGGTGTGGAACGCATTATCCTCTATCCTCGTTACGGTATCGGGAAGGATCACGGAGGTGATGATGTCGCAATCATTGAAGCACTTCGCGCCGATAGACGTAATGGTGCAGTCATCATCAAATACAACATAACGGAATCCGTTGCAGCCGTAAGGAAGCTGGAGTACACCCGAACCCGATATCGTTATCGTACCGTCTCTTGTTATCTCATAAGAAGCGCTGTCTCCGCATGATCCCGTCTCGGGACGTCCGTGGATAGTGTCGGCATCACATATCTTATGGGAGTACGAGAAAAACTCCAGAGGAAGAAGATACCAGTTAAGCGTTACAGGTCCGTCGCTAACCTGTCCGGAATACCGTGAGTCGCCGCTGTACTCGTCGCCGAGATCCCAAGTGGGATCGACATGATACCATGTCCCGTCGATACATACACAGGCCCACGCATGGTTCGGATCCTCATCATTCATGTACATGCGGTTCATTACAAGCTCGTCGGGAGAAGCGCCGATGCCGAACGATACTGCGGCAGGTACACCGGCAGCGCGACAGAGGGCAACGAAGGTATTTCCCAAGCCTTCGCAGATCGCGATGCTCCTGAGCAGCAGTGATGCCGCATCATCCTGATAGGTGTAATAGACATCCTCAGTCTGTACCCTGTCGTATGCAAAGTTATCTGTAATGTATTCATAGATCGCGTAGACCTTTTCCCAGTCATTACGGCAGCCGAGAGTGAGCTCGTTCGCTTTGGCGATAACCATCGGATTATCGCACTCCACGTCATTCTGCGGCTCAAGACACTCCTGAAGAGAGTCCGGATCCGTCCACAGCTCGCTGCACCGGTCAACGTTAAAATCGTAGCAGACAGACTTAACGAATGTGAGATTCCCGTCTGCCTTCTTGGTTACCGGAATCGAACTGTATCTTACAAGCTTACTGTCTGCCGTGAAGTTGAACATCAGGTAGTAAACACGGTTCACGGTCATATCATCACCCGTATCGAACTCGTAGGAACCTGTACCCGCGCCTGTCGCAACGATGTTGCCTGCTTCATTCGCCACATTGATCCTTATCGAAGATGCGCAGTCCGTATCAACGCCGATCGAATTACCGGTCAGATAGAGCCTGATCGTCCCGCCCGACTTTGACCTGAAAGTAATGGAGTCGTAATCCGCATAATAGTCTTCGATATTCAGTCCGTTCGACGTCGGATCAAGGTCCTTGGAGATTCCGTTCCCGGGCTTCGTAACGGAAGCCCGGTGTACGGAAGCTGACACCGGCGCCGCGAAAAGGCTGACCGCGACAGCCGCGGCGGCTGCAACCGATATGATCTTGCGTAACAATAAAGTTGCCATCAAAGCTACCTCACCTGATCTTTCCCGCCGCCTCGAGCGCCTCTTCATAAGTCGCCTCGGCAGTTGTTCCGTCCATCCTGAACTTCAATTCGACAATGCCTTCCGCCGCACGTCTTCCTACGGTTACCCTGAGAGGGATACCGAGAAGGTCGGCGTCCTTGAACTTAACTCCGGGACGCTCGTTGCGGTCATCGATCAAAGTCTCAAAACCGTTATCGATATAAGCGTTGTAGAGTTTCTCCGACAGTTCCATGATCTGCTCATCGTTCGTCTTTGTAGGGATAACGATGACCTTGTAAGGCGCCGCTACCGCAGGCCACTTGATGCCGTCTTCATCGTTATACTGCTCGATGATGGCCGCAATGGTCCTTGATACGCCTATGCCGTAGCATCCCATTACCATGGAGTGCTCTTTTCCTTCCTTATCGAGGTAAACGCAGTTTAATGCATCGGAATACTTGGTGCCGAGCTTAAAGATATGTCCTACCTCAACGCCCCTTGCCATGCCGATCTTCTGTCCGCACTTGGGGCACAGGTCGCCTTCCTTAACATTCTTGATATCCTTTACGATATCTGCATTAAAGTCCCTTCCGGGATTAACGTTCTTAAAATGATGATCCGTCTCGCAGGCTCCGACGATGAAGTTTCTCATTCCCGCGACCTCGGTATCCATAACGATGTCGATCTTCTCTTTCAGACCGACAGGACCTGCAAATCCGACCTTGGCGCCCGTTATGCGCTCAACATCATCGAACGAAGCCAGATCCATCTCCATGGCTTCATAGATATTGCCGAGCTTTGTCTCATTTATATCCCTGTCTCCCCTTACCATTGCGGCGACTATCCTGCCGTCGATGTTATAGAGTATGGTCTTGACGAACTTGTCGGGAGTCGTGCCCATGAATGCAACGAGTTCTTCGATGGTCTTCGCATCGGGTGTATGGATCTTCTCTATCGCAAGCATATCGGAACCGTCCGGCTCGCCTTCCCTGCATGTTGCCTTCTCTTCGTTCGCCGCATATCCGCAGGCATCACAGAAGCAGATGGCATCTTCGCCTATGGGACTCTTTACCATGAATTCCTGAGATCCCGATCCGCCCATAGCGCCTGTGTCTGCATCGACGATAGTGTAGTCCAGACCGAGACGGTCAAAGATCCTCCTGTACGCGTCATACATCTTCTGATACGACTTATCGAGACCTTCCTCATCGATATCAAAGGAGTAAGCGTCCTTCATGACAAACTCCCTTGACCTTATGACGCCGAATCTCGGCCTCACTTCATCCCTGTACTTATGCTGTATCTGATAGAGAGTCACGGGAAGATTCTTATAGGATCTGAATGTATCCCTCACAGCCTCCGTGAACGGCTCCTCATGTGTGGGGCCCAGGCAGAACTGTGCGCTCTTTCTGTCGTTTAAGCGGAACATCTCGGGACCGAACCTCTCCCATCTTCCCGATGCCTGATAAGTCTCGGCCGGGAGCAGCGCCGGCATTATGAGTTCCTGTGCGCCCGCCCTGTCCATCTCTTCGCGGATGATCTTCTCGACATTCTTATAAACCTTGAAGCCCATCGGCATATACGCATATATTCCGGAACTCACCTTGCGGATAAGTCCGGCTCTTAACATCAGCTTATGTGACGGTATCTCGGCGTCAGCCGGAACCTCTCTTTGTGTTGCGAAAAAAAGATTAGAAACTCTCATTTATTCAAAGCGACTCCTATTAAATAATAAATAATTATAAGGGCAGAACACCGTTTTTTCAATCAAAGGGCCGATCCTCTTATCTGCGGCGGGGCTTGCTCGGGAATTCCACAAAAGACGCATCCGTCATTATCATTGGCCTTCTCCCCGTCCTCTCGTACAGGAATTCACGGACCTGGTTGCGGAACATGCGCGTGCTTATCTTGGAAGCCATGCTCTCTCCTTTTAGCGCTCCCGCTGACAAAAGCTGCGCAACTTTCAAAGACAGGGCTTCGTGTACCTCGTCCTTCTCGTCATCGATGACGAATCCTATGGAATTGACCGACGGTTCGCAGGCGAGCTGTCCTGAAGTCAGGTCGACGGTAACCGTTATCGATACGCAGCCGTCTTCACCCAGATGAATGCGGTCGCTCATCAGATGATCATCTTTTACAGATGCCGAAGATCCGTCGATCAGTATGGCCTGGGCGGGGACCTCCCCGGTAACTTCCGCGGTACTGCCGTCCGTCTCGAATACATCACCGTTTCTCAGGACGTATATATCCTCCGGGTCCATGCCGAGACTCTGCGCGAGCTGGGCATGTCTTATGAGCATCCTGTATTCGCCGTGTACCGGAATAAAGAACTTAGGCTTTATGAGCGTATGAAGAAGCCTGATCTCGTCGCGGTAAGCATGGCCTGACACATGGACTTCGGCGAGCGATTCATAGATCACATCAGCGCCTTTCTTGAACAGCTCATCGATGAGCTTATAGATCGACTTCTCATTTCCGGGGATAGGGTGCGCTGAGACGATAACCGTATCTCCTTCCCTTATCTCCACCTCCTTATGCGATGCGAAGGCCATCCTCGAAAGCGAACTCGTAGGTTCGGCCTGTGAGCCCGTTGTCAGTACGACTATCTCATTATCCGGGTATCTGTTAATCGCTCCGATATCGATCAGAGTATCGGGATCCATGTCTATATAACCCAGTGAATTCGCAATGTTAAACACGTTGATCATAGATCTTCCCGACAGGCACACGTGACGTCCGTTAAGCTCTGCGGCAGTGATGATCTGCTGCATCCTGTGCACATGGCTCGAGAACGTAGCGACTATTATCCTTCCGTCCGCCTCGCGGAAGATGTTCTGGAAGGCTGTGCCGACTTCCTTTTCGGAAGGGGAGGAACCCTCCTTCTCGATGTTGGTGCTCTCGCAAAGGAAACACAGTACTCCCTCGTGTCCCAATTCCCCGAACCTTTGAAGGTCCATGACCTTGCCGTTTATGGGGGTGTAGTCGATCTTAAAATCGCCCGAATGCACGATGAGTCCCGCCGGGGTATGTATCGCAAGCGCATACGAATCCGCGATGCTGTGATTTACTCTCACGAACTCGGCGACGAATGAGTTTCCCAGACGGACACGGTCCCCGTTGCGGCAGGCATTGAGGCTTATACCCTTAAGGCTCACTCCGTTGTCCTCAAGCTTATGCCTTACGAGTTCCACCGTGAGCTTGCCTCCGTAGACAGGACATTTGAATTCGCGCAGAAAGTACGGGAGCGCGCCGATATGGTCCTCATGTCCGTGGGTAAGGAGTATGCCCTTGAGCTTATACACATTCTCCCTCACATAAGAATAATCCTGGATAACGCAGTCGACGCCCGGGGTGTCATCGCCGCCGAAAGCCATTCCGACATCGATGATGATAAGGTCGTTGCCGTATTCTATGGCAGTCATATTCTTGCCGATCTCAAGAAGACCTCCGAGAGGGATTATCTTAAGTTTCTTCTTTTGCTTCGGCTGCTTCGGCTGTTTGGGCTCCTTCTGAAGCTTCTGCGTCTTGGCCGTCTTCGGAGATTTCTCCTTGGCCTTCGTATCTTTCTTAGTCTTAGTCTCCTTGGATTTGACCTGCTTTGAAGATGTCTTGGGATCTTTCTGTTTCTTGTCGGAAGTCTTGGATTTCTCGCTCATTTTTGTATTTCCGTTTCTAATTATTAATTCACTATGTAGACGTCGCAGTCTGTAACGGTATGGCTGCCGTTCGCGAAGATATCAAGGTGCGCCCCGTTGACTCCGGGTCCGTGATCTTCCACGGTATAGTAGCCGTCACCGCCCAGAGGATCGTTCGGCAGATACAGGACCGTGCCCGACGGAAAGATGCTCCAGTCGGCGGCAACCGTCCTTCCTTCGGAACAGGTGGTGCCGGTTGCAGTCGTGATGCTGTACGTTCCGTCGCTCCGAATCTGGGGACCGTAGAACGTGATATGGCAGACTCCGTAATATGTCATTCCCGATGTATCTGCCGTGCCCGCGGTATTGCCCTCGTTTATGGGAGGCGTCGTCGGCCGGCTCTGTGTGGTCGCAGCCGTCGTCGCCTGGGTCGCGGCAGTAGTTGCCGCAGTCGGCGACGTTGTAGTCGCCACGGGCTCCTCCGAAGTCAGCTCCGTAAGGACAAAGTTCCCGCTGTATGTACGGTACCATCCTGTTGCCGTTCTTCCGGTAACATCGATCTGTTCACCGACATGAATGAGCCTCACTACATCGTACCCGGTACCGGGGCCGGACCTCAGATTTATATCACTGCCTGCATAGACAGTCGTATAGAACTCAACGGGCACATTGGGATCCGTTGTCTCCGTCGCCTGCGTTTCCGCCGACAAGATCGCTTCAGTCTGCGTCTGTTCCGCCTCTGTCTGATCAGGCACGGCCTCAGCAGCGGCCGTCTCCTCCTGCTCTTCCGTTTCCTGCGCAGGCATCGTTTCTTCCTGTTCGGGGAAAGTCTCTTCTGATACTCCTGCAGCTTCCGCGCTCTGAGCCGCCTCCTGCAGAACTTCGGCCTGGGCTTTCCTTCTGGCGCGGTCTGCCCTTACCCATGACTCGAAGACGGTATATACCCCGATCGACACAAGAAGACACAGCGCTGTCACAGCGGCAATGCCGGCCGCCGTCCGCATCCTGTCTCTTGACAGATCATCCTTTAATGTCGAATTGATAAAACGCATCTTGATATTTTACCATAAAGGTATGAACAAACCTTTAAGACCGGCTCTTAACATCCCTGGTCGCCACTATATCGGCCCCTGTTCCCGCGGCATCCACGATCAATACATCTCCTGTCGATACGGGAGCCATCACCCGGCAGCGCTTAATTGCTTCAATGACCTGCCCCGTCATGTCCTTCGGCACATCGGAAAGAGTCTTGACTGACACAAGAGGCATATCGCCTCCGTCAACTCTCACCGAACCCGTGACAACCCTCACAGGCGCCGTGACTTCCTTTGCTCCGTATTCTGCTCCCCTCGGACAGGAATTGCCCGTGACAGAAACACTGCCGCCGTTGACCTCGACCTTCAGCGCGCATCCCAAGGGACATCTTATGCAGGTTAATTCCGTTGTCATAATCAGTCCTCCACCCGTATCGTTATATCGCTTATGCCTTCCGGGATCGTATCCTTGCCGATCGTGACCTGCTCCATCTCCCCCGGTGACATTATCCTCTTCTTTATCCTCCTGTGTTCTTTGCCGCCGTACAGAATGACAAGCTGCTTATCCCGGTAAACATCGGAGACTCTGAACCTGACTGTCACCTTATCCGCCATGTTCACCGGATCGACCGTGTTGGGTATCGTATACCGGATACCTTCACCCGCTTTGAGACACAGCGCTTCGCCGTGTTCGGCGCACGCCTCTTTGCCCCTTTTCACAAATTCCGCTGCGGACAGCCCGGCAAGCTCCGCCTCCTCCGATACGTAATCAACAAGGTCGTGAACATGGAGCACATTGCCGCACGCGAAAATGCCTTCGGCGGATGTCTCAAGTCTGTCGTTTACAAAGGCGCCTCCGGTGACCCTGTTAATGCCGATCCCCGCAGACGATGTCAGCTCATTCTCCGGCAGAAGACCGCACGACAGCAGCAGAGTATCGCATTCATAGTATTCTTCCGTACCGGGCACAGGCTTCCTGCCGGCATCGACCTGAGCGATCGTAACGCCCGTCACACGTTCCTTCCCGTGGATCCTGACGACCGTATGCGAGAGCTTGAGAGGTATGCCGAAGTCATCGAGGCACTGGACGATATTCCTCTTAAGGCCGCCCGAGTAAGGCATGAGTTCAGCTACAACCTTAACTTCGGCTCCCTCCCATGTCAGCCTTCTGGCCATGATGAGCCCGATATCTCCGGACCCCAGTATCACAACCTTCCTTCCGACCGAAAGCCCTTCTATATTGATAAGCCGCTGGGCAGTCCCGGCCGTGTATATGCCTGCAGGGCGGGAGCCGGGAACATTCAGGGCTCCGCGGGGTCTCTCGCGGCATCCCATAGCCAGTATCACGGCGCCCGCCTTTACGGTGACCTCTCCCTCGGAAGGATTGATATACGTAACTTCCCTGCCGGGAGTAACGGAGGTAACCATGGTGTTGAGCTTGTACGGGATGCCCTCTGCTTCGGCCATGTTGATATACCGGCCCGCATATTCAGGTCCCGTCAGTTCCTCCTTGAAGGTGTGGAGTCCGAATCCGTTATGGATGCACTGATTGAGGATGCCTCCGAGCCGCTCATCGCGCTCGATGATCAGTATGTCCTCTACCCCGTTCCTGCGCGCGCTTAACGCGGCCGCAAGTCCCGCAGGACCGCCTCCTATTATCACAACATCACGATACTCCATCTGTATCACCTCTTAAAAGCTCGGAACCCGGTCTGTTCTTAGTGATCTTCTCCATCGGTATCCCGAGCTCATCGCTCAGGATCTTCATGGCCGCCGGGGTACAGAATCCGGACTGACATCTTCCCATTCCCTGGCGCACTCTCCGCTTTATTCCGTCAAGGCTCCTTGCTCCGGGCGTCCTTCTTATCGCCTCGAGTATCTGACCTTCCGTAACGTTCTCGCAGCGGCATACTATCCTCCCGTACTCAGGATGTTCTCTTATGAGCCTTGAACGCTCTTCCGCAGACAGCCTGGATACATCGGTAAATCCTTTGCGCGTCCCTATATAATCCGTCTTCGGCTTATAGCCGTTTCTGCTCACCACCAGTCCGGCTATATACTCGCCTATGGCAGGAGCGGAAGAAAGGCCCGGAGATGAAATGGCGGCGGCTTCAAAGAATCCGGGGTTCTCTTCCGCTTCACCCAGGATAAAATCGTAATCCTGTCCGTGCGCCCGAAGACCCGCAAAACTTGTGATGGTAAGGTTGTACGGGATGCCGGGCACGCTTCTCAAAGCCTTGGTCTTTATATCTTCCATTCCTTCTGAAGTAGTCGTTGTATCTTCTTTGTCCTCTATATCTTCAGCATTTGGTCCCACGAGAAGATTGCCGTGTACGGTGGGAGTCACGAGAACACCCTTGCCGTACGGTCCCGGAAGCTGGAACACCGTGGATGAGACAAGATCTCCCGCCTGTTTGTCAAGGAGCACATACTCGCCCCTGCGGGGTGTTATGCTGATCTTCTGTGACCTCATCATGTTATGGAATCTGTCTGCGTAGACACCTGCGGCATTTACTACATTACGGGCGAAAAACTCACCGCGGTCCGTCCTAATCACGAAGCCGCCTTCACCGTCCCTGACGATCCCGGTCACCTCTTCGAGAAATCTGAACTGCGCGCCGTTAGCGGCAGCATTCTCGGCAAACGCAGCTGTCATGCCGAACGGACATACGATGCCGGCGGTAGGCGCCCAAAGCGCGGCAATGACCTCGTCTGATACGGCAGACTCCTTCTGACGGACCTGCTCCCCGGTCAATATCTCAATGCCATCGACCCCGTTTTTTATACCGCGGTCATAGAGTTCCTTAAGTCTCGGCATACCAGCTTCGTCAAAGCACAGTACAAGCGATCCGTTATTCCTGTAAGGAAAATCCAAAGTCTCTGACAGTTCTTCTATGAGCTTCGAACCACGGACATTCATCCGGGCCTTTAATGTTCCCGGTCTTGCATCGTACCCCGCGTGAACTATGCCCGAATTTGCCTTGCTGGTTCCGGAACATACGTCCTCCTCCTTTTCGAGTACGATGACGCTCACTTCCGATCTGCACAGATACATGGCGACCGCACAGCCCGTTACGCCGGCGCCGATCACTGCTACATCATACTTATCCATGAGTTCACCTCCGGAAGGTATTGTCCGATACTTTTATTTTACCACGTTGACATTGTCAATTGATTGTCATACCCGCGTTAACATTGAAATACGGCTGCTCAATATAATCGTGATATGGCACAGGAAGGATTCAACATCAGGGAAAAGCCCAAAGACACACAGGCAAGGAAGATCGCGGTCTACACGGTCTGCGTTCTGGTATTGATACTTTCGGTGCTTCTTGATATATACTTTATCGGTGAATTGATCGCATAACCAGTTATCAGGAGAGACCAAAATGGAAAGTGCCGTCTTACAAAAGAAAGATTCAAAAAACGTAATAAGAGCGATAATACTTTCCGTTACGATCCTCGTCTTCTACAGCCTGTTCCTCATTACCTCGGCCGACGGTTCCAACCGCTACAGTCATTACGTTACGGGGTATCTGCCCGAGATCAACGAGAATTTCTCGTATGAACAGGAGATATACTGCAACTGCAACAACTTCAGTTCCCTCGGCGTGATGTTCGCAACGTACAGCAGATCCAACGAAGGTAATGTCCTTCTGGAATTGACTGATGATAACGGTGAGGTTGTCGGCTCCTGGGAATTCGATGCATCTGAGCTCGAGAACAACACCGAATATACACTGATGCTGGACGAACCGCTGTCCGACAGCAAGGGAAAGACGTATACCTTCCGCATCTCCTCCGACTGCGAGGAAGGAAAAGGCGTGACGCTGGGAACATTTCACAACGGATTTATCTACTACCTTTCATACAGGGACACGACTCCTCTTGTGACACTGCTGCGCATCTGTCCGTTTTTCCTTATTCCTTTTGCGTTCTACAAACTTCGCGGCAATACATGGGGCACGGCATATGCGCTGTATGTGGTATTCATAATAGCGATGCACCTTTATATGCCTATCAACACGGGTGACGATGCGCGCTTCTCACTGCTGAGGAACGGCCACACTGCGCTGTCATGGGTGAAGATGAGGTGGAATTCCTGGTCTTCAAGATACCTTCAGGAACTGGTTATGTTCTTCCTTGTAGACCGGCCGTGGTTCTGGATGGCAGCGGATACGGTCATGATCTGTACGCTTCCTCTGTTCATTAACAGGTCTCTTGCAGTAAAAGGCCTGTCCAGACTGTATGTGCTTACGGCGATCCCTCTTTATCCGATACTCGATATGGAGAGCGCAGGATGGATGGTCACGACCATTACATATACATGGATGGTATTCTCCGCATTCGTAACCGCTTCGATATTAAGAAAGATCATGGAGAAGGAACATCTTAAATGGTATGAATATCCGGTATTCTTTGTCTGCCTTCTGTTCGCAAGCAACCATGAGCTCATGGCATTATACCTTCTCGCGGTCATCCTCTACTGCATTGTCCTGTCCGTGATAAAGAGATACTCCTGCCTTCCTTTCCTTATTGCCTCGGCGGTCGTATCTATCGTCAATCTGGCGGTGGTGCTGCTGATGTGCCCGGGAAACAAAAGCAGGGCGGAAAGAGAGATGTTCAACTTCCCGAACTATGAAGATCTTAATATACTCGACAAGATATTCCTGGGGATAAACAGGTGTCTCGTGGTAACGATATCCAGATATGACATCATATTTACAGTCTTATGCATAATAGCGGCGGCCGGCGTATTCTTAAAGACAAAGAATATCCGGAAAAGACTGATCGCTCTTGCCCCCGCAGCCCTCAATGTTACGATCAATACGCTTCTGTCCGTAAAGATCACGGACAACATAATCTGGGTCAGATTAAAGTCGCTCCGTACCCTGGGACTGACGCTGTTTGCCGTGTTCATCCTCGCATGTCTTATCTATTCGATATTCATTATCTTCAGGGACAAAGAGGATTCGCCGCTGATAACGGAAAGAGGGCTGTTTGTAAGTTATATGCTGGCTGCGGGACTTGCGACCACAGTCGCCATGGCTTTCTCTCCCACGATCTACATATCAGGCTACAGGACATCATGCTTTACATATTTCGGGATGATCTACGTGATCCTTGCCATAGCGGGATGTCTTACAGACAGGTTCAAGCCCTCGGAAAGATCCGTCGCTCCCTTCATCGTCGCGTGTGAAGTCCTGTTCCTTCTCGGAAGGCTTCTTACCGTAATGAAGGTATCGTTCGGAATTACCGGGTAAGATTATTTTCTGAATACATTCGTAACGTACGGCAGGGCTTTGAGCTTCTTCATGACGCGGTCGAGCTGTTCCCTGTTTCTGAAGAGGGCCGTTATTACGAACTCGGTGTACATCCCGTTGCTTATCTTCTTGGGCTGCTTCATATCCTCGATGTCGACATGCTCATCGGAGAAGATCGCAGAAACATCGGCAAAGAACATGGTAAGTCTCGTTTCCTGCGCGAGTATAACGATATTGGAAGTAAACCCCAATGTCTGAGCTTTCTTTCCGGTGCTCCAGGATGCACCGATAAGGCGCTCATATTTTCTCATATCACGTTCGGAACGATCCTTATTATTCTTTATGTGCACGATATTGGGACAGACTACTTTATGGACGGTAACTCCGTCGCTCTGGGTCACATACCCGATTATCTCATCGCCCGGGACCGGATGACAGCAGTTAGCAATGCGCACGAGCGGATGCGTGAGACCGTCGATAAGGACTCCGTTGTCATCACCCCTGTCGGGTTTATGAGGCGCTTTGAGCGAGTCACCCTTGCCCAGTTCATCCGGCATGCTCTCCGGCATATAATAGACGACCTGACCGTTTGAAGTAGTGCGGTAGCCCATCGCAAGACGGTCTTCCTCGTTCAGGCTCTTTATGTACTCGTCGCGCAGTTTCCCGAAGACCTTGCCGACCTGAACGGAACCGTATCCTATGGCGGCATAAAGATCGTCCACTGTATTGCAGCTGTATTTATCGAGAACGGACTTCAATGTGTCGACGAGCATAAGCTGTGAACTCGTAAATCCGTTCTTCTCGATCTCCCTGTCGAGCCTGCTCTTTCCGGCCGCTATATTCTCGTCGCGGTCCTGCTTCTTGAACCATGAATTGATCTTGGATCTGGCAGAAGCGGTCTTCGCGATATTGACCCAGTCTCTCGAAGGACCCTTTATCTTGTCGGACGACAGGATCTCCACCTCTTCTCCCGACTTGAGCACATAAGACAGCGGCACTATCCTTCCGTTGACCTTCGCGCCGTGCATATGATTTCCGATGCCGCTGTGGATCGCATAAGCAAAGTCGATGGGACACGATCCCGCGGGAAGCCTGACTATCTTGCCCTTAGGAGTAAATACAAACACCTCGTTCGGAACGATATTATTCTTAAGCAGTTCCATGAAGTCCATGGGATCGTCGGAATCCTTCTGCGCCTCGAGGAACTGTCTTATCCATTTTATCCTCTCATCGTAGGCATCTTCCTTAAACGCCTTGGAGTTGCCCGCTTCCTTATAATGCCAGTGGGCGGCGATGCCGTACTCCGCTTCGATGTGCATGCTGTATGTCCTGATCTGGACTTCAAATGTCGTCTCTCCGAAGGTCTTTCCTCCGGGTCGCTTGACCGTCGTATGCAGGGACTGGTACCCGTTCTCCTTGGGGTTGGCGATATAATCCTTGAACCTTCCCGGCAAAGGGACAAACATCGAATGCACTATGCCGAGCGCCTTATAGCAGTCGGATACGGAATCGACGATTATCCTGCAGGCAAACATATCGTAGATGTGGTTAATGTCATTATGCCTGTTGTCGTGCATCTTCTTATAGATGCTGTAGAAATGCTTGGGACGTCCGTCGACATCGTAATGCTCCATTCCCTCTTCTTCGAGCTTGCCCGATATCTCCGCCACGACATGCGCCATGAAAGCTTCACGTTCGGAACGCTTGGAGGAAATGAGTCCCACGAGCTCATAATAACCGTCATTATCGAGGTATCTCAGGCACAGGTCCTCGAGTTCCCACTTTATCTTGAATACACCGAATTTCTCGGCGAAGGGGGCATAGATATCGAGTGTCTCACGAGCCTTCTCGACCTGCTTTTCCGGAGTCTGGTACTGCATGGTGCGCATATTGTGCAGACGGTCGGCGAGCTTGATGAGGATAACGCGGGGATCCTGAGTCATGGCTATGAGCATCTTGCGGGTATTCTCCGCCTGACGCTCCACTTTGGATCTCGATGACAGGGCATTGAGCTTTGTAACGCCCTCAACAAGGAGCGTGATCGTCGATCCGAACAACTCGTTCAGCATATCCGAATCGGCCGCGGTATCTTCTATCGTATCGTGGAGCAGAGCGGCTGCCAGCGATTCGGCATCGACCTCGAGTTCGGCGAGAATCTCAGCCGTCGCGATGGGATGGACTATGTACATCTCGCCGTTTTTGCGTTTCTGGTTGCGGTGAGCCTTGAATGCAAATATGTAGGCTTTGCGGATAAGTCCCTGCTCGCTCTCGAGGACGCCGTCAGCAAGGTGTGCACGCGAAGCATAAGACGTGAACATATCCATCACGCCTTCAAATTTCTCCTCGATAAAATCGGGGATCTCGGGGATCAGCGTTGTATCGAGAAGATATGCGCGCTCGTCAGGCGCGGCCTTGTTGCGTTCTTCGTCAGCCATGCTCAAGAAGCCTTAAATAAAGATCCGATTGCTTGAGATCGGTCTTGCCTTCGGTCTTAAGGAACCGGAAGCAGATCCTCAAGGTAGATAATACACCAAGTTTGACCAAATGTGATTCCGAGAACACATCCATGCATCTTGCGACCTTGAAAGGGGTCATCTTCACTCCGGTCTTCCTCTCGATAAGCTTCGCTAGCAGCGGATAATCGGCATATGACGTCTCGCCGCGGCTCGCATCCTTAAGCGTCTGAAAGCATGCAAGATAATCGACCTTGCCCGGTATAAAGCCTTCGCTTACGGAAGTTCCGGCAAGCTTGGCGATCTGATCGAGTTCCATGCCGCTCCTGTACAGCTGCTCCGCTATATCGGCCTTCTTATACAGGAATCCCTCATCGGATGAGATCTTAATATCTTCAAGATAAAGGCTCAGCGTCGTATTGCCCTTATATGTATATTCATTCATGGTATAGGCGATGTCGATAATATCTCCCGGCCTTAATATCCCGGAATAGATGCCCATCCCGAATCCCACGGCGGAAAGGGGTTCATCTTTCCCTCCGTTCCGGTCGGCGAGTTCAAGCCTGATGTGAGCTCCGTCGGTCATGTCATTCACGGACACGACTACGAGACCTTCCGTAACGAACACGGGTTTCCTGTTGCCTATGCCGTAAGGCTTAAACCTGTTTGTCATGTTGAAGGTATCGAAGTTTACGATATTCCTGCAAAGCCTTGCCGTTATCTCGAGTTCATCGTCCTTCTCATCCTCGTCCGAATGCTGTACGGCATCTTCTTCAAGCGCCTTCAAGAATTCCATGAGGCGTGACTTCTTAACCGTGACACCTGCCGCCTTCCTGTGGCCGCCGAAGTTCTCGAGAGTACTGCTGACTCTTCCCAGCGCAGCGAAAAGGTCATACTCCCCGTATGCCCTGCCGGAGCCCTTAAGATTCTCCGGATTGATCGAATCCGTTGTAAAGACAAGCGCCGTTCTCCTGTAATTGGCCGCGATCCTGCCGGCAACGATGCCCAGGACTCCCTGATGCCAATTGCTCGCATAAGCGACCACGGGGCCTTTTGTATTTGCAAGGCTCCATTCATCGGGCCTTCTCTCATCCTCGATCTGCGCAACCGCTTCTTCGTATACACGGGCTTCGATCTGTTTCCTCTCATCATTCTGATCTCCGAGCGCCACAGCAGCCTCGCGGACCTTGTTTCCGTCATCCTCAAGGAAGAGCCTGAGCGCCTCGGAAGAATCGTAGAGCCTTCCCGCGGCATTTACCCTGGGGACAAAATTAAAAGAGATGAAAGTCTCATCGAATCTTCTGGATCCCGCCTTCTGCGCAAGGATCTCGTTCATTACCCTGATCCCGGGATTTACGGGGTCCTTCATGCTTATAAAGGCTTTCTTTATTATCGTTCTGTTCTCGTCAAGGACAGGGACCAGGTCGGCGATCGTAGCAATGCCCGCAAGCTCTATCGCCTGTCTCCAGACATCGTTGTTTACGGGGAATCTCTTGTCAATGCCCATGGCCTGGACGATCTTCATCGCAACCCCTGCGCCGCACAGCTCGGTATAGGGATATGTATTGTCCCTGCGCTTGGCGCAGAGGACCGCATCCGCATCGGGGATCTGTTCCTGGACATTGTGATGATCCGAGATGATGACCTTTATGCCCAGCGATCTTAAACGCGCGACAGTATCGATGTTGGTTATGCCGCAGTCGACCGTTATCACAAGATCGGGAGCCTGGTCTATCACCTCATCGATAATGTTGTCGGTAAGTCCGTAGCCGTGTTCCTCTCTGTTCGGAACGATATATCTGACATCGATGTCATGGCTTCTGAAGTATCTGACAAGTATGGATGTCGCGGTAACACCGTCGCAGTCGTAATCGCCGTACACAAGGATCCTGCTGCGGTCCTCCATGGCCCGGACGATGATATCGACCGCTTTTCTCATGTCATTATAAAGAAAAGGATCGTAGAACTCGGCTCCCCTGTCGTTCAGGAAGTCTTCCTTCTTCTCCGGCGTATCTATGCCGTGTTTGTCAAGAAGTGCATCAAATAAAGCATCAGTGCTCGTGTAAGTCTCATCGAGCACATAATGCCACTTCGGTGAAGTAAGCAACATGATAAGTATCTGCCTTAATCTATTTTGAAGTTATTGTAGCACAAAAAGACCCCGGTGTAATAACCGGGGTCTAAGTATCCTTGATACAGGAAGTCATCAATGCTTTCTCTTTCTTGCAGCCTCAGACTTCTTCTTACGGCGTACAGAGGGCTTCTCATAATGCTCTCTCTTGCGTACTTCGGCAAGTACACCGGATCTCGCGCATGAGCGCTTAAAACGACGAAGTGCACTGTCGAGGGACTCGCCTTCCTTTACTCTGATCTCTGACATCTCACTTCACCTCCTCTCCCTTGCGCGGATTGTTTAACAACCCGCTCATTATACTCGCAGTTCCGGTTCCCGTCAAATCAGGAGCTGACTGCAGAACCCGTCGAAAAGCCCTGTATGCGACGAAGCGATAAGGAGCCTCCCGTTAAGATTGTCCATTATATATCCGACCGTCCGTTCCGCGTTGTCACCGTCAAGTCCCGTAAGGGGTTCATCTAGCAGCAGGACATCCGACGGGGCGAGGATCGCTCTTACGACCTCGACGCGGCGCGCCGTGCCTCCCGACAGTTCCCCCGCTCTCTTTAAGATCTCGGACTCCGGGATCAGCTTCGTCAGTTCATCTGCTATCATCTTGTCCGGCATACCGCGGCAGACAAGCCTTATGTTCTCGACGGCATTAAGATGATCTATGAGGCGCTGTTCCTGAAACATGGGCGCAAATCTGCACTTACCCCGTTCGACGCCTTCATACTTGACCGATCCTTTGTCCGGAGAAAGAAGTCCTCCTATGATCCTCAGCAATGTAGTCTTGCCTGTTCCGGAGGCTCCTTTTACCACAACGGGACGGTCCGCATCAAATACATAATCGAGATCCTTTAAGACCTCTCTGCCGTCAAATGACTTTCCGATGTGTTCCAGTATTATCTTCACGGCTTGAGGATCCTCTTCATCAGTTTGGTGATGAACTTTTCGAACAGGAATGCAAGGACGACGGCGCAGAAAGTCCACGCGAACAGATCGGCGGTCGCAAGAGAGATCTTCGACAGATATATGCCGGTTCCGATCGATCTTAAGGGACGCCCGATAACCTCGGCCGCGATGCCGCTCTTAAACGCCATGCCTGCCCCGAGGCAGACGGCGCTCTCGATGTGCGGCGCGCAGGACGGAAGGTATATATGACGGATCTTATCCCGGGTCCTGAACCTGAACATCCTCCCCGTCTCGATCAGCTTGACGGAAGTCGAATCGAGGCCTGCCAGAGTATTGAGGAAGACCGTCGGGAAAACAACCAGCGAGCTTATCACAAGACTCAGGGATCCGCTTCCCGCCCAGATGATCACCAGTATGACAAAGCTCGCGACGGGGATGGACTTGATGACGGTCACGGGCGGCTTAATGAATTCCCTTATGATCCTGTACCGGTACGAACATCCCGCGAGCAGTACGCCCGTGAAGAGCCCGATAAAGAAGCCCGAGCATATCATGATAACGGATGTCAGGACCGACAGCCAGAAGCCCGCCGTCGCTGCAAGATGTATGAGCGCCATAACAGCTTCAACAGGTCCTGCAAGCAGTATGGAGTTATCGACAGCGATCGACACGGCCTGCCACAGGACAAGCCAGAACAGTATTATCAGCGCTTTAACTCCCGTTCTGCGCTGCAAGATATCAGCCCGGATAATAGAAATCGTCAGCAGGGAGCGCCCCGCCTACAGACTGCGGATCGGATTCATACAAAGTTGTGAGATATCCCTCGAGGTCCGACCTCATCTGCTCTCCCGTTACACATGCGATATTGCAAAGAGGGATCGCTCTCTGCGCGACGGGAACAGCGCCGATGATGCCCAGATCTACGACCAGCTGCGCGGTCTTCTCAACATCCTCCGAAGCAGCGAGCACACTGGCCGCATGATCGGCGAGGAAAGCCGCTACAGCCTGAGGATGCTCCTCAATGAATTCATTCCTTGCTACCGTGACACCCGTAACAAGTCTCGAATCCGATGTCACTTCCGTCCACGCCTCATCGAGTGAAAATGCCGGTGAAAACCCTTCTATCTGCACACATGCAGCTGTCGCAGCGGGCTGCGGAAGGATCGCTGTCTGTGAAGGATCCTCCTGTAAAGAAGCAATGACTTCGGCTCCTTCTGTCTTGAAATCGAGCGTGCAGTCGGTAACGCCGTATTGAGCAAGAAGATAATTCATCGCATATTCGGGAGTCGCGCCCTGTCCGGTAGTGATCACGGTCCTGCCGGAAAGATCACTGACTGATGTTATCGATTCATCCGCTGTTATGCAGTAAAGGACACCGTAAGTATTGATATCTATAACGCTTATCCCGCCGCCCGTACGGTTATAGAGCACAGACGCGAGATTGGCGGGTATCAGGGCGATATCGATATTGCCCGCATTAAGAGATGCCGCGATCTCATCAGGCTGAGTCGACATCGTAAAATCATAATCTGTACCTTCATAACCTTCAGCCGATACCTCGTTCATGAGATTTACGATGCCTATGGTCGTCGGTCCGGAGAGAGATCCTACACGAACGGTAACGTTGTCCAGCGCCGCTCCCTGTTCCGGTGCCGCGCTTTCAGCACATGAAGCAAACATGCTCATCATCAGCACAGCGCTTAATACGATCGTGATCTTCTTAAGATATTTCATAAACACACTTCCTTTAAGTTAGCTTAAACCAACTCATTATAGCACTATTGATCCGAAGCGGTATCAAAAAAGCCGCGCACATCGTACGCGGCCTGAAACTTTGTATGACAGGAAGACTGTTAATCTTCCTTCTTCTTCTTTGTGCTCTTCTTCTCTTCCTTCGTCTCTTCTGCGGCAGGCTCGGCAGCTTCCTCAGCAGCCTCCTCGGCAGCCTCTTCTACTGTCTCGGCTTCAGAAGCAGCTTCGGCAACCTCTTCGATCTGTGCTGCAGCCTTCTCGAAGTCGCTCTTGGGAGCCTCGGCGGAATCCTCGTCAAACTTGGCTCCGCACTTGAAGCAGAAACCGTACTCGAGACTGTTCTCCGTACCGCATACAGGACACTTCTTCAAACCCTTCTCGAAAAGGATCTTGAGCTTATAATCCTCAACCTCGTTGGAAAGTCTTGTGATAGCTTCGCAGCGGGTATTGATGTCCTTGGTATTGTCAACATTCATATCCTTGTACTGATCATAGTACAGTTTGCCGATCTCATCATAATACTTGCGGATCGATGACGTGCGCTCATCAATAGATTTCTGATAACCGGATATAACCTTTGCCTTAGGGTCAAATAAAGCCATATAAAACTCCTCCGAATCTTATTATTCTGACAACGCCATTATACAATATTTTGTCTTAAATATTGGTGTATTTTGATACTTTAACAGTAAATTAATAAATTTATCTTTTCAAACTATTTATAATCAATGTAAGGATGTATTTCCTTAGACCTTTAAAGGAAGGATGTGATTTTATGAAGATCACTGCACAGGGCAACGGCATCAGGATCGGAGAAAGACTCGAGACCAAGATCACCGATAAGTTAAGGAAATTCGATAAATACTTCGGCGATGAGGGCACCTGCAATGTACGCATAAGACCCGAGGGCAACAAGATGGTCGTCGAGATCACGATGAAGCTCGACAACAGGATCTACAGAGCCGAGGCAAGAGACGAAGAGATCCTTACAGCCGTGGACAGAGCGATCGATAAGCTCGAATCCCAGATCAGACGCAATAAGACCAAGTTCCTTAAGAAGAAGAAAGAATATCCTCAGATCGCGAACTATCTTGAAGATGACAACGGTTCTGACTTCGATTACCTTGAGGACGAACCCGAAGCTACGAAGATCGCCAGACGCAAGACTTTCGAGCTTCGCCCGATGACAGCGGAAGACGCTATCCTCCAGATGGAGATGTTAGGGCACAACTTCCTTGTTTACCTTGATTCGGAAACAGATTCCGTCTGCGTAGTCTATAAGAGAAAAGATGGAGATTACGGTCTGCTTGAGCCCAAGTACTGATCATCGCATCACTTGAGTAATATCTGGGCCGCCTTCGGGCGGCCCTTTTATTCGGGCGTTTCACCGCCCATCCCCATATCAAAAGCACCCATCATCTCGAGGTCTATCGATGATCCGTCGATAAGGTTCGAGGAATCCTCTCTTTGCCCCTCATCGGTCGAAGGGATCGTCCCGTCAAGCTGACCCGCTATACTGTCGGCGCGGAGCCTTATCACATCGTAGAGCATATCTGCTGCAGCCGTATATTCATCATAGGTATAGAAAGCCGTAGGATCCGTCTCCACCAACTGATCTATCTGACTTCTGATGCGGCTGTAGACCTCATCGAATCTTCCGCCGTATACATACTCATCCACAAGTTTGCGCAGATACGAATGATATATCGCGGAATACTCCTCGTTCTCGAGAAGCTGATCAAAGAAATCCGTGCCCTGATAAGGTGTATCAACCGCACTGTTGATCATATCGGTCGCAGAATCCGTCGACATCCCTCCGAACGACAGATTGTAGTCCCAGGGAATGAGATTAAGCTGACCGTTGTATTCATACAGATAGTAGTTGTGCGCCATTTTGCCGGTGAGACTGTCCATGTTTACGGCAAATGTATGGACCGCCATATACTTCAGGATATTATCGACGTCAAGATACGCCTCGATATCATCGCCTTCGCTTATGTGCTTCAAGGCCGTGACGACTCTGCCGTGATCGATGCTTCCCGTGCCGGTGATCTCTCCTTCCCAGATAGTGGAATAACTGTCCGGGTCATCGTCGGTATAGTTAAGATCTGCTCCTCCGCCGCCCATCGAGAACCCTCCGCCGAAGCCGCCCCTGTCAGAAGGCGGATCCGAAGGATCAAAATCGCCCATATCCGGCCGGTCTTCCGGGGCTCCGCCCGGCATGTCCGAAGGGTCAAAGTCTCCCATATCGGGCTTGTCTCCCGGCGCTCCGTCCGTTCCGCTGCCACCGACACCCATGCTTTCAGGTTTATACAGCTCGCCGTCCTGAGTACCGTAGTTTCTTAACATGAAGCTCTCCTCCACCCCTTCAAGAGCGAGATAAACTCCCCGGTACTCTCCGTTTAAGCTGACACTTGCATAGTTATATAAAGATGCATCCGCACCGAGGAACTGATACATATCGTAGATAACGGCTTCCTTCATATTGGTGGCATCCGCGAAATTGTTGTTGAGGATCAGCTTATCGAGACCGAAGCATGTCTGGCCTTTAACAAAATGATCGAACTCAAGCTTAAGGCTGAACCTGTCGGTATCGGGATCCATCGCTATCGAAGAAAGGCTGGTATTGCCCTTAGGTCTTATCGCAACGTTATAGAAGCGCTGCCCGTTAACGATTACATCGCATGCATAGTACTCTTCGGATAACGCATTCTTAAGCATTGCATTCCAGTCGTCTTCATCCATGATGATGTTGACGCTGATGATCTCCGATGTATCGAAAAGCTCCGTCTCGTACTCCATGTTGATGGCAGATCCGCCGAGTATCGTCACAAGAGAATCGTAGAATCCTGCAAGAAGAAGGCACAACACTACTGCAGCTGCCATCAGTGCAAGTATGATCTTCGGTGTGTGTTTATTATCGATCATAGATCTGTCCTCAGGACATGTAGTCTCCGTTATAAGTTACCAGGGTTGCACCGGATACACCCGCAATATCATTTATGCGGTTAACAAAATCTGTTGCTTCCGACTTAACGCGGATCTCCGCCGTAAGCTCGATCCCGCCTGAATTTACGGTCTTCGACTTAACAACGAACTTCTTAACGGAAGATCCTATGAGTGCTGCCGTTTCCTTCTCTGCTTTCTCATCAGCACAGTCAACGATAAGTATGTAAGGTGTATCGTGGCTCTTCCTGTTAAAGAAGAGAACCATAACGCCTCCGATGATAAGTGATCCGATCACGGCAAGAGGGATCATGCCCGCACCGATGACGATACCGGCCGCCAGAGACCAGAAAAGGAATACGATCTCCATAGGTTCCTTGATCGCCGCACGGAATCTTACGATAGACAACGCGCCGACCATGCCGAGCGAGAGAACGACATTGCTCGTAACGGCCATGATAACCAGAGTCGTAACGAGCGACAGTCCTATCAAAGACATCGCGAATCCCGTGGAATACATGATCCCGCTGAAGGTCTTCTTATAAACCACAAAAATGAAAAGACCGATGATAAGCGCGAACACCATCGCGATTAATGTGTCCGGGGCCGAGAACTCCTTTAAACTGTCGAGAAAACTTGATTTAAATACATCTGTGAATGACATGTTATATCTCCTTCTTATTGATCAACCGAATCTTCTTGCTGCGCCGTACTTCGAGAACGCCTGCTGCCTTAATCCCGGGGTCAGGATCAGATGCTGTATCAGGTCCGGAAGAAACGCATCGTACTTAACTTCCAGATACATCTCGCCCGGGGCCTCCGTGGCGCTTATACAAGGCGGGGCAGTATCGAGAAACTCCCTGTTCCAAAGAGTCGTTCTGATGTTCGAATCGAATGTGACCCTGACATTTCCCGCCTTATATATGTACGGTTCCCTCACATATGAGACGAGGACTCTGGGTCTTAACCGCTGGTATCTCATCTTCGAGAACAACTCTTTGACGAGTCCGTCAGGGTGATCCTTCATAAAAGCTATATCACCCGCAAGTATCTTTCGTAATTCTTCTTCAGTGATACGCGCATCGTATTTAAGGCACTTGTCGTTGATCTTCATCTTCTTTTCGAGAGTGATGAAGGCGAGGTCGCCGTTGTAGTAACGTATCCTGAACTTCTCCCTCCTCGGGATTCCGTTGATCTTCTCACGAAGCACCTTGTCGTCGCTGTTGTCGAAGTAGATGCTCCTTACGAGGTAACACCCGTCTTCGCCCGTATGCGGGTCGGCATCCATGACCGCCTTAAGTCTCTGCCTCATCGCGAGATACTCTCCCCGCGGGATGAGGTATTTAAGCTCGTGGCGGTATTTCTTCTCCTGCTCCATCCGAAGTCCTCCTTTATAATTGAGGACATTATAGAAGAGCTTCCTTAAACGAACCTTAAAACAGATAAAAACATGAGATCAATGCGTAACTTCAGACTCGAAAAGCACATTGCCAAAGCTGTCGAGCAGCAAGACCTCATCGGTTCCGGTAAGCCGGAAAGTGCCGTTGACCGCACTGACTGAGAATCTGCCTTCAGCCTCGAACATGGGCTCATAAGTCTCAAGCGAGTAGACGGTGGTGACGCCGCCGGTATACTCCGTCACATACATATCGTCCGTAAGGCTGTCGTAGATCACATCACCGTAATCATTGCCCGAAAGCACGAGATTGAACTCATTATCGTAGAGGTACCAGTGATGCTCATCAAGATTGCCGTTGCCTATATTATCGGCAAAAATGTAATCTCTTTCATGAGAGTAGAAACAGCTGTCGCTTACAGGCATGGATGCGCCGTTCATAAAGTTAGTGACAGTATCATCCCCGAACGATACAAAGATGATGTTGCCGCCCCAGTCATCCGAGAACCTTCCTGACAGATAACCGTAGTCGAGATCGACATCTCCTGCTTCAGTGATGACGTTAAGATTCTCATCGTAGAAAGTCGTAACTCCGTTATCATATACACCGATAGTGCCGCAGCCGCTGTCGACAAACGCATAATCGCTTATATCGATCGAAGCCCTTTCAACGCCTTCACTGTCGAACACGGCAAGCTCACCGTTACAGGCTATGGCATATCTGTAAGGACTGATCCTGATGCCTGTGGCTTCGGTATCCGAACCGTAATCCTCGCCTTCATAACTCCATATGAAGACACCGTGCCCGCCGGTCTGCGTCGTTATAATGAAGTCTCCGAACAGATACATATGATCTGTGTATGAACCCGTAAAATCGTGTCGAATCTCACCGGTCTGCTCATCTATGAGAATGCGGTGAGGATAGAATTCGTTGCAGTTCTCTATGAGCGCTCCTCCGAGGGCTTCGTGGCAGAGTGAAAGACCCGCAGTCGAAGCATCATAGGGAAGAACACTCTCATCGATCACGATATCGGTATCATCCGATATGATATGCCCGGGATCGGAATAGACCGTCACATGCAGTATCCCGTCAGCATATTCCGTCATATTGAAGCGGCCGGGCTCATTCTCATCATTAGAGGCATCATAATATGCCCCGTCATAAAGAAGCCCCGTGAAAGCACCGTCATCTCCGGAAAGAAGGCCGTAACGGATCTGCCCGTTGACCTCACCTCCCACGATGTATGTCAGACAGTCCTCGATATAGCTGACCGAAGTAAACTGCGGATCGAAGATTACATTGCCTTCAGTATCGATCATACCGAACAGATACTCATCTTCCTCGGGCATCCATTCGTCGGGATAATACTCTGCCATATATGGAATTATGAATCCGCCTTCCGGAATATAAGACTCTCCGTACGAATGCCCGGCGTCTTCCCTTGTGCAGCCGGGAATCGATGCCAGCATCAACGCTGCTGTTGCCGTTATAAGTATCTTCTTCACAACAATCATCTCCATGTTGTTTCTCTACAACCATAAGACGGAAACAGAATGCGTAATGTCACATGGAATAATAAAAAGCTGTCCCGTTATCCGGGACAGCTTCTTAACAGCAATGCGATCCTGCCGGAGAGCCTGTCAGCTGTTAAGCGCTCCCATGAAAGAAGCCCCTCCGATCGCCATTCCGCATGCCGCGCAGGCTATGCAGGATACAAATATAAGAGCGCCTACGATAGTTGAGATAAGGCAGAGGATGAAACCTGCCGTGCGGATACTCTCGTTATTGCCTTCCTTCTTGGCTTGGGCGGAAAGGACCAATCCGATGATCCCGAGTATCAGCGAAACGGCCGCGGAATATCCGAAGAACCAAAACGCGATACCGACGATGCCGAGAGCCAGACTTGCTGCAGCTTTGCCGTGAGCGGGTGCTTCCATATCAATCACCTCCATTAACGTATACATTATAGGATAAAAAAGCCCCCGGGAAAATCCCGGGGACCGTAACCGCTTTACTTAAGCTTAATATCAGCCGAGCTCTGCGAAGTACTTGATCGTTCTTACCATCTGAGATGTGTAGGAATTCTCGTTGTCGTACCAGGAAACAACCTGAACGAGGGAGTTGCCGTCATCCATCTTGGAAACCATTGTCTGGTTAGCATCGAAGAGTGAACCGTATCTCATGCCGATGATATCGGAAGAAACGAGCTTCTCCTCTGTGTAACCGAATGACTCGTTGGAAGCAGCCTTCATAGCAGCGTTGATACCGTCAACTGTAGCCTCACCCTTAACAACAGCGTGAAGGATAGTTGTGGAACCTGTGAATGTAGGAACTCTCTGAGCAGCACCGATAAGCTTGCCGTTCAACTCAGGGATAACAAGGCCGATAGCCTTAGCAGCACCTGTGGAGTTAGGAACGATGTTAGCAGCACCTGCTCTTGCTCTCTGAAGGTCACCCTTTCTCTGAGGGCCGTCAAGGATCATCTGATCGCCTGTGTAAGCGTGAACTGTTGTCATGATTCCGCTCTGGATAGCAGCGTAGTCATTGAGAGCCTTTGTCATAGGAGCAAGGCAGTTCGTTGTGCAGGAAGCTGCAGAGATGATCTTGTCATCAGCTGTAAGTGTTGTGTGGTTAACATTGTAAACGATCGTAGGAAGATCATTTCCTGCAGGAGCGGAGATAACAACCTTCTTAGCGCCTGCGTTGATGTGAGCCTGGGACTTCTCCTTGGATGTGTAGAAACCTGTGCACTCAAGAACAACATCTACACCGAGCTCGCCCCAAGGGCAATTGTTGGCATCGGATTCCTTATAGATCTTGAGGGTCTTGCCGTCAACAGTGATCGTATTAGCCTCGTCATCGGATGTTACGGTGTGCTTATTCTCACCGATAACTCCTGCGTAACCGCCCTGAGCTGTGTCATACTTAAGAAGGTGAGCGAGCATGGAAGGCTTTGTAAGATCGTTGATAGCAACAACCTCGTAACCCTCAGCACCGAACATCTGTCTGAAAGCAAGACGACCGATACGACCGAAACCGTTAATCGCAACTTTAACTGCCATTGTAATTTCCTCCTGAAAAAACGCGTTAATTCATGCTTAATTGCACTTTAAAGATGATACAACGAAGTTTCATTCATTACAATAAAATTAAATTGTCAAACTGCCCGGAAAAGCCTGCTTTTCGAAGAAAAGAGAGGTTTTCATTCAAAATTCTCTCAAAACGATTTTTACTCCGAGGCTTTGGGCAGGATTATCTGCGCTTCGACGCGGTAAAGCGCCCCGGAAGGAACGCATTCTAACGTATACTCTCCCCCGTATTTGGCGACGGTCTTCCTGATGTTATATATGCCGAACCCGTGATCGGGCGAGTTCTTGGAGGAGCGGATACTGTCCGTAAACACCTTCTCCCCGCCCATGTTACGCTCGATGATAAACAGGAAATTCGCATTCTTCCTGAATTCGAGTTCTATTACCTTGTCATCTTCCTTTATCGAACTGCCGTAAAGCCTGTTTACGGCCTCGATCGCATTATCAAGAAGATTCGAGAGTATCGTTACCAGATCCGACGGCTCGATGACAAGCCCGGCGAGGTCGCCCGTCACCTTAAGAGCAAGTCCTCTTTTGGAGGCTTTGGCACTCTTATCGGCAATTATCATGTCGGCAATGTCATTACCGCTCCTGTATAGCGGATCGGCATTCTCGATCTTCTCCGTTATCGTATCGATATAAGAATTAAGCTCGTCATACATCTTCCGCGAGGCAAGGTCCTTGATGACAAGAAGGTGGTTCTTCATATCGTGCCTTGTCCTTCGTATCTCGAAATTGCTCTCCTTCAACGCCTCATAATGAGCATTTCTTGAACTTGACAACTGTTCGTTGATCTTAAGGATCCCTTTGTTATACCGATCCTGCGATATAAGAGGCGTGCTTACCGTGACAAGCATGCAAAGAAGCCCGGTAGTAAAGAACGCCATAGACGCATAGATATGAGCATTCTGACGGATTATCGTAAGACACAGAAAATTCAATGTGAGTATAAACAGGAAAGGCGCGATTATCGCCTCATTCTCGGATACCGTCGCTCCTTTTTTGGATATGGAAACACACGAAGGGATCAAAAGGAACACCATGATAAAGGCGCTTCCGGGCAAGAAGATGAGGCTCATGTCATATCCTTCCGCATAGACCTCGAGATACGAGAGACTGCTTTTGAAATCAAAAGATATGATGATGGACGTAAAGAATGCAAGAACTCCCGGGAGCACCAGTCTGCTTATTACCCCCGTTTCCTTACCTATGAGATCCTTTCTTCCGTATATAAAAAACCAGATAAGAAATGCCCCTGTAAGACACAATAATACCGATAATAAATATGAGATGATCATCTTGCGGTTCTTTTTATATATTCATAGAGTTCTTCCTTGAACTCCTTAAGATAAAGACGGCTTATCCCGACTACGCTTCCTTCGTCCATTACAGCCTGCTTATCCCTGATCCTTCCTACATGCGACATATTCACGGCAGTACAGCGGTGTACTCTTCTTATCGTGTCGTTGACATCATTAAGTATATCCACGGCTTCAGTGAGCTTCATCCGCGTTACGAGAGTGCCGTCTGTCGTGATTATCCTGACGTTATTGTTGTCAGACTCGATATAGAGCACTTTCGAGGGGACGACGACGATCTGTTCTCCTTCGGACTTGATCATAACGCCCCTGCCGCTCGCTCTCATAAGCTTAATATCTTCCAGAGTCTGTCCGAGTTTGTCGTCTTCCACCGGCTTTTTAAGGAAACGGAAGGCGTTGACCTCATAGCCTTCGATCGCCATCTCCGTGTGGCTTGTAAGGAATATTATCGGAACTTCTTTGTTCGTCTTTCGGATTGTCCTCGCGCAGGTCATGCCGTCCATGCCTCCCATCTCTATATCGAGGAATATAATGTCGAAGTCCGTCGAGGAAGAGAGGAGTTCTTCCGCACTTGAAAAAGGCTCGACTGTGCAGTCGAGCCTCGGGATCTTCTTATATATCTTCTCCGTAAGGTCGCGAAGAAAGACACTCTCATCGTCGCATATTGCGATATGCATACGGAACACTCCCAAATTCAACTATCGCTGATATATTACCCAATGAGTTTTCCGTTGTCGAGTCTCACGATCCTTGTTCCGTATTCACTGTTCTTCTCCGAGTGCGTAACCTGAAGGATAGTCATGTTCTTCTCTTTATTGATCTTTCTGAACAGTTCCATGATATTCTCGCCGGAAGCCTTATCGAGGTTACCCGTAGGCTCATCAGCGAGGATTATCTCAGGCTCCCCGATCAGGGCTCTTGCGATCGCGACCCTCTGCTGCTGACCTCCCGACAATTTCGCAGGCATAACCTTACGCTTGTCGGAGATCTCGGTAATGTCGAGGATCTCGTTCAGCCTGCTTTTTGCCTTCTCATCATATCTTCCCGCTACTTTCAAAGGGAGAAGGATATTATCCTCGACGGTCAGATTCTGTATCAGATTATAGAACTGGAAGATGAAGCCGACTTTGTTGAGCCTCATATCGGAGAGTGCATTCTCCTTGAGACTTCCGATGCTCTGTCCGCATACGACGATGTCGCCCTTAAAATCCCTGTCGAGGCCTCCGATAAGATAGAGGAGAGTGGACTTGCCCGAACCCGAAGGGCCCATCAAAGAGACGAACTCACCCTTTTGTATCGTCATGTCGGCGCCTTCCAACACCTTTACCTCGAGGTCTCCCTTACCAAATGACTTATAAACGTTATCTACTGTTATTATCGTATCCATGTTATTTCTCCTTATTCGTATTTAAGTTCTTCGGATATCTTCATTTTCCTTAAGTATCTTATGGGTATCAGTGTCGTCAGCAGGAACACGAATACGATGACGACAAGATACGTGATCATTGTTCCGGGGTCGATAGTTCCCTTCCTTAATATATTCAGGTCACCGTCTGACAGCAGAGCCATAAGATTACCCAGGACTTGGTACAGGAACAGGACTGACACCGAAGCGACTGTTGCCGACAGGCCTATCGAGAACAGGCTCTCCAGGAACAGAAGCCTTCTTATCCTCTTACGCGGCATGGCAACCGAGTACAGCATCGCCATCTCTCTTCGCCTTGTAATGAATCCCAGAGACTGGTTGCCGGCAATTCCTATCAGGGTAAGACCGATGCTTCCCGCTACGACGAGCTTTAATACCATAAGAAGACCTTCAGCCTGGGATTCGAATTCGGTTACCAGATCGTCCATCGTCTTGACTTCGATCACGGATGTCTGGGTGTTCTTATTGATAAGTTCCTTCACCGTATCCGGATCATCCGTCTTTATCAGTATCATGGTAAGCGCATTATCGAAAAGCCTTTCATACAGATCCGCATTTATGATCACGGTATTCGTGGAAAGTACTGCGGTGTTGCCGGTATCTATGATCTGCGCTACAACGAAAGTCATAGTGTTCGGGAAATCGGTATCCGTATTGAGGGACACCTCGACTTCGTCGCCGACGTTAAGTCCGAGTGATCTCGCGCGCGCCTCGGAAAGAACGATCTCATTCTCATTAAGGCCGAACCCCTCAGACGGTACATCCGTAAGTCTCGTGTGCGGTGTATCCGCGAATACAGAGAGGATGGCATGGGGGTTATCGGTATTGTTTCCTATATTTCCGCAAAGAGAAGTTCCGTAGATGTAATCGACATCCTCAACGCCTTCGATATTCTTTATAAACCTGTAGTTGTGATTATCATCACTTAAATACACATTTACCAGAACATCACAATCGTAATCCGGGATCACGAGATCATCAGACATCGCCTTACCGACACCGCCGATAAGAAGCGACAGTATAAGTGATGTTATGCAAAGCACCGCCGTGCCCATGATCATCTTATTTCTGGCGATATTCTCCGAAGCAAGAGCAGCCACAGGCCACTTCGCTTTATTGAAGAGCTTTGTCATTCCGCGGGATATGATTCGGATAAAGAACGGGATCAGTAATGCCATAGCGACTATCCCGCATGCGAAGGAAACCGCAAGAGTGAAGAAGTTCTTCGTAAGGAATGCACATACCGCCGATATGACCATAAGTCCGGCGCCGATATAGAGCCTCGTCCACTTATACTTAAACTCAGTATCCTTGTTGTTGAATATGATGTCCCTGATAGGGGTCTTTACTGCCTTCAAAAGCTCAAACAGAGGATATGCACATTCAATTAATATCGCACCTATGAACACGAGAATATAGATATTGAGGGGCGTTGCTCCTATATACTGTTCAACATCGAGCTTTCCGTTCATCGTCTGCACAGTAAACATAGAGCCGAGCATAACAGGCTTGACCCATCCATACAGCAAGCATCCCGTTATGGCCCCGAGGACCGCATACAGAGCATTCTCCAAAAGCAGGATCAGAGCCGTCTTTCCGGGTCTTACGCCGAGACTTCTTAAGGTTCCTATGACCGACATCCTCTCATTAACGATCTTCTCTGCAAAGGACATGGTAACGAACACTACAAGAAGGAATGATACAAGGAAAAGAAGATAGAAAAGGTAAAAGATCTGCTCTATTCCCTCCATCGAGAGAAGTTCACTTATCGACATTATCTCTGCTTTGGGATCGTTAGTCTTAAGAGCCTCTGTTACCGCTTCGATCATCGAGTCGTCCTTAACATCGATCATCCAGATAGAGTAATCGTTGTTGACGACACAGGCGATCTGTTCCGCGACCGCGTTTGTTACCACTATATATTTGTCGGAAAGCAATGTGTTTGATGTATCAAGAATACCTGCTACGGTAAGTTCGATCTGCTCCTCATCTGCCCTCTCGAGTGTGATGGTATCGCCTTCATACACTTCAAAGCTGTCGGAATAATCCCTGCTTATGAAGACCTCGCCGTCGTCAAACTCGTCGGTCTGCGGCAATATATCCATCTCGTAAGCAGCATTAAGATCCGAGAAGAAGAAAACATTAACATTGTCCTCGAACACATAAGTATAAGACGAAGGATCCCTGGTATATTCGGTCTGTTCCAAGATACCTATCCCAAGCTCGGTCATATCCGCAACTTTGGAGATACCCTCCATGATATCGGAAGATGTATTCTCTACCTCGATGTCCATCTTACCGACCATCTCCATCGCATAGCTTCTCATGAGGGATTCGATATTATTTCCCATGTCGAAAGCAAGAAGCGCGGCGAACGAAGCAAAAGTTATACATATCAGGAGCACGATCAGACGACCGGGCTTCGAGAATATGTTTTTAAATGAATGCTTAAGTATTACTCCCATTATTTATCTTCTCCCTTACCATCTTCTTACACGGTCTGAAGGTGCAACATACATTCCGTCGCCCTCCTCGACGCCGTAGATCTCATAGAAACAATCGAAGAGCGGAACGACCGCATTTACCCTTATGACGTTCGGGCTGTGAACATCGAGGTAAAGGTAATCGAGAGCACTGTCCTTCGGCATCGTATAACCCCAGATAAGAGCATACTGCTCGAATATCTGCTGTCTTTGCTCATTGTTCTCGGCTATTTCCAGCACGCACTGAACGCCGCTTATGTCAGCGAGGTTCTCACCCAATGTCAATTCACCGTCGACCGGATGTATATCAAGAATGGTAAGACCGGAATAGTAATCCGAGATATGAGAGGCCATCTCGTCAAACGCATCACGGTCACACTCGGGGATCCAGTCCGGGGCATAGTTGCCGTACATATCGTAAAGCATTCCGGTATTGTCAAAGGCATGGGAGATCTCATGTCCTACCACGGTACCGATACCTCCCAGGTTCTGCCAGTATGTGTTATTACGATCATAGAACGGGGCGCTCATGATACCGAGCGTAATGTTAATGCTGTTGATATCCGGCATATAACATGCATTTACGGTCTGAGGACTCATCTGTATGAATCCGTTACGCTCGTTTCCGTCGGTAAGCTTATCGATCTTATCCTCATATCTTCTTATATTGATGTTATGCATCGTATCAAACACCGTATCGCCGATAAGATCTGCATCTTCCGGATCGACTTCATGAGGCTCGTCCGCCCCGATAAAGAAGAGCATATTATTGAGTTTTGCGATTATCAGCTCCTTACCTTCATCGCTCAACCATTCGCAGTCACTGATGATGACGATATACTCGTCCCTTATGGTCTCAGCCATATTTGTTACATCCTCGACTGTCTGTTCGTCGAGATATCTCTCGGCATACTCTTCGCCGAGCTCGGTCTCGAGCACCTGCTCTACATTACGGATTGCATAATAATCATTCTCGTACAGAACTTCAGATCCTCCCAATTCATCAGGAAGATAATCTACGACCTCCCTTACAAATCTCAGTATCGCAATATCCTTCCAACACTCGAGATTCTCATCGGTAAGGAGAGAATCGATAGTTGCAAGCTGTCCCTCATCCCAGATATAAACGCCGTCTTTCGGATTGCCGTCCATACCGAGGGTCTTCATAAAGCCGTCGATACCGATATTCGGACAGAGCGCATCGATCTCATCATTCGTTCTGAAAAGGGCACGGTTCATACTCTCACTGAAGTCTTCCTCCAGGGCCTTAATGAGCTCGATATCTGTTCCGTATGCGATATCAAGTACGAGACTTGCATCGGCAACGCTTCTTTGTTCCGCTTCTTCGGGATCCACGCCGAAGTCTATAAGGACCATTCTTATGGATGAAGCAAGGACCTGAGCGTAAGTGCCGCCTTTGCCGATATTCTCGAGCGTTGAACCGTCGGGACTGCTGAACGGTTCGAGAAGGACGCTGCCGGCTGATGAATTTGCAAGGTCCGTATCAACACCGCCGCCGATAATGGGATCTACGCCCCAGTTCGTATAGAGATCGCCGCACATCGTAAGATACTCATCTATTGTGGAAACACTGAGGATCCCCGAGATAACATCATTTACGTACGCGATATCGTCTTCGCTCGCGAATGAACCTCCGGTCGATGCCTCAAGAGCCTGATAGTAATAGTCATAGATAAGCTGTTCGTTACTTCCGGGAGCATAAGAATCCCTGTCACCGTTCACGATCTCGTGAATGATACCTTCAAGCCTGTCGGAGATCTCGATATCGATCTCGCTGACCGGGCCGCCCATACCGTGGGTATCCTCGATATCGCATGTCAACAGGTTCTCTGCATTAATAAAACCATAGAAATCATCCTGAGCACGGATACCTTCAAAATCATAGACTTCAACCGAAGTCTCTTCCGTCTCCTCCGTCACGGGCGGCGCCATCGTGCACCCCGACAGAAGGACCATAAAGGCAAGCAATGATGCTGCCGCTTTACTTCTCCTCATTACATCTGTCTCCTCATCATAATATGAGGTTACAATACTCTATTCCGGTCACTTCACACCGAAAATGTTGTGAACTGTCATTCAATTGTTGTGAGATGAGTCGCTCCGTTAATGATAGAATGAATATATAAAGGAGGATTTCATATGGAAAACAATACTTACACAACATACCCTTCTCCGGTCAATCCCTTGGATAAATTCTTGGGAATCTTCGCCTCCATGGGAAACTTCATGAGCGTCATAGTCGCATACTTTGGCGGAGACGTTAACGGAGAGCGTTCAGAGTATTTAAGATTCTATGCCAATCAGGGTCTTATCTTCGCTCTTTCTTATCTTCTCGCGGTCATCCCGTTCATAGGCTGGCTTTGGTCTTTGTTTGTTATGGTCTGCAACATCATCGCTTTTATATATGCATGTCAGGGCATCGCAAAGCCCGTCCTGTTCTTCGGCACGATCAGGCTGATCAAATAAATGAGGATACGATCCATCCTATAAGAGGCTGCGCATGCGCAGCCTCTTATAATGCAATGATCCGGTCGTCACTTCCTTTTTGTTTGCCGGATGTCGCGACGCAGCGCTTGATAGCTATGCCCTGCTCGGCAAATTTCTGCTCGAACTCGGTCCTCACATTATCCTTATCATACTCGCTGTTATGAAGATCCCTTGTAACTTCGGACAGAGTAAATCCGCATTCTTTAAATTCTGAAAGCGAGAATTCAAAAAGCAACGTATTATCGGTCTTGAACCTGATCTGTCCTCCCGGGACCATTATCTTCTCATATGCTTTGAGAAAATCCCTGTAGGTGAGCCTTCTCTTGGGCTTCTTCTTGCGTGTCCAAGGATCGCAGAAGTTTAAATATATCCTGTCGACCTCGCCGCCGTCAAAGTAATCGAGAAGATCCTTGGCATCGACATTCATGAAGAACAGATTGGTAAGTCCCAGTTCGCGGGTCTTCTCGATCGCCGCGAGGATGACCGACGGAGCCCGTTCAATGGCGATATAAAGAACATCGGGATTCGCCGCCGCTGTCTCGGTGCAGAATTTACCCTTTCCGCATCCGATCTCCAGGAACAGCTTGCAGTCTTCCTTAAATCCGCAGATCTGTCTCCAGCGTCCTTTATTCTCCGCAGGCGACCCGAACCACAGGCCGGAGCAGCGCTCCATCCTTTCCGGGATATGTCTCTTGGCACGAAGTCTGGTCATATAATCTCTCTTTTCCGCCTCCTATCTGTCCGTTCTCTGACGCTCTACCAGCTCCGCAAAATATCCGTTAAGGCTGATGAGCTCATCATAGGTCCCGTCTTCGATGATACGGCCTTCATCGATCACGATGATACGGTCACAGTGCCTGATCGTCGACAGACGGTGCGCGATAACGATCCTGGTGCAGCCCATGCCGTCCAAAGATTCCGATACCATCTTCTGGGTCTTGTTGTCGAGGGCGGACGTCGCCTCGTCAAAGATAAGGAGCTTAGGCTTAGGCGCAATGGCGCGGGCGATCATCAAACGCTGTCTCTGGCCTCCGGATATTCCTCCCTGACCTTCTGATATCATGGTGTTCATCTGCATGGGCATTTGGCGTATGTCTTCCGCGACGCCTGCCATCTCGGCAGCTTCCCACGCCGCATCCATCGACAGCGAAGGATCGGTTATAACGATATTGGAATAAATATCCCCCTGGAACAGACCTGCATCCTGCATGACGGTTCCGATCTTCCTTCGAAGTGATGCTTTGTTCAGGTTGTTGATATCGCGTCCGTCGTAGTATACAGCTCCCTTTTCGGGCTTCTCGAAGCCCAGAAGAAGACGGACGATAGTGGATTTGCCGCAGCCGGTCTTTCCCACTATGGCAACATATTCCCCGGATTTTATCTTGAACGACAGATCATCAAGGATCACGGGGCCGTCTTCCGTATATCTGAATGTGATGTGATCGAATTCCACTCCGCCGCTGATCGAAGTGACCATCTCCTTGCCTTCCGTCGTCTCGGGTTCGGCAGAGAGGAAAGGCTCGGCCATCTCAAGGATAGGCTTAATCTGCGCAACGGATATCGCTATTCCGGACAAAGCGGTGAATGCGCCCATAAGATAGTTATAAGCGGCGCTGAAAGCAAAGTACGCAGACTGGTCGATCCCGCTCCTTATCGCAAGGTAATAGATAACTATCGTAGAGAAAAGAGCGATCGCCGTGGATATGACGCCGTTGATCTTAAGGAACAGCGGAGGATCATAGCTTAGCTTCGATTCCTTCGAGAAGAGCTCCATCCACTTTGCAAACATCCTCTTCTCGGCGCCTGCCAGCTTGATCTTCTGAACTCCCGTAATGAGTGAAAAGCTCATGCCTGATTCCTTGGCGCCGATATCCAAGAGCTGCCTGTCGATCTTGATCTGAACAAGTGTCGATATTATCGAGAACGATACCGTAATGAGGATGATGATGAACGATGACACGGCCAATGACGCATCGTAATTGAATATCTGCGCCACATAGACAAGAGATGCGAGCGAAGTAAGTCCTGCTCCCAGTATAAGGTTCATAAGAGATGAACAAAGCTGATTGACCGATAACGATCTCGCCATCAGTTCGCCGGGACTGTACCTGCGGAAAAATCCTGCAGGCAAAGTCATGAGCCTCATCATCATCGCGGACTGAACGCTCAAGGCAGCCTTGGTTGTCAATCTGCTCTGATAAAGGGCTTTAACGCTTCCGAACATCTGTATGGAGAAAGCAATGCTTACCATGCTGATGCCTATCGCGATCAGCGCATCCGCATCCCTGCCCGATATCACGGGGCCTGTAAGAAGCTGTGTAAGGCGCGGCATAAGGATGCCGACGAGCGTTGCGACCGCAGTGGCAATGATAACCGACACGATATCCCGCGTGGATATTGACTTCCACATGTAATCGAGAAGATCTTTGATCTTGAGCGTCTTAAGCGGCAGCGGCCTGTAGAAGCAATATCCCTCAAGTTTGAACAGTTTCTCGGTATGCATGCTGATCTGCTTCTTGGCTCCGCTCACGGGATCGGTAAAATAATAACCCCTGACGGTTCCCGGCAAAAGAGCAACAGGTATGTTCCCCTTCTCCGTAAAAGCGATCATCGGACCGTAAGCGTCGCGGTGCCAGCCCGCCCCGAGTTCGACTTTACGGCACATGAGGCCGTAAGGACGCATGCTAAATTCGAGCTGTTCCTCAAATCCCTTAATGCTGTCGGGGATCTCGACGGGTTGGTGATGAAAGGCCTTCAGTATATCTCCTATGGCGTTTTTGGAAACTATCCTGTCATCGATCATCCTCTGGGCGGATCTGTCCCCCATGATAACCGATGCAACATTGGCAAAAGCTTCTTCGAGCAGTCTCTCGTCCGCTTCCCGGCGCTTGTTTATCTGTTTATCGAACCAGCCCATCGTTCCCCCTTACTCGTTCGAGACAAGCTCCGAATATGAGCCGCCTTTTCTCATAAGTTCATCGTGAGTGCCGCGCTCGATCACCTTGCCGTGATCAAGGACCAGGATCTCGTCGCAGTCGCGAACCGTGGAAAGCCTGTGCGCTATGACCACACATGTAATGCCTCTGTTCCTGATCGCTCTTACGACTTCATGCTCGGTCTTTGCGTCAAGAGCGGATGTAGCCTCATCGAGGATGATTATCGTAGGATCCTGCGCGAGGACTCTCGCGATCTCCATGCGCTGTCTCTGCCCGCCCGACAGATCCTTTCCGCCGCTCGTGATCTTGTGCTTGTATCCGTCGGAAAGCCTCATGATATCATCATGTATCTGCGCATCCCGGGCAGCCATGATCATCTCAAAATCCAGGATGGTATCGTCACACATCTTTATATTATTCTCCACGCTGTCCTCGAAAAGGATGATGTCCTGATCCACAACAGCGATCGACCCGCATATGACTTCCCTTGAATAGGATTCACGGGGTTTCCCGTCGAAAAGGATCTGTCCGCCCCACGGCTGATAGAGACCTGAAATAAGCTTTGAGACTGTAGATTTACCGCATCCCGACGGTCCAACCAGAGCCACGCTCTGTCCCGGCTTCAATGTCAGCGAGAAATCTCTGATCAAAGGCTGTTCGAGCTTTGAATAACCGAATGACAGGTCTTTGATCTCAATACTGCCGCCAAGTTTCTCGAGTGAATCGGTCGCCACGGCTGCGTTGATCAGCAAAGGATCATCGGGATATTCCATGACATCCTCGACCCTCTCCATCGATGTCCTCATCTCCTGTATTGTCTGGCCTGCGCTTACCATGGTCATGGCAGGACTCATAAACGCAGCCAGGAATCCCTGGAACATCGTGACGCCGCCGAGCGTAAACTCGTTCATCATGACAAGGTAAACACCGAGTATCAGCACCGAATAATTCGCTACCGAACTTACGAACAGAGGTATCGCTCCGATTATCTGATTCGTCTTTTCGACTTTTACCGAAGCCGAATTCACGGAAGCCTGGAGTCCTGACCACTTGCTGAAGTATCCTGTCTCGGCTCCGCTTGACTTGATCGTCTCGATCATGCTTATTCCGGTCACCGTATAGCCTTCAAGGTTACCCGCATCCCTCATCTGAACGCGTGTTATATTGACCCTCTGGTTGGAGATTATCCTTGAAGTTATCGCATTGATGACCAATGCGGATATTCCGATAGTGGTAAGAAGGATGCTCTGTTTGATCATAAGCCCAAGGTAGAACACCATCATTATCGTGTTGAGCAGCAGCGGCGCAAAAGTATTTACGAGCGTTCCCGCGATCGTGGCATTAAGCGGAAGCCTCGACTGTATGTCTCCCGCCATCCTTTGAGAGAAGAATTCCATGGGCATGCGTATGACTTTCCACATAAAAGTGGTACTGCCTACTATCGCCATCTTGCCGTTTATCTTAAGCGAATAGATAGTCTGGACCAGATTGACAATGATATGCGTTACCGCCATAAAGATCATCAGCGCCAGGAACGGATAAAGCCAGTCGGGATTCTTCCCCGAGATCAGTCTGTCCATAAACACACGCGACATTGCCGAATCGTATATGCCGAACAGATACATTACGGCAGTCGTGATCATTACGAAAGCCACAGCAGCACCGGCTCCCGTAAGCCTCTTCCTGGCAAAGTCCAGAGTGCTCCTTCGTTTGCCGGACGGTTCGAAGTCTTCATTCGGGGTGAAGAACAGACAGACCCCCGTAAAGCATCTGTCAAACTCATCCCAGCTGATCTTGATATAACCTCGCGCCGGATCGTTGATATATACCTTGTTCCCGCGGAATCCGTTAAGAACAACGAAGTGATTCATATTCCAGTGGATGATGCAGGGGAACTGACCGTTTTCCTTCAGTGTCTCGGGGCCCATTCTGTAAGCTTTGACATCCAGCCCGTAACGCTGCGCCGCTTTGGCGATATTGGCAGCATTGGATCCGTCTCGCGATACGCCGCAGTCTGCTCTGCATATCTCAAGCGGCACCCATTTATCGTAATAAGCCATTATCATATCCAGACATGCCGCACCGCACTCGAGCGCCTCGAGCTGCATGACCACCGGGACTTTTGCAACACCCTTAGTCAATGTCGGTTTGATCTTCCGACTCATGGCTTATTGACCCGACTTTATAAAGAAATCAATCGGATGAACAGACTCCGTTACGACCTGTCCCTGATAAGTGCCGTCAGGAAGATTAATGCCGGAGAGCCCGACGGGTCTTCCGTATTCATCCTCCGTCACGGATGCAATAACATATTCCTGTTCCGATATATAGAGCGGCATCCCCTGCGCAAGCAAGCTGCCGTCGACGAGCACGACGGTCGCGACATCGTCATTCACGATCACTCTCGCATCGGACCTGGTCTCTAACGTGCCGATCGATGCCCATGCGAGCAAGCCTGCAAGCAGAGCTATCACGGATATCATGATCAGCCATACGCCGGGACTCGTGACTTTAAGGTAGTCCGTCAACTGTTCAGGGGACGATATCCTTTCCAGAGTCTTCTTTCTGAATAAACCCTCATCCTGTTCTGCCATCAGATGCAGACCGCCTTTCTCTAATGATACTGCCGGATCAGATCATCTTCTCCGTGAGCTTAACGCCTCCGATGACATGGAAGTGTACATGCTTAACTGTCTGTCCGCCATCCTCGCCGCAGTTGTTGATGACGCGGAAGCCGTTGCCCAGACCGTCAATCTCGGCAATCTTGGCAACAGCCTTGGAGACTGCGCCGAGATACTCAGCGCCGTCTTCAGCCTTGGAGATATCGATGATGTCATCGAAGTGCTTCTTGGGAACAACGAGTACGTGCGTCGGCGCAACAGGATTGATGTCCCTGAAGCACAGAACCTTCTCGTCCTCATATACCTTTGTGGAAGGGATCTTTCCCTCGATGATGTCACAGAAAATGCACATTGAATTATCCTCCGATCTGATCCTTAAGAACGTCCTCGACAGCCTTCAGAGCTTCGCCGAGCTTGCTTGCGTCCTTACCTCCTGCCTGAGCCATGTCGGGTCTTCCTCCTCCGCCGCCTCCGCAGATCTTCGCAGCTTCGCGGATGATGTTGCCGCAGTGAACCTTCATATCATTGGCAGCCTTGGTAGCCATTGCAGTGAACAGAACCTTGCCGCCTACATTGCTTGCGAGGAATACGACTGCAGGCTTATCAGCAAACTTGTCCCTGATCTTATCCGCCGTATCGCGAAGCGCGGGAGCATCCTCGGCATCGCACTCTGCAATTACAGCGCTTACACCGTTTATCTCGACAGCCTTGGCAACAGCCTCGTCAGCGAAGTTGCCTGCAGCAGCCTTCTTCATGGAAGCGATCTCTTTCTGGGAAGCCTTGAGCTCGGCAAGAACAGAAGTGCTCTTCTCGGCGATCTGGTCGTGGTTAACCTTGAGCGCAGAAGCAGTCTCCTTGATGAGAGCTCTGTCTGCCTTAGCCATCTCATAGCATTTGGCGCCCGTAACAGCCTCGATCCTTCTCGTTCCGGAAGCGATACCCGTCTCGGATACGATCCTGAACTGACCTGCCTGAGCCGTGGACTTAAGATGTGTACCGCCGCAGAACTCGAGGTCAAAAGCGTTCTCGAAGTCGCCTACGGACACGACTCTTACGGTCTCGCCGTACTTCTCGCCGAAGATGGCGATAGCGCCGAGCTTCTTGGCCTCGTTGATGCTCATCTCCTTTGTGATAACGGGCAGGTCGGAAAGGATAACGTCATTTACGATAGCCTCTACCTTATCAATCTCTTCCCCGGTCATTGCCTGGAAATGGTTAAAGTCGAATCTCAATCTGTCCTGACCTACGAAGGAACCTGCCTGCTCGACGTGTGTGCCGAGAACGGATCTCAATGCAGCGAGCAGCATGTGCGTAGCAGTATGGTTGCGCGCGATCGCGAGTCTGCTCTTGGGATCGACCTTAACGACAGCCTCTGCGCCCTTCTTAACAGTTCCCTCCGTGATGGAAACAGTATGCAGATACTTGCCGGAAGAATCCTTATCAACGGACTTGATGACAGCCTTGAAGCCGTCGCCCTCGACAGTACCTTCGTCGTGGATCTGACCGCCCATCGTGGCATATGCAGTCGTTCTGTCGAGAATGAGGATCGCCTCGTCGCCGGAGAAAGCCTCGTCCTCGGAGAACAGGTTGCCCTCTTCGTCCTTCTTGATGATGTGAAGGATCCTGGCGCCGGTATCGAGTCTGTCGTAGCCTTCATATTCCGTAACTGCCGTATCGGCCGTAACATCGGCGGGCAGCGCCGTTCCGCCCCATGCAGTATCAACCTTTTCCTTGGTTGCCGCGCGGGCAGCGTCCTTCTGCTTCTTCATGGCAGCCTTGAAGCCTTCCTCATCTACCGAGAGGCCCGCATCCTTGGCGATCTCCTTGGTAAGATCGAGAGGGAATCCGTATGTATCGTGAAGCTTGAAAGCATCCTCGCCTGCAAGCTCTGTCTTGCCTTCCTTCTTAGCTGACTCGATCATGTTATTCAGGATCTCGGTTCCCGCAGCAACGGTTCTGTGGAAAGCCTCCTCCTCAAGAGCGATGATCTTCATGATGTAATCGTGACGGGTCTCAAGATCGGGATACGCATCCTTATTCTGATCGATCACGACCTCGGCAACCTCTGTCAGGAACAGTCTCTCGATGCCGAGCAGACGGCCGAATCTTGCAGCTCTTCTCATGAGCCTTCTTAAGACATATCCTCTTCCCTCGTTTGACGGAAGGACACCGTCGGAGATCATCATCGTGGAGGATCTCATATGGTCCGTGATAACGCGGATAGCAACATCGTCATCGTGGTTCGCGTTATAAGTCTTGCCTGCGATACTGCAGACAGTGTCAAGAATTCTTCTTACGGTATCAACCTCGAAAAGGTTGTCTACGCCCTGCATAACACAGGCAACTCTCTCGAGACCTGCGCCGGTGTCGATATTCTTCTGCTTGAGCGGGAGGTAAGAACCGTCCTCCTGACGGTCGAACTGTGAGAAGACGAGATTCCAGATCTCAACGAACCTGTCGCACTCGCATCCGGGTCTGCAGTCAGGCTTGCCGCATCCGTGCTCGATCCCCCTGTCGAAGTAGATCTCGGAACAGGGACCGCAGGGACCCGTGCCGTGCTCCCAGAAGTTATCTTCCTTGCCGAGTCTCGTGATCCTCTCCTCGGGGATGCCTATCTTATCCCTCCATATGGCAAAAGCCTCATCGTCCTCTTCGAAGACTGAAGGATAGAGCTTTTCGGGCTCGATCTCGAGTGTCTGCGTCAGGAATTCCCATGCCCACGGTATGACCTCATCCTTAAAGTAGTCGCCGAACGAGAAATTGCCCAGCATCTCAAAGTATGTGCCGTGTCTTGATGTATGTCCCACATTCTCGATGTCGGGTGTACGGATGCACTTCTGACATGTCGTAACCCTTTTGCAGGGAGGCGTCTCGGCTCCCGTAAAGTACGGCTTCATAGGCGTCATGCCTGCATTGATCAGAAGGATCGAAGGATCGTTCTGAGGCACAAGAGAGAACGAAGGGAGCCTTAAATGTCCCTTGGACTCAAAAAACGACAGATATCTTTCTCTTATCTCATTCAAACCGAGAGGCTGCATAATCAATCATCTCCTGTATATATAAATCAAAGAATTATAAAACGAATACACCCTTATTGCAATTTACGAGCAGGCCTTGAGCGCCTGTTTGAGATATTTCTTAAAGCCCTGCCGGACCTCTTCGTCATCGATAGTCATGGTCACACCCTCGTACATGCTCGTCTTGAACAGCTTGTTGTAGAAGGGAGGCACGAGACCTGCTTCTATTGTGAATGTGATCTCGCCCTTCTCGATACGGTCAGAGATTATGGTTGCCTTGATGTCATCGGTAAAGCCGCTGTATGCCTTGAGAAGATCCTTCTCGTTATCACCTCTTAATGTCATGGTAATGTGACGGTCGTCGGAACCCTTGTAGGCGTAAGCATCGACGGATGACTTTACATATCTGCGCAGTATCTCTTCCTTTTTCTCTTTAAATCCTGCAAATGCCTCATCCGGGCGCATCTCGATCTTGCGCATGCGGTCAAGCCTGTATGTCCTTATGGCATCCTCTTTCCTGACTCCGGCTGCAACAGCGTTGTTATCGACCGCGATAAGGTAATAGTGCGAATTCTCAAAATCCAGACCCAGAGGGGACACGAGCTTTTCAGACGCGCCTCTTATGCCGGATGCGACAAGATATCCGTATCGAAAAGCCAGAACGCACTTATCGTCGATCGCGCTCCTTATGAGATTTAAAAGGTATATGGATTTCTTCTGGACCTGTCTGTTGTCATGCGGCAGGATCGAATTGTAGCCTTCCTTGAAATACGACGGATACAAGCCCTTTATCTTCTCGGTAAGTCCGCTGTCGATAAAGTCTGTCGCGTTGATGGCATCGATGATAAGCCTTGCCTCATCCAAAGTGAGATCTCCCAGTATCTCTCCTCTTTTATAAGTCTTTCCCTCGAGTTCTATCCAGTCGGCAGAATCAGCCGTGATCCCGACACGCCTTGCAAATTCATTCAGTCTCGTTATGTCGGAATAGACGGACTTTCTCTCGAACTCGATGCCGGTCATCTCATTCAGATAGGACATCATCTGGCCCATCGTGGTCCCGTCATCCGGAGGTTCGGCCTTCACGAATTTTCTGAAATAGTGATAAAGATAAAGGAGTTTGAGCTTGGAATGTTCACTGTTAGGCATAAATCCGCCTCCTTGCGCAGTACTAATAATAGTACAGCATAAACAGACGGAATTAACAAGACTTATTAAGACCGTTATGCGTCCGGGTTACGATGCGTAAACGCTCACCTGCCGCTCATATATGATCTCATCCGTATATGAGTAATCATCTCCTATGCCGGGGATATTAACAGGGAGCATTCCGGTAACTTCGCCGTCACCGAAGCATGACATTATCGCGGCAAGCAGGTTAGGGGCATAAGCGCTTCCTGCGCCTTCCGCGGGGAGGATCTGCCTCATGGGAGTGGACGCATAGCAAAGAAGCACCGCATCCGCATCAAAACGGGCAGCATCATACGGAAGCTGGCAGGTAATGACCAATGCCGTCCTCCCTTCATCGTGAAGTTCATCGATTATGCGGTCGAACACTGCGGATGAGAACCCGTCGCCGGAAGCGGGATCAAGGCATGCCGCACTATATGTCCTGTACACCAGTATTACATGATCGGCGGACAACGCGGCTTCAACAGCCTCATCTGAGTTACCGGCAGTATTCACCATAACATTTATCTGCACGCCTTCGGGCAGCGCCCCTTCTTCCTCAAGCATCTGCCTTGCAAGATCTCCCGTCCCCGCACGGCTCGCGCATGAATCGGCGAAGAGGATGAGCACACTCTCATTTTCCTGCACATCAAGAGGATAAGCATCATTCTCATTCCTGACGAGCGTCAGGGCATCATACGCTATATCCATGGCGGTCTGCCTGTTCTGAATACTTCCGACACCTTCAGCGGCAGCAGTCACCATCCCGTCGTCAATGGTAAAATCCGTCTCGTCGAGGATCCCGTATTCCGCCTTCAGCAAGAGGATCCTGCGGACGGATTCGTCGATCCTGTCTGCATCGATCCTCCCTTCTTCCGCAAGGCTTACCGTAAGGTCGATCCTCTCTTTGAGCGCGGCAAGATCATCCGAATTCCATACGAACGGCAGCATAAGCATGTCCACACCCGCGTTGATGGTCATGCAAAAGACGTCTTCCTCGGAAAAGTTATCGGATATCGCCGCCATATCGAGCGCATCGCTTACGACAACGCCTTCAAAACCCATGTCATCACGAAGTATATCTGTCAGGATGACCCTGCTCATGGTCGCGGGAAGAAAGACCTCCTCCCCGGTCGAAATCGAAATATAGGTAGCAGGCTCGATCAGAGGATACTGGATATGTGCGGTCATGATCATACCAACGCCTGCATCGATCGCCGCCTGAAAAGGCACAAGTTCGAATTCCCTTAACTCTTCATAAGTGCTGTTGATACAAGGAAAACCCGTATGGCTGTCCACATCCGTATTCCCGTGGCCCGGAAAATGCTTCAGAGTCGCAATGACTCCCTGATCTTCAAGACCCTGCATGAACTCGAGGCCGAATGCGGCAACAACATAAGGGTCGTCGGAGAATGACCTTACACCGATAACGGGATTATCGGGATTATTATTGACATCCATGACCGGAGCATAATCAGACTGAATGCCAAGTAGCCTTAATTCCTCACCGCAGACGGAAGCCATGGGTCCTGCATTCCCGGGATCTCCGGTCGCCGCGAGCGCCATATTGCCGACACCTGCCGTTCCGAACCCGAGACGGAACACATATCCGCCTTCCTGGTCGATGCCCATTATCATCGGCACACCGCCGCCCGCCAAAACCTGCGACTGCATATCATATACAAGGCGGAGCGTCTGTTCCGCATCAACGGTATTCTCCGAGAAAAGGATAGTGCTCCCTACAGGATACTCCCGGTAAAATTCCCTGATATCATCATTGAGCTCTGTGATGTCGGCCGATTCGGGAAGATCTTCATCGACCACGCTCTGAGTTTCAGAAGCCGTTTCCTGCCATCCCCTGAATGATACGATCATCATCTGGCAGATCTTATCCCTGACCGTCATCCCGGCCATGATGCGTTCGACCTTCTCTTCATCGGTTTCCTGAGGTTCTTCCGTCACGGCTGCGGACTCTGACGCTGCCGTTGCCTCGCTTGCAGCGATTTCCTCACTTGCTGCGGTTTCCGTCTCCGCCTCTTCGCTGACAGACGCTGTACCGCCGGAACATGAGACTCCCGCAAGAACAAGAGCCGATACAAGCAACAAGGATATCATTCTACATACGAATCTCTTCATCATCTTATCCACTTATCCGCGATCGTAAGTTCCTCATAGCCCCAGTCTTCGCCGACCGCAGAGACCACGATGTCAAAACCGTTCTTGCGCAGAACTTTTGCTGAAGCCTTGTTCTCGACCATGGTGCTGGCCGTGATGATCTCTATATCGGTCTCATCGTACAGATATCTTATCAGAACCGACAAAGCCTCGGAAGCAAGTCCTTTTCCCCAGAACCGTTCCAGAAACCTGTATCCCACGGAGACCTTATGTATCTCCTCTCTCAGACCGTACAGCTCGATCAGACCCGTCAGCTCACCTCCTGCAAATACACCTATTATCAGCGATTCTTCGAGACACTCGGTATAAAGCTTCGCGATCACTTCATCGATATCAGCATACCTGCGTTCGAAAAGAAAAGTAGGAAGATACCGGTAAACATTATTGTTGTTTATCAATTCCGACAGTCCTGAGGCATCGGCGGCGGTGATCTTCTTCAGTGTCACACGTTCTCCCTTTAAACAGGGGATCTCCGGAAACAGGTTCTTCATCTGTTATCGACTCTCTCGGGATACATATCGTGATGAGAAAGACGCTCCCATGCAACCTGCTCCCATGATGTTCCGGGCTTGCCGTAATTGCAGTAAGGATCGATCGACAATCCTCCCCGGGGCAGGAACTTCCCCCATACCTCGATATACTTGGGATCCATGAGTTTGATGAGATCCTTCATGATGATATTCACGACATCTTCGTGGAAATCCCCGTGGTTCCTGAACGAGAACAGATAGAGCTTCAGTGACTTGCTCTCCACGAGCTTCTCATCGGGAACATATGAGATGATGATATTCGCGAAGTCGGGCTGCCCCGTTATGGGACACAGGCTCGTAAATTCCGGGCAATTGAACTTTACGAAGTAGTCATTGCCGGGATGCTTGTTCGAGAATGACTCGAGCACCGAAGGATCGTAATCAGACTTATATTTTGTTCCGCCGCTTCCGAGAAGCGTAAGGTCTTCTTTTTCTCTCACGGGATATCCTCCTTAATGATCAGTTAACGGTCTTATTTTACGCGATAAATACATAAAAGGTGTATCAAAGATCGCTACGATCGCCTTAAACAGATATGTAGTTATTAATATACTGAAAAATACGTTTTGCGGATAGACTCCCCAGAAGGCCACAAAAGTAAATATGACCGTATCGACAAGCTGGCTTATCAGTGTACTTCCGTTGTTGCGAAGCCACAGTCTTGTCTTGTCGCTGCCCGTCTTCTTCCAGATCGCATGATAGAGGAATACATCAAGGTTCTGGCTCACTATGAATCCGGCAAGGCTTCCTGCTGTTACCCTCGGCACCAGACCGAATACCACTTTAAGGCTTGAATCGATATAATCATTGGCATTCGGTTCAAAGCTCAATATCAGCTGTGTGCCCGCAAGCCACAATACCATTATGGTAAAACTGTAAGCCACAGCCCTTGACGCTTCTTTCTTCCCGTACTTCTCGGAAAGGATATCCGTAACCAGGAATGTGGCCGCGTAAAGAACATTTCCGGCAGTCGTCGCCAGACCGAATATATCAACACACTTACACACGGCGATATTGCCAAGCAGTGTACCGAAGATCGCAAAAGCATAAAGTCCGCTCTTACCGAAGAACTTATAGAGCAGCAGCACGCTTCCGAGGTATACAAGGACCGTGAGTATGAATATTAAATTGTTGTCCATCAGCCTTTCACCTCACCGTTCTCGTATTCCAAGGGATCGGTCATACCGTTCTCCCTGAATGCGCGAAGCCTGTCACGGCAGGTGCCGCAGGTGCCGCATGCCTTTTGTCCGCCTTCATAACAGCTCCACGTAAGCTCAAACGGAACCTTAAGCCTCGCTCCCTCGGCCACGACCTCTGTCTTGGTCATATTGATGAAAGGGGCTTCAACCTTAAGCTGATCCCCGCTTCCGATATAGATCGCTTCGTTCATCGCCTTATTGAATCTCTCGCTCGTATCGGGATATGCATTTCCCGCAGCGTCATCCGCATGAGCTCCGTAATAGATGACTTCACAGCCATGGCTTAAGGCGACAGCTGCTGCCGAAGACAGGAACAACCCGTTTCGAAAAGGCACATAAGTGCTTACGGGAGCGCCGTTCGTCTTCTTAAGCTGATCTGCATAATCTTCATGAGGGATATCTGCCCCTGCTCCCTCGAGCAGAGTGCATGTGCTGTCTTTAAAGATCTCCCCCAGATCCAGAGTGATCCTTCTGACGCCGTAGTATTCCGCGATCTTAACGGAAGCATCGATCTCCCTGCTGTGTTTCTGCCCGTAAGAAACGGATAATGCAAGGACCTGATCCCTGCCGTACTTTTCTACGGCGAGCGCCAGTGCCGTCGTGCTGTCGAGTCCCCCGCTCATCAATACAAGTGCTTTCATGTTTATACTCCAAATAAAAAACTCCGCAAAACGCGAAGCCACAAACAATGAGCCTATCGCTCATCATAAGCAGTCCCGGTTTTACTTTACGACAGGAAGGTACAAATGAACTGTCGGCCTGTTCCTTCAGGCATGAGCATTATAGAAGATACCCGGCGATATATCAATGACGATCTGTAAGAAGCGCAAAAAACCGGGACTGCCGCCGGAATCGTACCGGACAGCAGCCCCGGGGCTACAGACTGCTTACAGTTTTTTCATGACTTCCTCTCTGACGGCAGACATATGATCGTCCATCAATCCGAAGTCCTTTTCCTTATAGTTCCAGGCAGATCTTCCGATGCGGTATTTATCGAATGCCTCGGAGATTATCCCGTACCATCTTAATGTTTCCTCGGGATCGGCGAGGTTTATCACGCCGTATTCGCCGCAGTATAAAGGCACATTAAGTCTTTCGGCAACCGATACGGCTTCGGAAAAATACTTGTCAAAGTATTCAACACTCAGCCTGCCGTCTTCGTCAAAACCGTCAAATCCGACCGTTACCTGAGACAGATATTCCTTTGATGCCTTTGCCATCTGGCCGTATGTCGCATCGAGCGGAATGCGGAAAGAGGCATCCATGCCCGGAGCCCAGTAAGCGCCCTGATGGGTAAATATGAGCGGCTCGTAACAATGGAACGTAAATACGACCCTGTCATCGGCGGGCTTCTCGAGATCCGGTATCGCATCGATGCTGTTGTTGTAATAACCGCCCGTTATGATGTAGGTCTCGGGAGCATTCACCCTTATCCTCGATATGCATTTACGGATAATGGAATTCCATGTATCACAGTATTCCTTATCTGTCACTTCATTCAGCAGCTCAAAGGCCATATGCTCGTGACATCTGCCGTATCTTGAGCTTAGCGCTTCCCAGAGCTTATAGAACATTTCCTGATATTCTTCGCTGTCAAAGAAACCGGTCTCATTCTCGCCAAAGTCAAAGCTGAAGCCATAAGTCTTATGGAGATCAAAGATCATGTTAAGATCATACTTGCGGCACCATACATAGGCCCTGTCTATGATCTTGAATCCTTCTTCTTTAAGGTTTCCCGATCCGTCCGATATCACTTCGTAATCTACGGGGATCCTCACATGATCAAGTCCGTAGTTTCTGATATTGCGGAAATCATCTTCGGTGATAAACGTCGCATAATGTTCGGGATCATGGTCACATTGAGACAGCCATCCTCCGAGATTGATCCCGTGCGTGTATCCGTCAAAAGATCTCATATCATTCCTCCGTAATGTCCTCATATCTGACATTGGTTATGTAGATCGTATCGGTATATCCGTGATTGCCCATATTGAATTCGAGCCTGCCGTTATTATCATCCCTCTCGTTCGAGGTAAACTCGAATGTATAGGTCTGCCAATCCGTGCCGAGATCTATGGTCGTATCCTGAAGATATCTGATCCAGCCTGCTGTAGGAGCGGATACGCACACGACGGCATCGCGCTCGGCATCAGACTTAATGTCAAATGTCACTTGGTATGTATGTCCGTTGATCACGGGCAGATCAGGCTGCACAAGCTGTACCGAATACTCTTCCGTTCCGTCGTTCTCGGCCGTAATGATTATCTGACCGTCTTCGATCGCAGCGGAACCGACACCTTCATTAAACAACAGGAAGAACCAGTCCTCGGTATCATCCAGTGCCTCTTCAGTCTCAAAGTTTCCGTTATGGATATAGTTTCCGTCCTCTAGAGGTTCGCGGAACACCATCGGGGGCTTCTCGACATTCATGTCATACTCGTCGCGCTGATAAACACGCACATAATCTATCTCGAACATCGCATTGTCAAAATCCGTAGTCTCATCTGGGTTTCCGGGCCAGTTTCCGCCTACGGCGAGATTCATCTGCACGAAGAACGGCTGGTTAAACGGCGCGGGATATTCCTCTTCGATGCCGCCGTTTGCAGTAAACCAATCGTTTACGGTGAGGACAAGCACATCATCCGTGTAGAATCTCATCTCACCCGGCTCCCATTCGACCACATATACATGGAAATCCGAAGAAAAACTGCCGTCATCAAGAGTTATCGTACCCTGCTGTTCCGCATGCGGTTCGCCGTAATGAATCGTCGAATACGATGTTGACGTATCGTTGCCCAGGACTTCCATTATGTCGATCTCACCGCACTTGGGCCACTGACCGTAAAAACTCTCATCCTGCGGCATCATCCAGATCGCAGGCCACAGTCCCTGTCCTTCAGGTACACGGGCACGGACTTCGACTCTTCCGTATTGGAACTGGGCATTGTTCTGCGAATTGACCTTTCCGGAAGTATAGTAAGGTGTACCGTCCCTGTCCTCGCAGAGCGCTCTTAAGACGAGATGTCCGTCTTCAACATATATGTTGTCTTCAGAAGCCGTATATTCCTGGAGCTCGTTATTCGTCCATCCGGGCTCGCGCAGCTCCCTGTTCCATATATCTTCATTTAAAGTATCCCCGTCGAACTCATCGCTCCAAAGAAGATTATAACCTTCGATCTGCGGAGTCTCGGTCAAGACTTCCTCCTGTTCGGTTTCCCCGGATTCGGTCACGGCTGTTGTTTCACCCTGTGCATCTTCCGCCGCATCGGTATTATCGCAGGCGACTAAGACTGACAGCGATATCATAACTGCGGCGAGCTTGATGATCGAAGAACGGTACTTCATAGTTAATTCCTCTGCTTTCTGTAGTTTATGGAATAAGGGTATCAAGAATGAGTACCTTGTGATGTACTTTTAGTGTACTTTTTGTACTTTTCTTGATACAATCTGTTTATGTCCCAAGATAAATACAAAGAGATATCGATCATAAGATATCTGCCGAAGATGCCTGAATTTATCCACGCTCCGTACATCCCGGAGATGGATTTCTATATTGCCATAAGATCCGGTGACATAAAAAGGACGCGCGAGCTTTGCAAAGAACAGCTCCACGAGAAGGAGGGCCTCGGTATCCTGTCGGAGAACAGGCTTCAGAACATGAAGTACCACTTCGTCATATCCGCAGCACTCATAGCAAGGCAATGCATCGAAGGCGGACTGTCATTAGCCGAATCATACAGTATGAGCGATTACTATATAAACCGCGCAGACAAGCTCAGCGATATAATCAGGATCTCGGAACTCCACGACGAGATGGCCTTGGCTTATGCGGAAAGGATGCGCCGTCTTCTCAAGGAGAACATCTTCTCAAGACCCGTCACCGACTGTATCGAGTATATTCTGGAACACCTCGATACAAGGATCAGAATGGAAGATCTGTGTGATCACACAGGCCTGTCCCGGTCGTATATATCCAGATCGTTCCGTAAAGAAACCGGTCTTACCGTTACGGAATACATACTCGACAAGAAACTCGAGACCGCATGCAACATGCTTGATTATTCACAAATGTCGGTAACCCTGATATCTTCGACACTCGCTTTTCCTTCTCCGAGTTATTTCGTCAGGATCTTCAGGGAAAGATATAAGATGAGTCCGGGAAAATACCGGGCTTCACACAGAAAGCCTGATATCAGAATTCTTCATAAGCAAGGACTGTCTTCTTAACCGCCCTTCTCGACCTTCTTGATCTCATCCTCCGACGCGCTCTTCAAAGCGTAAGTATCAAACGCCGCATCCTTGGGAAGCTCGATCCCGATCCGGGTTATCTTGTCAAGTCTGACCGAGGCTTCGGATACCGATACATCAAACACATGTCCGCCCTTACTCCTGTCATCGGAAACAAAGTGCAGATGCCATCCGGGCATGTTGATGCCGTCCATGTAATCGGGGAAATAGACTCCGACAAGGGTTCCCCTGATGTTCTCGAATACGAATGCAGTCTGATTCATATCAAGTATCTTCTTAAGCGTAACATGATGCGAGCGGTAGGGAGCCTCAGATCTTGCATCCACCTTCGCGAAAAGCCCGTCTATCCGGATAACATGCATGCTGTTAAGCCCGAAGTGCTCTTCTATCTTAAGGGTAAGCGCATTTCTTAACGACTGTATATCAGGTAAGTTCTCAAGCTCAAACTCCCGTTCTCCGCCAAGTCTTGCCACGGCCGCAAAAGGAACGCCGGAATCAAGTGGGGCCTCGATCACGGATCCGTCATCGAGAGCCCTGTAGCAATGCCCGTCAAGGGCGATCATCTCACCGTTAACGTTCTCGAATGTTCCCAATCCGGTGTCACCGTTCTTAAGAAGTTCATCCACCGTTACGACCGCCCTCGAATACCCGAGTGCCAGAGCCTGAAGAGTCGATACCTGGTACATCCCGCCTGCTTCCGTCATCGTTTTCAGCCTTTCCCGAATGAATTAAACCACGCGCGCTCTCCAAAAGGTTTCTTGAGCGGCGCTGCAGGTTTGCTTTCCGCTGTCCCTACCGGAAGCACGCAGACCAGTTCGTAACCCCCGGGAACATTCAATATCCCGGCTATCTTATCACATATCCTGTCATCATCTGTAATATGCCCCTCATACCAGCAGCTGCTGTATCCGAATCCCTCTATGGCAAGGAGCATATTCTCTATTGCCGCCGAATAATCCTGAACGGCAAAACACTTGTCACGGTATGCCGGGATCCTCTGTGTTAAGACACAGATAAACGCCGGCGCTGTTTGAGCGACCGGCGGATCAATAACATCATGTATCTTTTCAAGGACTGCAGGGTCATCCACACAGATCAGGGAAACTGTCTGTTTGTTGCAACCTGACGGTGCGGCAAGACCTGCCTCCATAATGGCGGTAAGATCTTCCCGGGGGACTTTATCAGGCTTATATAGTCCCCGGAAGCTTCGCCTGTTTTTGATCGTTTCTATAATACCGTCATTTTCCATCATCAGTACCGGTCACTCGGTAAAAAGTGCCGTAGAGTAATATCTGTCTCCGGAATCCGGAAGAAGTGCAACAATGACTTTGCCTTTGTTCTCAGGTCTTTTGGCCAGCTCTATCGCACCGAACAGCGCTGCTCCGGACGAAATGCCGACGGAAATGCCTTCTTTCTTTGCGAGCAGCTTTGCCGTGTCGAACGCATCCTTGTTAGAAGCCTTGAAGACCTCATCATATACTTCGGTATTCAGTACATCGGGAACAAATCCCGCGCCGATGCCCTGGATCTTATGAGAACCGGAACGGCCTTCGGAAAGCACGGGGGAATCCTCGGGTTCCAATGCGACGACCTTGATATCGGGATTCTGCTCTTTCAGATACTCACCTGTACCTGTCACGGTTCCGCCGGTACCGACGCCCGCGATAAAGATATCCACCTTGCCGTCAGTATCTTTCCATATCTCCGGCCCTGTCGTTGCCTTATGGATGGCAGGATTGGCGGGATTTACGAACTGACCGGGGATAAAGGCGCCGGGGATCTCCTTCGCGAGTTCCTCTGCCTTTGCAATGGCGCCCTTCATCCCCTTGGCGCCTTCTGTCAGCACGAGCTCGGCGCCGTATGCCTTCAGAATGTTCCTTCTCTCGACGCTCATGGTCTCAGGCATCGTAAGTATGATCCTGTATCCTTTTGCCGCAGCGATCGCAGCAAGGCCGATTCCCGTATTGCCGCTCGTCGGCTCGATGATAACAGAGCCTTCCTTGAGCAGTCCCTTTTCTTCGGCATCCTCGATCATCGCCTTAGCGATACGGTCCTTTACGCTGCCTGCAGGATTGAAGTACTCCAGCTTAACGAGCACCGTTGCCTCAAGTCCCAGCTCCTTCTCTATGTTTACAACCTCGACCAGAGGCGTGTTGCCGATAAGTCCTAAAGTTCCTTTGTAGATATTAGCCATGATGTTCTCCGTCCTTTCTTTTATTATACCGCAGCAAAACCGTTTTCAAGGTCTGCGATGATATCATCAATATGCTCTGTTCCTATCGAAAGGCGGATCGTGTTCGGGTGGATACCCTGATCTTCGAGCTCTTCCTTTGACAGCTGTGAGTGTGTCGTGGATGCAGGATGGATTACAAGGCTCTTCACATCAGCTACATTTGCAAGAAGAGAGAAGATCTTCAGATTATCTATGAACTTCCATGCTTCTTCCTGACCGCCCTTGATATCAAATGTGAATATGGAGCCGCCGCCGTTCGGGAAATACTTCTCATAAAGCGCATGATCGGGATGTGACGCAAGTGACGGATGGTTTACCTTCTCAACCTGAGGGTGATTGCTCAGAAATTCAACGACCTTCTTGGTATTCTCCGCATGTCTTTCGAGTCTGAGAGAGAGAGTCTCAACGCCCTGAAGGAGCAGGAATGCGTTAAAAGGGGAAATGGTCGCGCCGGTATCCCTGAGAAGGATCGCGCGGATATAAGTTACAAATGCAGCGGGGCCTACGACGTCATAGAATGATACACCGTGATAGCTGGGATTCGGAGCGGCGATGTTCGGATACTTTCCGGACGCTTTCCAGTCAAACTTGCCGGATTCCACGATGATGCCGCCGAGCGTCGTTCCGTGGCCGCCGATGAACTTTGTTGCCGAGTGAACGACGATGTCCGCGCCGTGCTCAATGGGTCTGATAAGATACGGTGTTCCGAAGGTATTGTCGATCACGACGGGAACGCCGTGCTTATGCGCGATCTCGGAGATGGAATCGATATCCGGGATATCGCTGTTGGGATTGCCGAGCGTCTCAAGGAAGACTGCCCTTGTATCATCCCCGATAGCCGCTTCAACCTGGGAAAGATCATGCGCATCCACAAATGTGGTCTTTATGCCGTACTGGGGAAGTGTGTGAGCCAGAAGATTATATGTTCCGCCGTATATGGTCTTCTGTGCCACGATATGCCCGCCGTTTGCAGCAAGAGCCTCTATCGTATAACTGATGGCTGCAGCGCCAGATGCCAGGGCAAGAGCCGCGCTTCCGCCTTCCAATGCCGCCAGTCTTCTTTCAAGCACATCCTGTGTGGTGTTGGTAAGTCTGCCGTAGATATTGCCGGCATCAGCAAGTCCGAAGCGGTCCGCCGCATGCTTGCTGTTATGAAATACATATGATGTTGTCTGATAGATGGGTACCGCTCTTGCGTCTGTAGCAGAGTCAGCCTGTTCCTGTCCAACGTGTAACTGTAATGTTTCAAATCTATATTCGCTCATGATAAGTTCTCCTCTTAAATGTTTATTCTTAATTTTTCCGGATATAAAAAACCGGGATACTTCCTATCGGCTCCCGGGCAAATGGCATACGATTCTTAATTCAGATCAACATCGTACTGCAGCGAGGCGCGATACTTCATTACCGAACGCCCCGGCCATATTACATGCCCGGGAGAGAGGCATTCGACACCACATGACGGTGTTACTTCTGTTATTGTTTACTGATAACATCACTTGCCCCTCCTTTCCGGTCAGATCGATGTTGAAGACACTATACATCTATTCACCTACCGTGTCAATAGGTTTTTGAAATTATTTTTTCGTCCCGTAATCAGACCGCAGAATGGAATAGTACTTCCTGCCTTCGTAACTGCCGTTTATAAAGAAATAGTCCCTTAATGTGCCTTCATATTCGAAGCCGCACTTCTCGATCACCCTGCCGGACTTAACATTGGACGGCCGGACACAGATCTGCACTTTGTTAAAGCCGATCTGTTCGAAGCCGTACCGGATGACCGCTCTGCATGCTTCCGTAGCGTAACCTTTGCCCTGATATTCTCTTCCGATGCAGTACTCGATCTCGCCCCAGTTGTTATGCTCATCCACAAGGAAATAGGCAATCTGTCCAATGCATTCACCGGATCCCTTCTCGGTCACGGCCCATCTGTAAACATAATCCGACCTGTATGCGTTTATGTATTCTTCAAGAAGATCCTGAACCTCTTCTTCCGTCTTATATACAGGTTCCCCGTACATCGTCTGAACCTCTTCGTCGCCTGCCCAGTTATCCAGGACAGACTTCGCATCCCCGGACCGGAAAGGACGCAGGATAAGTCTTTCAGTCTCGACCTGCCGTGTTCCGCATCCCGTGATCCTGACAGAGTTTATTCTGCCTTCATAAGTCCGCATCATATCCACCACCTCGGATACGGAAGGGCAGGATGCATATCTGCCGGGCCACATGCTTTCATTATAGAAATCATACGTTGTCTTTGCGTCCATGTACGGATTGCTTCTTGTTGAATTGCAATGCCCGGGAACGACCATCTCATACCCTTTTTCGAACCCGCTCTTTACGGTCGCATCCACACAGTAATCGGTCTGGAGTCCGACGGCTATAACCTTTTTGACATTCCGGGAACTAAGGTACAGATCGAGCCCCGTGGATTCATGAAAAGCGCTGTTAACTTTCTTATCGAAGATCTTTTCCCCACTCACCGGAGCAATGCCGTCCCAGATCTCAAAAGCGGCATCGCCCTTAGAGAAACCCGAACCCGGTCCGTCATCGTGTCTTATATAGATCACTTCGACGCCGCTCCTGCGGGCTTCCCCGACCAGTCTCTTCAGGTTCTCCGTAAACTGAACATAGTCGTACAATCTCTCGTCCGTTATTCCCTGTTGAATATCGATAACAAGTAAGACCATATTTTATCCTCCTCACCTAAGCAGCGAATTGACCGCCTCTATATACACATCACTGTGAGACGTATGAATGACATGATCACTGTCATCCGTTTCGATCATCTGACAATTATCACCTATATATGATACCGCCCTTTGGGCCTGTTCAAGCGAAGCCGCACATAAGAATGTTCCGTTTTCATTTACATTCTCCCTTGCATGGATGTACACACATGGAACATCAATGGCAGCAAGGATGTCTTCATGCCTCAGCCCGTGATTCCAGCTTAAGTCATAAAACCTCTCACCATATTCAAAGTCATATTCCTTCGCATACTTAAACACAAACCAGATTGATGATGGAAGAAAACCTATCCTGACCTCTTCATCCGGATGCTTTAAATGAAAGTTCTGTGCATAATCAGCGATCTTCGGCATCGCATCATGCATATATAACTGTCCCCAGTAGCAGTGCCTCAGATAATAAGCTTCCCAGCATTCTGACTTGTCGGAAGCATTATAATCATGCAGTGTCTTATATGTATCCAGATAGGCAAAACTGTCTTCCCATCCTTCTCCTTCCGTAGAGAATACCGGCGGATCCTCCAGGACCGCTCCCACTATATTCTGTCCTCCGTACGCAGCGATGTAAGCAGCCGTTATGGCTCCGTTGGAGTGTCCCGAGACTACCGTAGGTTCACCTATCACATTATCAATGAACCAGATAAGATCATCTCCGTTAACATCAAGATAATAAAGACTCTCATCGTGAGAAGACTCTCCGTGTCCGTATACGTCAACAGCGTAGATATGCCAGTTCCGGCTTAATTCCGGCATTACGAGAGCATAGTCTTCCCACGTGCTCATCTGCCCGTGTATCAGAAGGAGCGCAGGCTTGTCGTTTTCGACCTCGCCGTAGTTTATGACATTTCCGTTCGGCAGTGCAACCTGCTTTTCGCAGGCGCCGGCTTTCTTAAGAGCTTTCTCATACTTGTCATACCAGTGAATGTTTCTGTACCAGTAAATGCAGAAAGCCGCGGCGAGCAAAACTATTATGGCCAGAAACACAGATCCCGCGATCTTCAAAGCCTTCATCGTACATCACCTTCATTTCTCATGCTCATCAGGCTTCAGGAACCCGTCCTTTAACAGAAAAGAATGCGTTCCCGGTATCTGACCGAACAGATATACATCCGCTTTGATATCCACATTGCACATAACGGTCAGTCCTTCCCTCCGAGCGGAATGTTATTCGCATTTCTTAAAAGATCCAATAAGCCCTTCTCTTTTATGACCGCCAGCCCCTGTCCTTCATCTCCGAGTACGATGAGCCTGTCTCCGGGATTGATGTCGAAGATCTTTCTGGCTTTTGCAGGCAGAACGATCTGACCCTTGTCCCCGACTTTAACGATCCCGAAGATATGCTTTCCCTTGGGCGGCACAGCAAGGCCCATATTGTCCTCGGTCGAAGGATCGTAGTTCAGAAGATCGTCGATCGAAACACCGAACACATCCGCAAGGAGCCTGCATTTCTCAATGTCCGGCAAGGATTCGCCGGTCTCGTATTTGGACAGTGTCTGCCTTGAGACACCGATCCTGTCGGCTAATTCCTCCTGGGACATGTCATGGATCTTTCTTAATTCGACGAGATTATCCTTGAACATCTTTCTTCTCCTCCTTTTTCTTTGTGATCCCCAATACCGCCCACCTGTAGACAGGTATCCTCGATATAACAAAATACAGTGCGTATGCCAGGGCAAATCCCGCAGCAGCGCTCAAAAGATATGCTGCCCATGAAGGTATCAGACCGGGCTTTGCAAGATAGAGAGCCACTGCCGATATGCCCAGATAGTGGAAGACATAAAGGCCCCAGCTGTGTGAGCTCATCCACTTCGTAAACGGCGTCTCAAAGTCGAAGAACTTCGCGAATCCGCCGATCATGGCAAGTGATCCGAACCATGCATAGAGCAGGAACAGAGGCGAACGGTAAACCGGGTCATCAGCATAATTCTGACCGAAGTAAGTGGCGCAGAATGCGATGCAAAGTCCCAATGCGGCAGCTGCAAAGATCCAAAAAAACTTCTTCGTGACTTCAATTACCTCATCGTGTGAGAATACGAAGTATCCGAGTAAGAATCCGAGGAAATAAAGCCCGAATCTGTAGCATACGATGACCGGTGTGTTGAGGATCTGTCCCGCACCGTATACGAGTGCCGCGAAGAGGATCAAAACCCAGAAAGGCGTCTTCCTGCATGCGTTCCACAAGCGGTCTTTATCGATCTTCTTTATGAGCACGATAACAAGAGAGAATATCCAGAGCATCTGCAGATACCACAAGACTCCGATGCCGCTTAAGATGCACGCGATCACTTTTCCGATAAGAGGCATGTCAGGGCTGTCTGCAACACCCGAGAGCGACATGTTGATCCAGCCCTGAATGAACTGGAACGCGACAAGACCGACCGTAACGGGAACGAGAAGTTTAACCGTTCTGCTTCTGATGAATTCCCTGCCGGTATGCTTTTCGAGTGCGTAACGCGCGCTTGCGCCGGATACGATAAAGAGGAGCAGCATGAACCACGGATATACGATGTACTGGAAAACGTCGTAGTACTGAACATCAAGGCTTGTTATCTTACCTAGCGTTCCCCGGATGCCTTCGGCATTGTACATATAGATCACATGATAAAGAACTACCAGTACGACCGTCACCCATCTTAAGTTGTCCAAGTATGACTTTCTCATAAAACTACCACCTTTGCCCTTATTTTTAACATCATTATAAGGAGCATGCAACCTGAAGACCACCAACTGAAATTAACAGCCGGCGGCACTTTTTGTTAAAAAAGGTAGCAATCCTGACGCAAAGCATCATCCTGCATATCATCAGGAGCAATTGCTTTCAACGTGGTATTCCTGCATTATATAGTTGATCACAGGAGGTAAAAGATGAGTACTGAGCAGATCAAGACAAAAACAATCGAACCTGATTTTCCGTTTTACAATGATAATCCGAGGATTGCGAAATGGGGAATAGCGTTATTTGCGGCAGCGGTTATATACCTGTCGTTATCGATCTTTCTGGAGTTTGATTATCCAGGATATCTCGGTGTCATACTGTTCTTCGCTGTCCCGCTCGCGGCTTTCCTGGTCGTGGCACGCGGCAAGATGTCCCTTATCGTCAAGAAGTTTAAGGCGATGGACTTCGTGCGTATTCTGGTGACGCTGTTTCTTCAATATGTATTCGTATTCGCAATCGGGATCATACGCAATCTTGTGTTTAATGTTCAGCCGACGGCTAATGCCGTTATGGATGTCGATATGGACGCGACCTTCTGGGTGCTGATACTTGCGCAGCTCTTCGGCGAGGAAATGTTTAAACTGCTGATATTCCTGGTCTTCCTGATCCTGACATACAAACTGACGAATAAGCGGACTCTTTCCGTTGTTGTATCAACGGCAGTTACTCTTCTTTGCTTCGCCCTCGTTCACGCAACCGCATATGAGTTTAACTGGTCTCAGATCCTGATCAATCAGGGACTTGCCACGTTCTTCTGTATGTATAACTATCTGAAGTCAAAGAACATACTGACGTCCTACATTCAGCATGTGCTGCTGGATGCGATCCCTTTCATCCTCGCGATGACCGGTGTTCTTGCATCAGGGCAATAATTACTTCCGGTGAAGAAGGATCTCATGGTCATAAGCAGATTTAAGGAAGAACAGGCAAAAGAAGTATCGGATCTCATCAGAACGACGATCCGTATCTCCAATACGAAGGACTATCCTTTGGAACTCATGGAACAGCTGATCGAGTCGGAAACGCCGGAACACGTGATCGAGCGGGCAAGCTGGACGCATTTCTATGTGGCGCAGGATGAAGGCAGGATCGTCGGCTGCGGCGCCATCGGTCCGTATTGGGGAAAAGAAGACGAGAGCAGTCTCTTTACGATCTTCGTGCTTCCGGAGTATCAGGGCAAAGGCATCGGAAGGTCGATCATTGAAACACTTGAAAACGACATGTTCTTTCTCCGCGCCAAAAGGATCGAGATCCCGGCTTCGATCACAGGTGTACCCTTCTATCTCAAGATGGGATACCATTACAAGAACGGGATCACAACGCCGGATGAGGAACACCTGATCCGAATGGAAAAGAACCGCTGAAAGGAGCGGAGGGTAATGGACAAAGGTTTTGCAGTATTTGAAGGACTGGTCATCATCATTGTGGCCATGTATGCATTTGTCATCGTAGCCCCTCCGGTCATCCTGGACATCATATGGATCAAAAGAGTAAAGAGCGGAAAGAGCAAAAAATTCGGTCCTCTCGGCATCGTTTCCATTATCGTTACCGTCGCGGGGCTCATAAATCTGCCGGAACTGTTAACCATGATAGTGGAATTGTTCGGCTGGATATAATGCCGGATCCTAACGCGTGAGCAGACAACAAACCTCGACATGCCTGGAGACGTTGCTATGAATGTCAATTCATCCATTGGTGTTCCGCTTTCTTGAAGCGTTAAGAACGTTAACAGCTCTTGACAACTTATATCGCATGCGACATAATAAAAAAACAAGTCGCGTGCGATATGTTTTTGGAGGATCGTAAGATGGATGATAAATACGCTGCATTGAGACTAAAGAACCAGCTGTGTTTCCCGCTGTATGCCGTCTCAAACATGATAACCAGAAAGTATAAGCCCCTGCTGGACAAACTTGACCTGACCTATACCCAGTACATCGTCATGATGGTCCTGTGGGAGGAAAAGCAGGTAAATGAAAAGTTCCTGTGCGAGGCCCTTTTCCTGAAATCCAATACGGTAACTCCGCTTCTGCAGAAGCTGGAGGCAAAGGGCTATATCGCAAAGGCAAAAGACACAAGAGATGAACGCAATCTCGTGATTACGCTGACCGAGGCGGGGGAAAAACTGCAGGAAGACGCCCTGTGCGTCCCTGAGACCATAGCGCAGGAGTATCACCTGACGCCGGAGGAAGTTATGGGCCTGTATCAGGTACTATACAAGATGCTCGACCAGGAAAGAGCAAAGAATACTGAAAAGCCTGATTTCCTCCCTGATTCCGCTGTTCCTCAAGAAGTAACGACGGGGCAGAGCCGGCAATCACATAAGAATATAATATAAAGGAGAAATGCGACATGAAGACAGTCTATGATTTCACAGTAAAGGACATGCAGGGAAACAGTGTCAACCTGTCAGATTACCGGGGCAAAGTGCTCCTGATCGTCAACACGGCAACGGGCTGCGGTTTTACCCCGCATTACGAGCCGCTGGAGGCTATTTACAAAGAATTCAGGGAGAAGGGCTTTGAAATCCTGGACTTCCCCTGCAACCAATTCGCGAACCAGGCTCCCGGTACTGAAGATGAGATCCATGATTTCTGCACCCTGAAGTTTGGGACAGAATTCCCGCAGTTTGCCAAGATAGATGTAAACGGAGAGAATGCTGACCCCCTATTTGCATATCTTGCTTCGGAAAAGCCCTTTGTCGGGTTTGGAAAGGGTTTGAAAAACGCGGCGCTGAAGAAGTTCGCTGATATGAACAACAAGAAATACGGCGACAAGACCTATATCGGATGGAACTTTACTAAGTTCCTGGTGGATCGTGAAGGCAAGATCATCGCACGTTTTGAGCCTACAGTTGACATGAAGGAAGTTAAAGGGGCAGTTGAGGCCGCTCTGTAAGATTTGGAGGAAGACAAGATGAAAATAGCTGTAAGATACTATACGAAGACCGGCAACACCAAAAGGCTTGCAGAGGCTGTTGCCGAAGCGGTCGGCGCAGAGGCTCTTCCCCTGAGCACTCCCATCGGAGATCCGGTGGATATACTCTTTCTGGGCAACTCCTATTATGCTTTCAGCATCGATCCGGAAGTGAGGGAGTTCATCCGGAATCTGGACAAGAGCAAAGTCGGCAGGATCGTGAATTTCGGTTCAGCAGCCATGCTCAATTCCACATATAAGAAGGTCAAGGCCGAGGCGGATAAGGTCGGCATTCCCATGGACGAGCGTGAATTCCACTGCAAGGGAGAATTCAAGGGCGTTCACAAGGGTAGGCCTAACGCAGAAGACCTGAAGGCCGCAGCAGGTTTTGCAAAAGCTATTATCAGCTAAGCTTAAGGAGGAGAACCAATGAGAGCACTTCCTTCGGCAATATACCTTTTACCTCTGCCTCACCTCCTTCTACTGTTCAAAGGAGATCTCCACGCCAATTTTCTGACTTTCAGGAAAAAAGCCTGCGGACATCGGGATTTCTCCCAACGCCCACAGGCTCGATAAAGATTCATGATTCAGTTTATAATCTCAATTACTTCCGCATTTCCCGCATCTGCTGCATCCATTGCAGACAAGCCTCATTCCGCAATTCGTGCAACGGTCTCCAAAATACGGTTTGTACAGTCCTTCCTCCTCAAGCGGATATCCCCATTCATCGGTAAGGTGCCATTCCATCCGCCTTCCTTCAAAGCTGAGACCTGATTTGTACGCCTGCTCACTCTGAATGCTTCCTTCCAACTTATAAAGCTTTCCATCCTTCACAAATCTACGTCCGGTGCCGCAGAACACAAACGTTACATCATACGCTACGCATTCATCCCTCAGCGACTTTACCCATTCATAATGACAGGGACGCGCGCCTCCGTAATTTTCTCCGTCACAAAGAACCTGCTCGATCTGCCCTGCAGGAAGATATTTTCGAATACTCACCGGGCCGATGTAGGGAGCACACATGATTCCTTTATGTTTAAATGGTAAATCCAGCAAGATCGGGATCCGTTCATCAGCCCTCTTCTGATTCTCACACGTGACATTAAACATTACGTTTTCCCAACCATCTCCCCAGTTCCATGGGAGATGATCCGCCACGCGTTCCGGTCTTTTTGTCAGCAGGAAGAACTTTACATCAGATCTTTGACGTATAATCTGCCAGGCTTCATCACGCCAGGGATCTGCTTCTTCCAGAAAGAAATCTGAAGTCATACAGACCCGAATCATTTCTCCGCTTTTAACCTTAAATGTTCCGTCACGGTATTTGGAAAGCGGATATTTAAATCCTGCTTTTGTCCTGTATATTTCAGATCCGTCCTTATCTCTCAGAGAATCCAGATAATACATGTAGCAGTTCTGGCAGCCCTCACTGCACTTTCTGCAGCCATGCCATGGGTTCCATATGTCGTGCAATGGAGGTCACCTCACTTTCTCAAAACAATTTATTGAAGGAGCATGTTCTGATAAACTGCCGGATATCCGCTCCACCCTCCAGATATCGGAGCAGTTTTTCCGCACATGCACGACTGTCGCTGTCAGCCTTGTGGTGATCAAGACAGATACCATAATAGTCGCACAAGACATTCAGCTTATGGCTCATCCCAGGCAAAATCTTCCTGCCCATTTGTACTGTGCAAATATACCGTGCATATGGCTTCCACTCTATTTCGTAATCACACAGGCATTTTTTAAGCGCATTCATATCAAATAATCATTTATTTGATTCAGAAATATCATCATGCTTTACCTGTTCTATTAACCATTCAACGCCTTCATCAAGCTGCTTACGCCCCAAAACCTCCAGAGTTTCTTTTGGCGTAATCAGATAGTGAATACTATTATTATCAAGCATAGATATAGGTTGATTCAGATCAACATTAGTATGATGGAACCAATTATTAATGTAAGGATTTTGCATCATAAGGTATTCTGCATAATCGTTAGGTATAACACTTGCATATACCTCTTTCGGTTTAGCCATACTTAATAAATACAATGCATATAGAATCCTTAGATTGGAATAACGCTCGGGTTTCTTTTTAGTAGAGCTCTTTTTGGTACCTGACTTAAACAGATAGTTTACTATCCTCAAAAATGCAATCCCCTCCAATTTTTCATGCATTTTAATGTGTTCCTCTTCCTCTTCCTCCAAAAAGGCTTCATCTACCTTAGATATATCTGAACCGTTATTCTTACTGATACACCATTCGTGCAATTGTTTTACAGCGTTTTCTTCCAACCCGGTATATTCACATACAAACTCAAGCTCATGATTAGTGTAGTCCTTTCTAATTCCCAATAAACGATCAGCACTAACATCAAACATCTTGCAAAAACGGATTACTAGTTCAGCATTCAAAGTCTTCATTTTCCCATGTTCTATGGAATTAATGAATTTCTTTGCGTTTTCATCTGTCTTTGGAACATCGGGAAAAAGCTTCTCATACATCTCTATTTGAGATAATTTGTGCTCTTTACGGGTATTTCTAAAGTAATTGCCAAATTCAATTAGGTGACTATTCGATTCCATTTCGTGCCTCCATATTTCTTTTATAAAGTATAACATTTGGGAATTGAGATTTCACCTTAGTTTTATTACAGTCGAATTAGATGAATTGTAATCTGCAGATACACTTCAAATTCAACGAAGATTGGAGGCGTAAAAATGCGCTGTAGAAAAACTATGTTTGATGATGGCTTCTATCCACACCTGACTGAAGGTGCAACCCTGGTAGGCAAGCCCGGTATTCCAATGCTGATGGATTTGAGAAATGCTCAGATACCTAAAGATATGATTCCTTTTGGGAAAGCATCTTCTTGCAAGAACAAAAGACAATTTGTTCATTTCTATTCACACGATAAAGTGTTTTCGCGTGTACTGACATCAACAACAAAGTATCTGGATTTATTCAAATTGTATGACGGTGTTATTACACCGGATTGCAGCATACTGATTAACCAGGCCCCGTGCTTACAACAGACTAATGTGTATATGAGCAGAGCGGTTGGGTTCTATTTACAGAAAAACGGTATTCCTGTAATCCCTAACATCCGATGGGGAGATGAATCTACATATGACTTCTGCTTTCTTGGCGTTCCCCATAACAGCATAGTATGCATTAGTACTCACGGATGTCTCAACGACAAACGACTACGGCAGGTTTTCAAAGAAGGAATCCCGGTAATGCTGGATACTATTAGTCCAAGAACCGTATTGGTTCACGGGTATATGCCTGATGATGTTTTTGCTGAGTATCTGAATCGAACTACATTCATAAGATATCCCAGCGAATTCGAACGCACACATAGGAAAGGAGGTTAATTATATGGGTTCAGAATTCAAAGGCGGAACAGATCACTACCATAGTCTCAGCGAGAACATACCAAGCATCACATCTGATTATCCGTTAAGCAACGGATACTTTGGTACACACGGTAATAGCAATGATAACAAAGTTCGCCATATTGCATCCGATGATCCCTCCGCAACAGCATTAGATTTCTACAACAAAATCGCCCACGGAGGAAAAGAAGAAAAACTCTACGATTCAAGAGGTAATGTCAAAGGTGCTATAACCAGCCTATCAGATGGTACAATCATTACATGGCGTGAGACTTCAAGTTCCGATGGATCACCGGCAATCGATATCAATATATATCGTAGCAATTCTTCATCGGGACTAAAAACTCAAAAAATACATTTTGTTAAGGAGTAACTATATGAAATCTATAGACATCAGGCTCAAGCCAAACGAAACCACCATATTGAAGTCATTTATTGGTAACAAGATGCATAGTTATCAACATGATGAGTTTAATTTCACGCCAACCTCATCTCAGGCAGTTTCTATAGCTATGGATGGTGATGAATCCTATTATCTATATAGTTTCACTGAGGTTCAGGATTACTTTGGGACGCCGGAAGATGTAGCCGTTTGGTCCTTTACAAAGGAAAAACTCCCTATAATCGATCATAAAAGCTTCATATCCACTCCCGTTGACGAAACAATCAAAGGAATAAAGATCATTCAAGAAAACCAGCGCGTGTACCGAGGAGATGAACAGACATATGATGTTTGGGTAACCAGAGGGATCATCTTCGATTTAGGTGACCGTGAGATAGCATTCGAGAAAGACACCTGGTTCTCAGAACAGATCATTGTGCACAGAGGTTATGATCTTATCTCACAATTTGCTCCGGCTGAAAAGTTTGGAGAAGACTGGGATACAAGTGTAAGGACGGAATGCAATCGTACTGTTATTGAATTATAAGCAACCATTAAGAAACGTATCACTTTATGAGGATTATAAGGGGTGGCACTTCAAAATAGTGTCACCCCTTATTATTAAGCCCATTAGATATACATAAACTTTGATCGCTGCCTCTTTCTCAGCCGTAGTCTCCGGCTGAACAGAGTCCTCGGACTTGGGCAGATTATAGTTCTGTCGTTCGATAATCCCGCACTTGCGTTTGGTCTGGGCGATGTTGAGATTTGTTACGTGGAATCCGTAATTCTTCTCAACCCACGCTGCAATCACATCATAAGTTGCTCCGTCCTTGAATCCGGAAGTATCCATCTACTCGAGATAGAACTCCACCTGTATATGCTTACTCGACATGTTTCCCTTGGGAAGCAAGACAACCGTCTCGACGTCGTTTTCGTTGAGCAACACCTTGCCACCGTATCCAGCTTCATAATCTATCTGGAATTCTAAATCTGACTTACTGCAAAATGCTTAGCCGATCGTGCACAGCTTGCCACGAAGGACATAGCCTATCTTCTCATAACATACATTGGAAGCTACATAATCTGCATCGGTATAAAGCATCGGTACGTATCCTGCCTCTTTCACTTTCATCGTCACCTGATACACAAGATTTTCCGCATAATGTCTTCTTCTAAATTCAGGCCGTGTAAAAACAAGGTTTATAGATGCCATATCTCCGTCAGGTGCATATTTACAACTGGCTACGTTGCGCCCCTGTTCATCCTTCC